>NZ_LZIN01000014.1 GCF_001667375.1 Mycolicibacter sinensis | reverse complement strand
GGGGGGGTGGGGCGGGCGCACACCCCCCCCGCCCCCGCCCCCCCGCCCCCCCGCGGGGCGCCCCCCCCCCCCCGGCCGGGGTGGCCCCGCCCGCCCGCCCCCGCGGGGGGGGGGCGACGCCCCCGCGCCGCGGTGCGCGGCGTGCCGGTAGTCGGCGAGATCGGCTACCAGGTGATCCACAGCTTCAAGGCCGGGCTCAAAGACGCGCTGGCGCCGCAGGCGCTCTTCACCGACCTGGGCCTGAAGTACCTCGGCCCGATCGACGGCCACGACGAGGCCGCGGTGGAGTCGGCGCTGCGCCGCGCGCGCGGCTTCGGCAGGCCGGTGATCGTGCACGTGGTCACCTGCAAAGGCAAGGGCTACGGTCCGGCCGAGAACGACGAGGCCGAGCAGATGCACGCCTGCGGCGTGATCGACCCGCTCACCGGGTACGCCACCGAGACCGCCGGGCGCGGCTGGACGGCGACGTTCTCCGATGCGCTCATCGAGTACGGCACCAAGCGCCGCGATGTCGTCGCGATCACCGCCGCGATGCCCGGGCCCACCGGGCTGACGCCGTTCGGGCAGCGCTTCCCCGACCGGATGTTCGACGTCGGGATCGCCGAACAGCACGCGCTCACCTCGGCGGCCGGGCTGGCGATGGGCGGCCTGCACCCGGTGGTGGCGGTCTACTCGACGTTCCTCAACCGCGCTTTCGACCAGGTGATGATGGACGTCGCGCTGCACAAGCTGCCGGTCACGCTGGTGCTGGATCGGTCCGGGATCACCGGCCCCGACGGCGCCAGCCACAACGGCATGTGGGATCTGTCGATCCTGGGTGTCGTGCCGGGGATGCGGGTAGCCGCGCCTCGCGACGGCATCCGGTTGCGCGAGGAACTCGGTGAGGCGCTTGAGGTCCAGGACGGTCCCACCGCGCTGCGGTTCCCCAAAGGCGATGTGGGCGAGGACATTCCCGCGATCGAGCGCCGCTCTGGGGTGGATGTGCTCGCCCGCCCGACGGACGGGCTGAGTCCGGACGTTCTGCTGGTCGCCGTGGGGGCGTTCGCGCCGATGGCGTTGGCGGTGGCCGAGCGGCTGCACAACCAGGGCATCGGCGTGACGGTGATCGACCCCCGCTGGGTGCTGCCGGTGCCGCAGGTGATCGCCGAGTTGGCCGTCGCCCACAAGCTGGTGGTGACCTGCGAGGACAACGGTGTAGCCGGCGGCGTCGGCTCGGCGGTGTCGGCGGCGCTGCGGGCTGCCGACATCGACGTGCCCTGCCGGGACGTCGGTCTGCCGCAACGCTTCTACGACCACGCCTCGCGAGGGGAACTGCTGGCCGAGGTCGGCCTGACCGCCCAGGATGTGGCCCGTCAGGTCACCGGCTGGGTGGCGGCGATGGGCAGTTCCCACTGCGTCGAAGAGGTCAGCGAGCACCTGGATTAGGTCGCGGAGGCCATAGCCTGTCGAACAGCCAGGTGAACACGAACGTGTAGACCAGGAAGAACGCCAGCAGGCCCACCTCGAGACCGAATGCCTGCAGCAGGGATACGCCCAATATCCACGCCACGACCGGCAACAGCACCACCACCAGCCCGCCTTCGAAGCCGATGGCGTGTGCGATCCGGCGCGCGACGGTGCGGGTTTGGGAGTCCTGGCGACGCTCCCAGAACTCGAACACGGTGTTCCACACGTAATTCCAGACCATTGCCACCGTCGATGCCGTCACCGCCATGACACCCGAACTACCGCCGCCGAAGCCCAGGACGACCAGGCCGAGGGCGGTGAGCACGATGGCGATGAGTTCGTAGCTGATCACGTAGCTGATCCGGCGAACAACGGCCGACACCTCTATCAGCCGCCGTCGGCGGTGGTGCCGACGGTCTTGAGGGCGGCAGCCAGCAACGGCACCGTGAGCTCGCGTTGCCACGGTCGGGCGTCGCCGGCAATCAGGAACGCTTCGATTGCCGCCGCGGGCTCGGGTGTCGCCGGATCCCAGTCCCAGCACAGCCGGCGCAGCAGGTCGGGGGAGAGCAGGTTCTCGGTCGGCACCCTCACCTGCTCGGACAGCTGGCCCAATGCGGCACGAGCCGCCTCCAGCCGGGCGGCCGCCTCGGGCCTGCGCCGTGACCAGCGCGACGGCGGCGGTGGGCCGTTGTGGGGTTCGACGGAATCCGGCGGCTCGGGATTCTCACGGGCAGCGGCCAGCGCGGCCAGCCAGGTCGCCGCGCTGCGGCGTTGCTTGGGCCCGCCGAACACCGGTAGGGCGAGCAACTCCTCGACAGTGGTGGGATCGGCCACGGCGGCGGCGATGATCGCCGAGTCGGGCAGGATGCGCCCGGGGGCGATATCGCGGCGCGCGGCGATCCGGTCGCGCACCGTCCACAGTTCGCGGACGGCGGCCAGGCCGCGCCGGTCGCGCACCTTGTGGATGCCCGACGTACGTCGCCAACGGTCCCGGCGGGTCGACGTGGTGAAGTCGGTGATCCGAAGATGATTGAATTCCTGTGCTGCCCAGTCGCCTTTATGCTGGTCGGCCAGCACGTCGGCGATGGCCCCGCGCAGTTCGATCAGCACCTCGACGTCCAGCGCCGCATAGTTGAGCCAGTCGGCGGGCAGCGGGCGTTTCGACCAGTCGGCGGCACCGTGGCCTTTGGCCAGCCCCAGTCCCAGCAGGCGCTGCACCATCGCGGCCAGGTTGACCCGCTCGAAGCCGGCCAGCCGCCCGGCCAGTTCGGTGTCATAGAGCGCCTTCGGCCACATGCCGACCTCGGCCAGGCAGGCCAGATCCTGGTCGGCGGCGTGCAGGATCCACTCGTCGTCGTCGAGCACCTCGGCGACCGGACGCAGCAGCGCCGCCGGATCCTCACCGGCGCCGACCGGGTCGATGAGCACGGTGCCCGAACCGGCGCGCCGGATCTGGATGAGGTAGGCGCGGTTGGAGTAGCGGAAGCCCGAGGCCCGCTCGGCATCCACCGCGAACGGGCCGTGGCCGCGGGCCAACTTCTTGGCGGCGGCGCCGATCTGCGTCGCGGTGACCGACACCTCAGGCACCCCGTCGGCGGGATGCGCCAGGGGAGTCGGCTCGGGCTCGTCGGATGCCGGTTCTGTCTGCCCGGACATCTCAGACGCGGGTTCGGGAGCTCAGGTCGGTGATCCCGACCGGCGGCAGCCCCGCAGCGTGTTCGAGGACCTCACAGAACGCTTGGACGTGCGCGCCCAGCTCCGGCGTGGTCGCGGTCCAGGATGCGCGTAGCTCCAGTTGGTGACCGCGGGGCGGCCCGGAGATGTCGCCGTAGCGCACCGAGGTGGTCGCCGTGACGGTGCCTCCCAGCGCCGTGACGTGCTCGGTGCGGGAGCTCAGCGCTTCGACCAGCCAACTCCAGGCGACCTCGGGCAGCAATGGGTCGATCGCCTCGTGCGGATCCAGATCGGCCTGGATGAACGCCACCATTCGCATGGTGCCGTCCCAGGCGTCGGTGCCGTCGGGGTCGTAGAGCAGGATCAGCCGGCCGAACGCGTCGCCCTCGGAGTCCTCCGGCACGAAGTCGGTTTCGGGGTGTTTGACCTCGGCGCCCAGCGCATAGCTGTAGGGCGCGAGGCGCTGCGGCGGCCGGATCGGCCCCAACTCGATCTCCGACCGCACCGTCGCGGCATGCATCGTTGCCACCGCTTCGCGGAATGGGGCAGGCTCGGCTGATGTCACTGGCGCCGCTCCTTAACTCATCGCTGTACCCCGCGTAGCCAGCGGCCGGCCCCGGGTGCTGTTGCGCACCGCCGGTCGCCGGATCTCACGCTAGCCCCCGGCGCCGATCGGCGCAGACAGGCGCGCCGAATCACCGGTGGTTCAGCGAGGCTCGACGGAGGAGAGCCGAAGCTGGGGCCGCCGTATGAACCCGGCGGTTCAGCGAGGCTCGACGGAGGAGAGCCGAAGCTGGGACCGCCGTATGAACCCGGCGGTTCAGCGAGGCTCGACGGAGGCGAGGCGAAGCTGGGACCGCCGCATGGATCGGGACGGTTCGCCCGCGTAACGCGGCCGTGGCAGCATTGAGCTCGATGAGTGCCCGTCGTGAGCTGCCCGAGTCGTCCTTTCTGGCCGCCGCTGCCGGCCGGCAACCCGCCCGGGTGCCGGTCTGGTTCATGCGGCAGGCCGGCCGGTCGCTGCCGGAATACCGAGACCTGCGCGCCCAGCACAGCATGCTGGCGGCCTGCTTCAATCCGGAGCTGGTCTGCGAGATCACCCTGCAACCGGTGCGCCGCCACGACGTGGACGCGGCGATCCTGTTCTCCGACATCGTGGTGCCGCTGCGCGGTGCCGGGGTGGACCTGGACATCGTGCCCGACGTCGGGCCGGTGATCGCCGAGCCGGTGCGCAGTGCGGCCGATATCGCCGCCCTGAAGCCGCTGGAACCGCAGCAGGTGACGGCCGTCGCCGAAGCGGTGTCGCTGCTGGTGGGCGCGCTCGGGGACGTGCCGCTGATCGGCTTCGCCGGGGCGCCGTTCACCCTGGCGTCCTACCTGGTCGAAGGGGGCCCGAGCCGCAACCACGCCCGCACCAAGGCGATGATGCTGGCCGAGCCGGACAGCTGGCATCAGCTCATGACCCGGCTCACCGATCTGACCATCGCGTTCTTGACCGTGCAGCTGGACCACGGTGTAGACGCCATCCAGCTGTTCGACTCGTGGGCCGGCACGCTGAGCCTGGCCGACTACCGCAGCTTCGTGTTACCGCACAGCACCCGGGTGTTCGCGACGCTGGCCGACGCCGGCGTGCCGATGACGCATTTCGGCGTGCAGACCGCCGAGCTGCTGGGCGCCATGGCCGAAGCCGGGCCCACCGTGGTCGGGGTGGACTGGCGGACCAGCCTGACCGATGCCGCCGCGCGGGTCGGCGCGGGCTTCGCCCTGCAGGGCAATCTGGATCCCGCGGTGCTGTTGGCAGGCTGGCCGGTGACCGAACGCGCGGCGCGCGCCGTCGTCGCCGATGGCCGTGCCGCGGTGGCCGCCGGAGCATCCGGTCACATCTTCAACCTCGGGCACGGGGTGCTGCCGGAATCGGACCCGGGCGTGCTCACCGATCTGGTGTCGCTGGTCCATTCGTTGTGACCACGTCGTACTGCGTTGTCGGAGGCGGCATCTCCGGTCTGGCCGCCGCCTACCGCCTACGCGCGACGCTCGGTGACGCGGCCGAGATCACCGTCTTCGACCCGGCCGACCGGCTCGGCGGGGTGCTGCGCACCGAGACCCTGGGCGGTATCGCGGTGGACGTGGGCGCTGAGGCGTTCGTCGCGCGCCGGCCCGAGCTGCCCGCCCTGCTGGCCGAGCTGGGCCTGGCCGACCGGGAACGCACCACCACCGGGGCGCGGCCGCTGCTGTACTGCCGCCGCCGGCTGTATCCGCTGCCGCCGGGCACGCTCAGCGGAATCCCGTCCTCGCCGGGGTCGATGGCCGGGCTGGTCGACGAGGAGGCCATCGCCCGCATTGCCGGCGAACCCAGCCGCCCGCTGATGTTCGAGCCCGGCAGCGACCCGGCGCTGGGCGCGCTGGTGGCGGACCGGTTCGGCGAGCAGGTGGTCGCCTGCTCGGTGGATCCGTTGATCGGCGGGGTGTACGCCGGGTCGGCGGCGACGATCGGACTGCGCTCGGCGGTACCCGGCCTGGCCGCCGCGCTGGACGGCGGCGCTGCCAGCCTCACCGAGGCGGTGCGGCGGGCACTGCCGCCGACGACCGGCACACCGGTGTTCGGCGCGATCGCCGGCGGTTACCAGGTGCTGATCGACGCCCTGGTGCGCCGCAGCAGGCTGCACTGGGTGCAGGCGGCGGTGACCCAGATCGACCCGACCGGAGACGGCTGGCTGTTGCGGGACGCCGTCGGCGGCTACCACCGCGCCGCCCGGCTGGTGATGGCGGTGCCCGCCCACGTGCTGGCCCGGCTGGCCACCGGGTTCGCCCCGCGCACCGCGGCGGCGGCCAGCCAGATCACCCACGCGTCGTCGGTGGTGGTGGCGCTGGCGGTGCCGGCCGGTGCGGCGTTCCCGGACAATTCCGGGGTGCTGGTCGCCACCGGAGAGCGACTGCACGCCAAGGCGATCACCTTGACCTCGCGCAAATGGGGCAGCTGGGGCTATGGCGGCAAGGTGGAGCTGCTGCGGTTGTCGTTCGGCCGGTTCGGCGATTCCCGCACCCGAGCCTCCGAGCCCGAGTTGGTGGCGTGGGCGATATCCGACTTGGAAACCGTTTTCGGCGCGGTGGTGGACCCGCTGGAGGTGTTGGTGCAGCGCTGGCCGGCGGCGATGCCGCAATACCGGTCCGGGCACGCCGCGCTTGTCACCGCGCTGCGCGCCGGGCTGCCGCCCACGGTGGCTGTGGCGGGTAACTACCTCGACGGCATCGGGGTGCCGGCCTGCGTCGCGGCGGCAGACCGCGCGGTGGCGGCCGTGATCAGCGCCACCCCGGCGCCCTAGGGGCGGCCCGTCGTGGCAGCATGGGGGCCATGGCGCACCTCGATTACGACAAGCTGAATTCCACCATCCGCTACGTGATGTTCTCGGTGTTCTCGGTGCGTCCCGGGGTGCTCGACGAGGGTCCCGGCACCCGGGATGAGGTCGCCGACCAGGCGGCCACCTTCCTCAAGCAGCAGGAAGAGCGCGGCGTGGTGATCCGGGGCCTCTATGACGTCGCGGGCCTGCGCGCCGACGCCGACTTCATGATCTGGAGTCACGCTGAGCGGGTGGAGGACCTGCAGGCCACCTACACCGGCTTCCGGCGCACCGCGCTCGGCCGGGCCTGCACTCCGGTCTGGAGCAACGTGGGACTGCACCGGCCCGCCGAGTTCAACAAGAGCCATGTCCCGGCGTTCATCGCCGGCGAGCCGGCCGGCGCCTACATCTGCGTGTATCCGTTCGTGCGCTCGCACGAGTGGTATGTGCTGCCCGAGGAGGACCGGCGCCGGATGCTGGCCGAACACGGGATGGCCGCCCGGCCCTACAAGGATGTCCGGGCCAACACCGTGCCGGCGTTCGCGCTCGGCGACTACGAATGGATCCTGGCGTTCGAGGCGCCCGAACTCGACCTGATCGTCGATTTGATGCGCGACCTGCGTAACACCGAGGCCCGCCTGCATGCCCGCGAGGAGACCCCGTTCTTCACCGGTCCCCGCGTCGAGGTCGAGCAGTTGGTGGCCACCCTGCCGTGAGCTCGTCGACCACCGGCGACGCCGAACGGTTCGAGGAGATCTACCGCGCCGATCAGACCGCCCGGGGATTGCCGGCCTCCACGCCGTGGGACATCGGCGGACCGCAGCCGGCGGTGCGGCGCCTGGTGGCGCTGGGTGCGATCCGGGGGGCGGTGCTCGACCCGGGGACCGGACCGGGCCATCACGCGATCCACTTCGCCCGGCACGGCTTCGACGCGACCGGCATCGACGTGTCCGAGACGGCCATCGAGCGCGCTCGTGCCAACGCGCAGGCGGCGGGGGTGACGGTTGATTTTCGGGTCGGCGACGCCAAGACTCTAGACGGTTTCACCGATCGTTTCGACACCGTGGTCGACACCGCTTTCTACAACACCTTCGGCGGTGATGCCCAGCACGATTACCTGCGGGCGCTACACCGGGCGACCAGGCCGGGCGCCCGGCTCTACATGGTCGAGGCCGCCGACTACAACATCAACGGGTTCTTCATGCCCCCGGCGATGTCGATCGACGAGCTGCGATCCGGGCTGCCGGCCGGTGGCTGGCGGATCGACTACCTGGGGCCGACCAGCTATCTGGTCAATGTCAGTGCGGCGGGGTTCGCCGCGCAGGTTGAGCGGAATCCGGATGCGCCGCCGCGGATCCGGGCGATCGCGCAACGGCTGGCGGTCATCGAGCCGCTGATGGACGGACAGCTGGCGCACGCTCCGTTCTGGGAAGTCCACGCCGCTCGTATCGACTGACTTCGCCCGATCGGCTCAGCTCAGGACGACGGCACCAGCCGCAGACAGATGCTGTTGATGCAATACCGCTGATCCGTCGGGGTGGGGTAGCCCTCACCTTCGAAAACGTGGCCCAGGTGGCTGTGGCAGGCCGCGCACAGCACCTCGGTGCGACGCATTCCCAGCGAGTCGTCCGGGCGCAGGATCACCGCATCGGAGTCCGCCGGGTCGAAGAACGACGGCCAACCACAGTGCGACGGGAATTTCTCGGTGCTGCGGAACAATTCGGCGCCGCAGGCCCTGCACTCGTAGACACCTTCGGTGGTGGTGTTGGTGTATTCGCCGATGTTCGGCGGCTCGGTACCGCCGCGGCGCAGTACGGCGAATTCCTCGGGGGTCAGTTTGGCGCGCCACTCATCATCGGTGAGCGCCACCTTGGGAGAGGTCATGCCTCCACGGTAGCCCTGTCGGGTTTATCTGCCAGCCACGCCGGGTCGATCCCGTCGTCGAGGCGGCCGGCCTCGCGGGCGTCCAAGTAGCGGTAGCACAGCACGGCGCACACCACGATCAGCAGCAGCGACCAGCCGTAGGTGATCTTGAGGTAGTCCAGCGGTCGCCCGACATTCATCCACCGGAAGATCAGCCATTTGTCCAGTGTCATGAACCCGTAAATACCCAGCCACGCCGGCCAGTTGCGCAGCACCGAGTTCGGCAGCACCACCGTCATCAGGAACGGGACCAGCACGATCGAGTAGTAGCCCTGGCCCAGCGACAGCACCAGAAACGAGGTGGTCAGAAGTACGCCCGAGGAGGTCAGCAGCCAGAACCGCGGGTCGCGGGTGCGGTAGTAGCGGTAGAGCAGCCACACGCTGACGGCCGCGATCGCGGTGAACAACACCCGCAGGAACAGAATCAGCGGAGACGGCAGGCCGAAAAACACGCCATTGCCCAGAATCGAGGAGTTGAAGTAGTCGCGGGTGCCCATGATGTAGGGCACGGTGTGGGTAAAGTAGCTGGTCGGGTCGCTGGCCAGCGGGAACGCCACCAGGTTGAACAGTACCGGCGCCACGACCGCGCCGATGAGCGGCCGCCACTGCCTGTTCAGCACCGGAAGTAGCAGCAGCGGCGCCAGCACCGGTTTGACCACCAGGGTCAGCCCGATGGCGACACCCGCCCACCACTGGCGGCTTTCCCGGCCGTCGAGCACCCAGCGCAAGAACAGCACCTCGGCGAGCAAGACGACGCCGTTGATGTTGGTGAATACCAGTGTGCTGGAGACGCTTTCGGTGAGAAACAGCGCCGCCAGCAGAGCCGGGGCGGCCACCGAGGTCATCGCGAAACCGAACATCCGCAGCAGCAGGTAGGCGGCGAGCAGGATGGCGATCGTATTGGTGGCGATGAAGGTGTACCGCGACAGAGTTTCGGGCAGATACCCGAACGGCGACATCAGCAAGGTGCCGCCGGGCGAGTAGAGGTAGTGCGGGTCGACGTAGTCGAAGTGCTCGTTGTAGATGTCCAGGCCGTGCCGGAAGTTGAGCACCGCGCGGTAGACCGGCTTGAAGTCGTCGGTGATGTTGCCGTTGAGCGGCAGTATCACCGCGCGGTGAATCAACGACATGATGGCCACCGGCCACAGCACCGACCGCAACACGGTCGCGGCGCTCGGCGCGCTGGTCGGCGGGCGGAAGGCGGTCAGCAGACTGCTGCGAAGTGAGTTAACTGCCGTCACCAGCGCACCGTACACCGAACGGGTGCGCCCGCTTCAGCTCAGGCCGGGCAGTAGACGTCGGTGTCGGGCAGCTTGCCGCTGTCGAGATAGCCGATCAGCGGGGGCAGGGTGCACGACGAGTACACGGTGGCCCCGTGACCGGTGCCCTGCCACATCACCCGCTTGCTGGCCGCGCCGGCGTTGATGACGGCCGCGGCGGTGGCCGCCACACCCTCCTCGCCGACGATCGGGTCGTTTTGCACCCCGAACAGCAGCACGTCGATCTTGATCTCCTTCGCCGCCTCCGGGGTGGCGCTGCTGGGCCAGCTCAGGCACTGCGCCATGTCGAGGGCGCCGACGGCGCCGAACTGCGGGTACTCCTTGCCCCAGGCGACCAACAGCTCACGGACCCGGTCGGGGGTGGGCCGGTTGAGCGCGTCGGCGCACGAGTTGATGAAGTGGCCGTCGCTGCCGACGGTGCCCTGGGCCCGGTTGATCAGGTTGTTCAGCAGGTTGGCGTCACCGGCGTGCGCGCTGGCCAGCGCCCTGGCCAATTCGTTAGTGCTGCTGACACGGTCACCGATGGGGTAGCCCAGCGTGGTGACGATGGCATGGGTCACCGCGGCAACCGAGGCGCCGCCCGGACCGTTCCCGGTACGGGCGGAGTCCAGCACCGCGTCCACGACACCCTTGGGGTCGGGCGCCAGGGCGCAGTTCACCGCGACGCACTGGGCGGCGAACGCCTCGAAGGCCGCCTCCTGGCCCTTGATCCGCTGCTCGGCGGCGGCCTCGGCGGCCACGCCGAGCGGGATGGGGGAGTCCAGCGCCAACCGGGCCACCTTGCCGGGATGGGAGCCGGCGTAGGCCAGGGCGACCTGGGCGCCGTTGCCGATCCCGATCAGGGCCAGCGCCGGAACGTCCCAGAGGCTGCGCAGCCGTTCGAGGTCGGTGGCGGCGTGGGTGTTGTCGTAGGAGGACTCCCCGGGCGAGATGGCGTCGGTGCAGTCGGTGGTGGCGTTCATCGCGACGGTGCCCAGGTTGGCCACCGGGTCGTCGCCGGGGGCGAACTGCGCCAGGTTCCACATCTCGTCGCGATCACCGCGGTCGCGGCAGTCCACCGGGCTCGACATCCCGGTGCCGCGCCGGTCCACGGCCACGACGGGGTGGCCGGCGAGCACGTCGGCGCCGCCGCGCGCCAGCCAGGTCGGCAGCTGCAGCGAGGACGGCAGGTCCCAGCCGGTGGTGAACACGACGGGCCCGGCGTCGGCGGGGGTCTGCACCGAGCGGGCCCGCACCACGCCGATGCTGATCGCCGTCGAGCTGCCGCCGAGCGGGTCGACGTCGGCGTCGTAGCTGGCGCAGTCCAGTCGCACCCCGGGGGTGGCGGGCACCGCGGCGTCGTTGAAGACCCGGGCCGTGCAGTCATGCCAGGGCAGGTCGTTCTTGGGGACTTCGACCGGCGGTGGGCCGGCGGTGTCGGGGGTGGACTCGGGTTGGCCCTGCGGGCCGGCCCCGGAGTCGGTGGCGAAGCGCGGGTTCGCGGCCAGCCCGGGCGCACAGCCGGACAGCACGACAACCACCGGCAGGGCGGCGGCGAGCGCGATCCTGGCAAGATTCATGCCTGTCACCTTATAGGCGGACGCCTTTGACGTAGCGGCCGTAGAGGTAGCCGGACTCGTCGGTCAGCAGATGCGCACAGTGCATCGGAATCGCCACCTCGCCGGGGCCGGTGGCGATCCGGCGCGCCAGCCCCCCGACCAGAAAAGGGGCGACGGTCAGACACAGCTCATCGAGCAGATCGCGTTCGATGAACGAACCCAGCAGCATCGGGCCGCCTTCGGTGAGCACCCGATAGTGTCCGCGGGTGCCCAGCGCGGCCAGCACCGCTGCCTCGTCGACCCGGTCTGGGTTGCCGGTCGAGCAGTCCTGGACCTCGGCATGGCCGGCCAGCCGCCGCCGGGTGTCCTCGGCTGCCGCCGTGCTGGTCAACACCAGCGGCGGCAGCTCGGTGTCGGTGAAGATCCGCAGGTCACGGTCCAGCTGCCCGGACGCGGTGACGATCGCGATCCGGGGGACCTCGGACTGTCCGCGGTCGCGGCGGCGCTGGCGCTGTGCGACGCTGAGGCGGGCTCCGCCGTAGTTCTCCACCCGGACCGTGCCCGCGCCGACCAGCACGACGTCGGCCAGTGCCCGCAGCAGCATGAACAGGGCGCGGTCGCCCGGGTTGCCCAGGCCGCCGGACCTGCCGGCCAGCGTTGCGCCGCCATCGATGCTGCCGATGAAGTTGGCGCGCACCCAGAGGCGCGGGTGCTCGGGTTCGGGGTAGGCGTACAGCCGGGCCAGCTCGGCGTCGTCGACGGGTAGTGCCGAGTCCAGCCGGGTGAAACCCGGTTCTGCGCTGAGGTCGGACATGGCCTCGATTGCACCATGTGGCTACAGTTCCTGCGTGCCTAATCCCGCCGTCGAGGGAATCGACCACCTGGTGGACCGGCATCCGGCCGTCTCACCGGAGCGGTTGATCGCGCAGCTCACGCCGCCGCCGACGTTTTCTCGCGCCAGCTTTGCCAGCTATCGTCCCGACCCCGGCGAGCCCACCCAGGCGGCGGCCGTGGCGGCCTGCACCGCGTTCTGTGCGCAGGCGGTTGAGCGGCGGGCCGGGCGGCGCAAGCTGTTCGGCAAGCGCGAAGTGCTGCCGGGCGTCGGGCTCTACCTCGACGGCGGGTTCGGTGTCGGCAAGACCCACCTGCTGGCTTCGGTCTACCGCGAGATCACCGAGACCGGCGATCTCGGGCAGCCGCATCGGACGGCGTTCGCCACCTTCATGGAACTCACCCAGCTGGCCGGGGTGTTCGGGTTCACCGAGTGCATCGAGTTGCTCGGCGGCTACACCATGGTGTGCATCGACGAGTTCGAACTCGACGACCCGGGCAACACCACGCTGGTGTCGCGGCTGCTGTCGGAGCTGGTGGCGCGCGGGGTCTCGGTGGCCGCCACGTCGAACACCCTGCCCGACCAACTCGGTGAGGGGCGGTTCGCCGTGCAGGACTTCCTGCGCGAAATCCAGGCGCTGGCAAGCATTTTCACACCGGTTCGGGTCGATGGCCCGGACTATCGGCATCGAGACCTGCCGCCTGCGCCCGAGCCGCCGTCGGCGCAGCAGGTCGCCGAGCGCGCCGCGGCGCTGCCCGGCTCCACCCTGGACGACTTCGACGCGCTGTGTGCGCACCTGGCCACCATGCACCCGTCGCGCTACCTGAGCCTGATCGAAGGCGTCACCGGAGTCTTTCTCACCGGCGCGCATCCCATCGACGATCAGAATGTGGCGCTGCGCCTGGTGGCACTGACCGACCGGCTCTACGACGCGGGCACTCCGGTGGTGGCGTCGGGGGCCAAGCTGGACGACATCTTCAGCGCCGAGATGCTGGCCGGTGGCTACCGCAAGAAATACTTGCGGGCCACCTCGCGGCTGCTGGCGTTGAGCAGCGGCGGTTAGTGAGGCTCGACGGAGGAGAGCCGAAGCTGGACCGCCGCCGTTAAACCCCGGCGGTTAGTGAGGCTCGACGGAGGAGAGCCGAAGCTGGACCTCCGCCATTAAACCCGGCGGTTAGTGAGGCTCGACGGAGGAGAGCCGAAGCTGGACCGCCGCCATTGAACCCGGCCGTTAGCTCACAGATTCCACTGCGCCAGGCGCAGGCCGGTGTTGCGGGACAGCATCGTGACGTGGGTGACCAGGCCGCGGTAGACGTCCCAGTACACCCCGCCGGTGACGGTGGAGCCCGCTGGCGCGTTGGTGAGCAGCGCGTCCAGGGTGGTCGGGTCGTCGGTGTGCTTGGCCACGTACGCGTCACCGCCGGGAGTGACTCCGTTGAAGGTGGTCGAGGCCGCCATGATGTAGGGGTTGGGCACCGCGATCGGATGGATGGTCACGTTCGCCCGCCAGGGACCGCCCTGCGCGCGCCAGCGCGGAGATCCGTTCTGGCCCCAGCCCGGTGGGATCTCGCTGGGCACCACGTCATGCACGGTCACGTCGGCGACGATCGGGCCGAAGGCCTCGTCCTGGTACTGGATGCGCAGAGTGTCGCCGAGCCGGCCGATCGGGGCTTCCGGCGTGGTCGTGGGCGTGGCGTAGCCGACGGCCGGCGCCGCCAGGGCCAGCAGGGTGACGACGGAAGTGACCAGGGCCAGAATCCAGCGATGCATCATGTCCTTCTTCGGTTGGTTGGAGGAATCTTGGCATATCGCTGTTGCGGGTGCACCAGCCTTGGCCAGGGGGATCAGTCCGTAGCGTCGGCGCCGCCGGCGGCTGCCGTGACGGTGATGGCCTCCAGGGCGGTGGCGAGGTCGGTCTCGAGGCGGTCCCGGTCTACTTTGGCGCGATGCAGCGGTCCGGTGTCGTCTTCGGCGTCGAACAGGGCCAGCAGCAGGTGTTCGGTGCCGATGTAGTTGTGGCCGAGGCGAAGTGCGATGCGGAAGGTCAACTCCAGTGCCTTGCGGGCCGGCCCGCTGAACGGGATCAGCGCGGGCGGTTCGCTGACGCCGGGGGCAAGGGCGACGGCTTCGGCGACGGTGCCCGGGTCGATGCGCTGTGCGGTGAGCAAGGCGCTGGCCAGGGCATCGGGGTCGTGCAGCAGGCCCAGCAGCAGATGGTCGGGGGTGATCTCGGTGTGGCGCGCCCGGTGGGCGGTGTTCTGGGCGGCCACCACCGCGCTGCGCGCTCGCGGCGTGAACCGGGCGAAGCCCTGCTCGGCGTCCAGCGTGGCGGCCTCGGCGCGCGGGACGAACCGCTTCTGCGCCGCCTGTTTGGTGACGCCCATGCACTTGCCGATCTCCGTCCACGACGCGCCGGAGCGGCGTGCCTGATCGACGAAGTGCCCGATCAGGTGATCGGCGACCTCGCTGAGGTGCTCGGCGGCCAGCACGGCGTCGGTCAACTGCTCCAGCGGATCGTCGTGCACGCCGGTGATGGCGTTGATCAGGTCATCGAGCCGGACGCGCGGGGTCGGGGGAATCGGTTCAGCCATGCGTCAACTGTAGGTTGACGATGCTGGCGCGTCAACCGCCGATTGACGAACGTCTGCGGGTCGGCTACGGGAGTGACCATTCCCCGAAGTCGTAAGCGAACCCCGAGGACGGGGCGTACTTGACCTTCGTCGGGGTCACCCCTTGCGGCAGCGCGAACACCACGCAACCGATCGCCGACTCGCCGGGGCTGAGGCGGAAGATGCCGGATTCGAAATTCGTGCACTCGCTGACGTTGTTCAGATCCGGGGTGTAGCGCTGCCCGTCGGAGCCGAACACCGAGACGTTGATGTTGACGTCGCCGTCGATGTCCACCGTTCCCGGGTCGGCAATCTTGAGCCGCGTGGCGATGTAGGTGGCGCCGGGGTCGCCGCCGGCGGGGGTAATCGTCGCGGGGTTGATGACCCCTTCCAGGGTGACCGCGATAGTGCTGCCGTCGGCGCGAGTCAAAGTCAGCGTGTCACCGATGTGCCCGGTGGCTTTCGGTGCGGCACTGGTGGTTTCGGTGGAGACGGGCACGTCGGTCGATGACGGCGCCGGCGGCGATTCGGTGTGGCCCGAACACGCCGCCGAGACGCCGGCGGACAGCAGTGCCACTACCGACAGGGCCACGACCGGTCTCATAGGGTCCACCTTTCGCTACTTTCCCAGCCTACGGGGGCGTTGCTACCGATTGTGCTGCTTAGTTGCCGAGGGGCGCGGAGCGACTCGCGATTCGGCCGGATCCCCGGCGACTGCGGCGCGCAGTTTGATTTACCACCGCCATAGGTACTGGGGGCATTGTCCGGCGACGACGGAGCGAATGTAGACGCGCGCATCGGCGTTGGAGGCGTCCGGGCCGAGCACCTGGTGGACGGTCACCGAGTTTTCCAGTCCCTCGGGTGTGTTGCCGGCGGCGAGCAGCCGACAGATCGCATTGCCGGCGGGATCGGCGTGCGCGGGCGGGGCGGCGAGGAACGCGAGGGCCGCCAGTGCGGCGAAGGTGAGGCGCTTCATGCGGGAACCGTATCGCTGGGCTCTGACAGGTGGCCCATGTCGGGCCGTCGCCGAGGCCGCAAAAATGCTCTGACCTGCATCGATCTTGGTGCGCGGTACTGGGATTGAACCAGCGACCTCTTCCGTGTCAGGGAAGCGCTCTCCCGCTGAGCTAACCGCGCTTAGAGCCAAGGAACGGAGGTGGAGACGGGAATCGAACCCGTGTGCACGGCTTTGCAGGCCGTTGCCTCACCACTCGGCCACTCCACCGCAAGGGCTTGATGCCACTTGACCACCCTCGAGCGGATGACGGGATTCGAACCCGCGACCCTCACCTTGGCAAGGTGATGCGCTACCAACTGCGCTACATCCGCGTGCTACGAGCGAGATCGTCGCCCGTCGCGAAGCTGAACATTAGTCCACTGATGTGAGACAACACAACTTGGCCTGTCAGACCGGCGAGTCGCGCGAAAAGCGTCCTGCGCATTGAAGCTACGGGGACCGGCCGTGCTAGTCTTCGACCTCGTTCATCCGGTCTCGTAGCTCAGGGGGAGAGCGTCCGCCTCACACGCGGAAGGTCGCTGGTTCGATCCCAGCCGGGACCACAAGAAAACCACCTCACGGCAGGTGGTTTTTCTGTTTCAGGCCGGACGGGGCAGTACTGCGCAGGGGTTAGGCGATCATCGGGTCGATCGCAGACCTGGGCACCAGCACGTGTAAAGCCCCGGCCGAGGCGGGCAACAACACGCCTTGGTCGAAAAAGAAAATCACCCCGTCGTTGACCACCGCGAAATTCTGATAGTTCGCGGGGTCATACAGCGCGGCTTGCGCGAACGGCAACGGTGATGGCGCCGTGGTGGACGTGGTCGCCGTCGACTGTTCTAATGGCGGGGGCGGCGGCGCCAGCTGCTGCTGCAGGTCGGCTTGGACGATCGGGGCGACGACCTTCAGCGGATCGTCCACCTGCCACAACGGCGCATGTTCTTTGTCGTCCGGTGCAGCCGCGTAGGTGATCGCCTTGCGGTAGGTCTGGTCCCAATTGAACGCCTTATACGTCGTCTGGGGCTGCCCCCCACCGACGTTCTGGTTCACCGTGAACACCACCGCTTGCGTGCCGCGCGGGGGAATCGACGAGGTGTATTCCGTCGGCTTGATGCTCAACTCATACGGTGTGCTGCGAGGCGCGCCAGGCTTGGCGGAGGTGAGGAACGCGTCGCGTGCCTGGGCGACGTACTCGGCGACCGACTTCTGGTCCGGGTAGTTCAGCGGAAAGCTGATGTCGACTTTGTACCCGGGGTCGGAGAGCTGGATCTCACAGGTGCGGCCGGTATTGCCACCTTTGAGCTCGGCGCAGTAATCCTTGGGGGCCGCAACAGCCACGGCGTCGCAACCGAACATGGCGGCAACCGTCATGACCACGGCCACGCTGAAAGCCCGCATGGGTGATACCTCCTAGCAAGGCGGCAACGCGCCGCGAGCAAAGGTTAACGCGCGGCCACGCCCGCCGCTTTGCCTCGCGTAAGCCGTTGCCACACCCGTGCGCGCCGAAGCGCACCCCAACTGGGGTTTTCGCTAGTACGGCTAGCGGCGCTCAGGCCATCTCGGGCACATTCAAATGCGCGATCGCCAGATCGAACTCGGCGACCTCGAGCACCTCGGCGCCGGCGTCGTTGACGGCCCTGGCCCAGATGGCCTGCTCACCGCTGCGGCTGGCCACCATCGCCGCACGGTCGTCGAAGCTGATCGATGAGACCGCACGCCCCGAGGCCCGGTCCACCAGCAGGGTGGTGCTGCAGAAGCCATCGAGGTCGGCCATTTCGGGCATCAGCGCCAGCTTGTAGGTGTCGATCATCCGCTCGCACCCGGCCGGGTCGGTCCGCAACCAGGTGACCCGCACCCCGGCGTGGCGCCGGGACCGGTAGTCGCGGCGTACCGCGGCGATCTCCCAGCGAGTGATCTCGGCGGTGGCGTGGAAGATCTCCCTGGCGCGGTCGCACAGCTGCTGGGCACTGTCCTCGCTGGCGCGCAGGGTGTCCTCGTCCAGCCAGGACGACGTCACGATGCACCGGCCGGCGTCGCGGTCGACCAGCATCGACATTCCCGCGCAGCCGTCCTCATCGGCCAGGGTCGGCATCACCACGCCGCGAACGTGAGTGATCCCCTCATCGAGGAATGACGGATGGGCGTGAATGGTGGTTGCGCGCGCGAACATATCGGCCTCCGGCTGATCGATCGGTGGCGACGCCCCGGCGGCGCCGCCGGTCTCCCTCCACCATGCTCCGCCGATGCTGCGGCGACAACCCCTATTCGGCGACTTCTTGAACGGAGCCCGTCTCGTGGCGATGTTGGGCTTCCAGTTCGGCGATTCGAGCACCGACGCGTCCCCGCAGCGCGATCGTGCCGATGACACCGCCGAGGATCGCCACCAGCAATGCGACCCAGGAGAACCGGGACAGCCAGTGCTCGGCGGCCATCCCGGCGTAGTAGACCAGGGCGGTGGTGCCGCCGGCCCAGCAGATCGCGCCAGTCACGTTGGCGACCAGGAACTGCGGGTAGCGCATCTTCAATGCCCCGGCCAGCGGCCCGGCCAGGATGCGCAGCAGTGCAATGAACCGACCGAAGAACACTGCGCTGGTGCCCCAGCGGGCGAACAGGTGTTCTGCGTAGGCGATGTGACCGGGACCGAAGTGGTTGGGGAACCGTGCGCCCAGGCGGTCGAAGAGCGGCATGCCGAAGCGCCGCCCGATCGAATAGCCGATCGAATCGCCGATCACCGCGCCGACGATCGCCGCCCCGGCGACCCCGGCCGGCTCGACCGCCAGGTCATGGCGCGACGACAGCAGCGCGGCCCCGACCAGCATCACTTCACCGGGCAAGGGGATGCCGAGGCTCTCGATCCCGATCACCCCGCCGACGAGTAAATAGACCGCCAAGGGCGGAATCGACTGCAGCAGGACATCCACCGACATGCGGCAAGCATGCCTGACGCTGGCCGGACGCGCCCGCCCAGACCATGGTCGGGCCAATAGCGCGTCGCCTTGTAGCGTTAGCGCGGTGCCGACCCTCTGAGTGCGGCTGTCGGCCAGTCCACCGCGTTAATGCTTCTCGGAGCACGTTGCAATACAAGAATTTTCGCGACGGAACGTTGATCGTCGCGGGCACGTGCCGAGGGCGGAAATCTGCCGCCGGCATTTAGGTCCGCCCTTCTAGTTTCTCCAATTTTCCTTGTGTAAACTCTCGCGCATGACCTACGTGATCGGGAAGCCGTGCGTTGACGTGATGGATCGGGCCTGCGTGGAGGAGTGCCCCGTCGACTGCATCTACGAAGGCGGGCGGGCCCTCTACATCCATCCGGATGAATGTGTGGACTGCGGTGCCTGCGAGCCGGTATGCCCGGTCGAGGCCATCTACTACGAGGATGACCTGCCGGACGAGTTGCAGCCCCACCTGGCCGACAACGCGGAGTTCTTCACCGAGGCGCTGCCCGGGCGCGACGAGGCGCTCGGCTCGCCCGGGGGCGCCGCCAAGATCGGCGCGCTCGGCGTCGACACTCCGCTGGTGGCCAGTTACCCGCCCCAGGGGGAGTGAGCGACATCGCCAAACCGGCCGGGCCAGCTGGAGGACGTCGTCTTGACGTACTTCGGCTGGTGCAGGCCGCGGACGAGCCGCTGAGCATCGCCCAGATCGCCGACGAGCTGGGGGTGCACCCCAACACCGTGCGTTTCCACCTGGACACGTTGGTGGAAGAAGGCCGCGTCGAACACACCGCCTCCGACCACAAGGGCCGGGGGCGTCCGGCACTGATGTTCCAGGCGGTCCGGCAGATGGACCGCGGCGGCACGCGCCGGTTCCGGCTCCTCGCCGAGATCCTCACCATCGGCCTAGCCGCCGACCAGGACCCCGGCGCCAAGGCGCTGGCGGCCGGCCGGGCATGGGGGCGGCGACTGCGGCCGCTGCACGGGCCGGCCGAGCCCGTCGACGCCGAGGAGTCGACCGACCATCTCGTCGACATGCTCGACGAGTTGGGATTCCAGCCCGAGCAGCTCGAGCCCGACGCCGTCGGCGACAAGCAGCTCGGCCTGCGCCACTGCCCGTTCCTCGAGCTCGCCGAGACCTCCACCGAGGTGGTCTGCCCGATCCACCTGGGCCTGATGCAGGGTGCGCTGGAGGCCTGGGACGCACCGGTGACGGTCGACCGCCTCGATTCCTTCGCCAAGCCCGATCTGTGTGTGGCGCATCTGAAATCGTTGGACGCCGATGCCTCCGGGCCGGCCCCGAACGGGGCTCGGCTCGAGCAGTCACCCCCGCTACCGGTGCGAGTGGAAGGGCCGACCGGGTGAGCACTGCCTCCGCCGTTGCGGTCGCCGCGACATTTCTGTGGCTGGGCATGGTGGTCGCGATCTCGTTCATGGAAGCACCGCTGAAGTTCCGCGCGCCCAACGCGACGATCCCGGTCTGCCTCGGGATCGGCCGGTTGGTGTTTCGAGCCCTCAATGCCGTCGAGTTCGTACTGGCCGCGGCCATCGCGGTCGCGTTCGCGATCGAGCGCCCGAGCGTCGGCATCGTCGTGGCGTTCGTGGTCGCCGTGGCCGTGTTGTTCGCCCAGATGCTGGCGGTGCGGCCGCGTCTGAGCCGCCGCGCCGACCAGGTGCTGTCCGGGCTGGAGGCGCCCCGTTCCCGTGCCCACTACGCCTACGTCGGCCTGGAGGTGATCAAGGTCGCCGCACTGGTGCCACTGGGCATTCTGTTGCTGTCTCGCTGAGCCGTTCGACCCGCTAACCGACCCGACGAGTGAGTAGGACTACCGATGGAATCGACCTCCCTGACCACCCTGGCCGACGAGAAGCTCGCCGAGGCCAAGCAGCATCACAGCGGGCGCGCGGCCCACACCGTCTACGGCGGCTCGATGCATCACCTGCGCCAGACCCTGGTTGCGCTGGCGGCCGGCCAGTCGCTGGCCGAACACGACAGTCCGGGAGAGTCGACCCTGCAGGTGCTGCGCGGCCGGGTGCGGCTGACCGCCGGCGACGACGCGTGGGAGGGTTCGGCCGGCGAGCTCGTCACCGTTCCGCGGACCCGCCACGCGCTGGAGTCGCTGGAGGACTCGGTGGTGCTGCTGACGGTCGCCAAGAGCGCCGCGCACTGAGCGTGCCGCTGAGCACACCCTGGTCGAAGCGGGCCGGTCTGCGGCTGCCCATCCTCAACGCCCCGATGGGCGGGGTGGCCGGTGGGCGGCTGGCCGCTGCGGTCACCGCCGCGGGCGGGCTGGGCATGATCGGCATGGGCAGCACCGCCACGGCGGAGTCGCTGGCCAGCGAGCTGGCCCTGGCCGGGCCGGCGCGGTTCGGAATCGGCTTGGTGGACTGGGTGATCCGTGATCAGCCGGACCTGCTCGATGCCGCCCTGGCGGCGCGCCCGGCGCTGCTCTCGGTGAGCTTCGGCGACGACCTGTCCTGGGTGCAGCGCGCCCACGCCGCCGGAATACCGGCCGCCACCCAGGTCTACGACGCCGAGACCGCCCGCCGCGCGGCCGACTCCGGGCTGGACCTGGTGGTGGCCCGCGGCGCCGAAGGCGGCGGACACGGCGAGATCCGGCTGGCCACCCTGCCGCTGCTCGATGCCGTGCTGGACGCCGTGCCGGTCCCGGTGCTGGCCGCCGGGGGGATCGCCTCGCCGCGCAGCCTGGCCGCGGTGCTGGCGGCCGGCGCGGCCGGCGCCTGGCTGGGCACCTGCCTGTCGGCTTGCCCCGAGGCGTTGACCGGCGACGGCGCCCGGCGCGCCCTGATCGCGGCCACCGGCACCGACACCGTCAGCACCCGGGTGTTCGACGTCGGCCAGCGGCTGGATTGGCCGACGCGGTTCCCGTCGCGGGTACTGCGCAATGAGTTCGTGGGCCGCTGGGCGGGCCGAGAGGAAGCGCTGGCCGGCGATAGCGAAGCCGCCGCCGAACTCGCTGCCGGGATCGCCGCCGACGATCAGCGCATCGCCCCGGTCGACGCGGGCCAGGGGGTGGGGAAGCTACACGACAGCCGCTCGGTGGCGGTGGTCATCGATGAGTTGTGCGCCGGGGCGCAGCGACTGCTGGCGCGCTGGGCCTAAGCGGGCTCCGGTCCGGCACGCAGCACGACGCAGCAGCGTGACGGGTCCGGGCACAGCCGGGTCTGCGGGCAGTGCGGTTGCAGTGCCTCGCTGACCCCGCTGATCAGCGCGAGGTTCATGGTGCAGGCCAGCTCCGTCTGGGCCTGGGCCAGCGCGTGGAACGGACAGTTGGCCAAGAAGACCTCGCCGTCACCGTCGCGCGGTTCGTAGCCGTGTTCGCCGAGCACGCCGAGGGCCAACTCGAGGGCGGCCCTCGCGTCGGTCGGCGCCTGCCCCGCGGTCGCGGTGCTGCCGAGTTCGCGGCCGTAGTCGCGGGCCAGGGAGCGCAGCACGTCGATCGCCGGTGTGCCGGTGCGGGCGGATTCGGCGATCGCATCGGCCATCAGCCGGCCCGCCAGCTCATATTCCCGCGGCGGCAAGCTGATGGCGATCTGCTCCGGGGAGCGTCGGTAGCGCTTCGAGGGGCGGCCCGCGCCGGGGCCCGAGCGGCCGGTCGGCCGGGCATAGTCGCTCTGCAGCAGGCCGTCGGCTTCCAGCCGGTCCAGATGGAACTTGGCCTGGTGACGGGCGATACCGGTCGCGGCGGCAGCCTCGTCGCGGCTGACCGGGCCGGCTTGGGCGGCGACGAATCGATACAGCTCACGGCGGACCGGATCGGTGAGTGCGCCGATTCCGGTCACGTCGCGGTCGCGGTTGGCCATAGTTCGGTGAAATTCTATCGGATAAAACTCTTGACGTTAGATTCTGCTCGTTCTAACGTACAGAGTATAAGCCGTTAGAGTTGAGGAGGACGTAATGAGTGCCACCGGTCATGCGAGTTCACCTACCGTTTCGGAGCGGTTGAAGGATCCGGTGTTCGAGGCGTTCTTCGTGCTGCGGACCCTGTTCACGGTCGCTCCGATCCTGTTTGGTCTCGACAAATTCTTCAACCTGCTGCCGCACGTGCCCGGCGGCGCAGAGCCGAGTCACTGGGACAAGTACCTTGCCGGCTGGATCAATGACATTCTGCCGGGCAACGGCGACCAGGCGATGTACCTGATCGGTGTCATCGAAATCGTCGCCGGCGTCCTGGTAGCGGTCGCGCCGCGGATCGGCGCCTGGGTGGTGGCGGCCTGGCTGGCGGGCATCATCGTCGACCTGCTCACCTTGTCCGGCTACTACGACGTCGCGCTGCGCGACTTCGGTCTGCTGGTCTCCGCGGTGGTGCTGGCCCGACTGGCTCAGGCGGTGCATACCCGCCAGGTGACCTGACAACGCCGCCGGCACCGACTCGCGACCGCGCCACGACAACCCGATCTGTTCGTGGCGCGGTCGCGCCACGTCCGGCCTCACAGCGCCCGCAGATAGCGTTTGGCGATGACGCGTCGGGCCGCCGATGTCACCGGCCCGCCCGCCCTGATCCACCATTTGCCCGGCCGGAAGAACGATCGCACCTGCGCGTAGACGGTGTCATCGGCCGGGTCGTAGCGCACCGCGAACAACTCTTCGCCGGATCCGGGGTGTCCCGGCAGCGTGCCGTAGGCGAAGCCGCGCCGGTCGTCGTCGGTGACCACGTAGACCACCCGGCACGGTGCGGTCAACAACCCCATTCGCACCACGACAGTGGTTCCCACCTGCGCGACATCGCTGTCGGCCTGCACACCCAAGCCGGTCCCGCGCTGCATCCCCCAGTGCAGCACCGCCGCGCCGGCCTCCTCGAAGCGCTGCCGGCCGCGGCCAATCGGGGCGGCGCGCTCCACGTGCTGGTAGCCCTCGGGGAGTACCCCCGCGGTCGCGCCCACCTCGGCGTAGGTCAGCGGCAGGTCACGGAGCTCGCTCAAGTCCACCGGCCCACCCTCCCAGGCGGTTGAGTCTGCGTCCAGGGCGCCAAAGTGCGAGTGGGATGCGCCCTGGATGCAGGGTCAACGTTAAATAGGACGCGTGCAAGCCCCACATGCCGGCGGCGGGTTCAACCCGCCCGAGCCGACCGACAAAGGCGGGCCGGACTACGGCCGGTTCCTGGAGATGATGCGTGACCTGCAGGACCACGCCCGCGCCGTCGACGCCCCCGCCGAGGTGATCAGCCGGGCCACCGACGCCCTGCACGAGGTGTGCGAACTGCTGGCCCCCTTCGACGCCGACGAATGGTCATCGCCGTCCGGGCGGCGGCTGGACCTGCCGATGCGCGGCAACCTGCTGCCGGTGCCGATGAAGCTGAAGAAGGACGACGATGGGCGGCTGCGCGGCTGGGCCCGATTCCGGCGCTTCCACTTGGGACGCAACGGAGCAGCCCACGGCGGCGCCATAGGGCTGCTGTTCGATTCGGTGCTGGGCACGGCGTCGTGGCTGCTGACCGGCGGGCCTTACCAGCGCACCGCCTACCTGCACGTCAACTACCGCAGCATCGTCCCGATCGACGTGGAGTTGCAGGTCGACGCCTGGATCAGCCGGACCGAGGGCCGCAAGATCTTCGTCGAGACCACCCTGCGCGACGGCGATCGGCTGCTGGCCGACGGCGAGGCGTTGTTCGTGGTGCTCAAACCCGGCCAGCCATAGATGCCCTCAGCGGTGGGCCACCGCAGCCCCGATAGCATGGTCGCGGACGTTTCGACCACCTCGCATCCCCTTGGAGACCACGCCATGAGCGCGCCCGCACAGCCCGCCCCGATCCGGGTTCCTGCCGGCACCACCGCCGCCGACGCGGTGCGCGCGGCAGGCCTGCCCGGCCGCGGGGCGCCGGATGCGATCGTGGTGGTGCGCGATGCGCAGGGCACGCTGCGCGACCTCAGCTGGATTCCCGACGCCGACGCCGAGGCGACCCCGGTACCGGCCGACACCGACGACGGCCGCAGCGTCATCCGGCACTCCTGCGCGCACGTGCTGGCCCAGGCGGTGCAAGACCTGTTCCCGGCCGCCAAACTCGGCATCGGGCCGCCGATCACCGACGGCTTCTACTACGACTTCGACGTGCCCGAGGCCTTCACCCCGGAGGATCTGGCCGCGCTGGAGAAGCGGATGCGGGCCATCATCAAAGACGGCCAGCTGTTTTCCCGGCGGGTCTATGAGTCTCAAGAGGCCGCCCGCGCCGAGCTGGCGACCGAGCCGTACAAGCTGGAACTGGTGGACGACAAGTCCGGCGACAGCGACATCATGGAGGTCGGTGGCGACGAGCTGACCGCCTACGATAACCTGAATCCTCGTACCCGGGAACGGGTTTGGGGCGACCTGTGTCGCGGCCCGCACATCCCGACCACCCGGTTCATCCCGGCGTTCAAACTCACCCGCTCCTCGGCGGCCTACTGGCGCGGTGACCAGAACAACGCCAGCCTGCAACGGGTCTACGGCACCGCGTGGGAGTCCCAGGAGGCATTGGACCGTCACCTGGAACTGATCGAGGAAGCCCTGCGTCGCGACCACCGCAAGCTCGGCGTCGAACTGGACCTGTTCAGCTTCCCCGACGAGATCGGTTCGGGCCTACCGGTTTTCCATCCCAAGGGCGGGATCATCCGCCGCGAGCTGGAGGACTACTCGCGGCGCAAGCACATCGAGGCCGGCTACCAGTTCGTCAACACCCCGCACATCACCAAGTCCGAACTCTACGAGACCTCCGGACATCTGGAGTGGTACCGCGAGGGCATGTACCCGCCGATGCACATCGACGCGGAGTTCGCCGAGGACGGGTCGCTGCGCAAACCCGGCCAGGACTACTACCTCAAGCCGATGAACTGCCCCATGCACCATTTGATCTTTCGGTCGCGCGGGCGCTCATACCGGGAACTTCCGTTGCGGCTCTTCGAGTTCGGCAGTGTGTACCGCTATGAACGCTCCGGGGTGGTGCACGGCCTGACCCGGGTCCGCGGCATGACCCAGGACGACGCGCACATCTATTGCACCCGGGAGACCATGCGCGACGAGCTGGCCTCGCTACTGCGCTTCGTGCTCGACCTGCTCGCCGACTACGGCCTGGACGACTACTACCTGGAGCTGTCCTCCAAGGACCCGGAGAAGTACGTGGGCTCCGACGAGGTGTGGGAGGAGGCCACCGAGACGCTGCGCGAGGTCGCTGAGGCGTCCGGGCTGACCCTGGTGCCCGACCCGGGCGGTGCGGCGTTCTACGGGCCGAAGATCTCGGTGCAGGTCAAAGATGCGCTGGGCCGCAGCTGGCAGATGTCGACCATTCAGCTCGACTTCAACATGCCCGACCGTTTCGAGCTGGAGTACACCGCGGCCGACGGCACCCGGCAGCGCCCGGTGCTCATCCATCGGGCGCTGTTCGGCTCGATCGAGCGTTTCTTCGGGGTGTTGACCGAGCACTACGCCGGGGCGTTCCCGGCCTGGCTGGCGCCGGTGCAGGTGGTCGGCATCCCGGTCGCCGACCAGCACGTGGACTACCTGGAAGAGGTTGCCGCCCAACTCCGCAGCCGCGGGGTGCGGGTCGAGGTGGACGCCAGTGACGACCGGATGCCCAAGAAGATCGTCAACCACACCAATGCCAAGGTGCCGTTCATGCTGCTGGCCGGCGACCGCGACGTCGACGCCGGCGCGGTCAGCTTCCGGTTCGCCGACCGCACCCAGATCAACGGCGTGCCGCGCGACGAGGCGGTCGCCGCGATCGCCGGCTGGATCACCGCCCGCGACAACACCGTGCCGACCGCGCATGCGCTGAAGGTAGGCGGCACCCAGTGACCGGCGACGAGGGTGGCGAGCAGGCAATCGTCGATACCGGCGTCGGTGAAGCCGACCGGCTGGAGCGGCTGTGGACGCCCTATCGCATGACCTACCTGGCCGAGGCGCCCCTCAAGCGCACCGCAGCGGGCTCGGCGCGATCCACCAGGCCGTTCACCGACATCCCCGCGATGTCCGACGAAGACGGACTGGTGGTGGCGCGCGGTGAATACGTCTACGCCGTGCTCAACCTCTACCCCTACAACCCCGGCCACCTGATGGTGGTGCCCTACCGGCGGTTCTCGGAGTTCGAGGACCTCACCGAACCCGAGGGTGCCGAGCTGATGACGTTTATTCAAAAAGCCATCAGGGTGATCAAGGCGGTGTCGCGCCCGCACGGGTTCAACGTCGGGCTGAACCTGGGCGAGTCGGCCGGCGGGTCGCTGGCCGAGCATCTGCACGTGCACGTCGTGCCGCGCTGGGGCGGCGACGCGAACTTCATCACGATCGTCGGTGGCTCCAAAGTGATCCCGCAATTGCTGCGCGACACTCGCCGGCTGCTCGCCGACGAGTGGGCGAAACAGCAATGAGCAGACTGCCTTTCCTGTCCCGGGCGACGTTCGCCGGTATTACCACCCCGGTGGCCCGGGCCTTCCTGCGCGCCGGGCTCACCGCCGACATCGTCACGATCCTGGGCACCGCCGGTGCGGTGCTGGCGGCGCTGACGCTGTTCCCGACCGGTCAGCTGTTCGCCGGCACGCTGGTGGTCTGGTTCTTCGTGCACTTCGACATGCTCGACGGGGCGATGGCGCGCGAAAGCGGCGGCGGTAGTGCGTTCGGCGCGGTACTGGACGCGACCTGCGACCGGATCAGTGACGGAGCGGTGTTCTGCGGGCTGGCATGGTGGGCGGCGTTCGGCCTGGACAGCGCCCCGCTGGTGGTCGCGACGTTGATCTGCCTGGTCACCTCGCAGGTGATCTCCTACATCAAGGCCCGCGCCGAAGCCAGCGGCCTGCGCGGCGACGGCGGTTACATCGAACGCCCGGAACGGCTGATCATTGTGCTGGTGGGCGCGGGACTGTCCGATCTGCCGGTGTACCCGCTGCCGTGGGCGCTGCACGTGGCGATGTGGCTGTTGGCGGTTGCCAGCCTGATCACCTGCGCCCAGCGGCTGCACACCGTGCGCACCTCGCCGGGCGCGGTGGAACCGCTGCCGGACGCCGACGGCGAGGAAACCGCCGGATCGTGACTTTCCTCCCCAGCGGTCTGCGAGTTCCCGGGCTCAGCCGGCTCGACGCCTGGGCCACCGACGCCGGGTTCGCTGCCGGCTGGATGATGGTGCGGGCGATGCCGGAGTTCGTCGCGCGCAACGCGTTCGACGCCGGTGCGTTGGTCGCGGCCCGCGGCGGGGGACCCGAGCAGCTGCGCAAGAACCTGGCCCGGGTGCTGGGGGTGGCGCCCGCCGAGGTGCCCTCGCCGCTGATGCGGGCCTCGCTGGCGTCGTACGCCCGGTACTGGCGCGAGGCATTTCGGCTACCCACCATGGACCATGCGGCGCTGGCAGCACAGTTGCACGATTCGGTGCGCGGAAAAGACAACGTCGTCGCGGCGCTGGCTGCCGGGCGCGGGGCCGTGCTGGCGTTGCCGCACAGCGGCAACTGGGACATGGCCGGCGTCTGGCTGGCTCAGACCCACGGCGGGTTCACCACCGTCGCCGAGCGGCTCAAACCCGAATCGCTGTACCGGCGCTTCGTCGAATTCCGGGAGAGTCTGGGCTTCGAGGTGCTGCCGCTGTCCGGCGGCGAACGCCCCCCGTTCGAGGTGCTGGCCGAGCGACTGAGGGCCAACGGGCTGGTCTGCCTGATGGCCGACCGCGACCTGACCCGAAGCGGGGTCGCGGTCGACTTCTTCGGCGAATCCACCCGGATGCCGGCCGGCCCGGCCAGACTCGCGATCGAAACCGGTGCGGCACTGCTGCCGGCGCACTGCTGGTTCGACGGCGCCGGCTGGGGTGTCCGGATTCACCCGCCGCTGGACTGCGCCGGCGGTGATGTCGAGGTGATCACCCAGGCGATGGCCGACACGTTCACCGAGGGCATCGCCGCCTATCCGGAAGACTGGCACATGATGCAGCCGCAATGGGTCGCCGACCTTCCCGCGTCTCGACGGGCGCGGCTGGGGGAGAGCTGATGCGGATCGGCATGGTCTGCCCCTACTCGTTCGACGTGCCGGGCGGGGTGCAGGCTCACGTGCTGCAGTTAGCCGAGGTGCTGCGCGCCCGTGGGCATGAGGTCAGTGTGCTGGCACCGGCCTCGCCGCACGTGGAGTTGCCCGACTACGTCGTCTCCGCCGGCAAGGCCCTCGGGATCCCCTACAACGGGTCGGTGGCCCGGCTGCAGTTCAGCCCGGCCGCGCACCGCAAGGTCAAGAAATGGCTCATGCAAGGGGATTTCGACGTGCTGCATCTGCACGAGCCGAACGCTCCCAGCCTGTCGATGCTGGCCCTGAATGTGGCCGAGGGCCCGATCGTGGCCACCTTTCACACCTCGACGACCAAATCGTTGACGCTGAGTGTGGCCCAGAGCTTGCTGCGGCCGATGCACGAAAAGATCATCGGCCGCATCGCGGTGTCGGATCTGGCCCGGCGCTGGCAGATGGAGGCGCTGGGATCCGACGCGGTGGAGATCCCCAATGGGGTCGAGGTGGCCGCGTTCGCCACGGCGGAGCCGTTGCCCGGCTACCCGCGCCCCGGCCGCACGGTGTTGTTTCTGGGCCGCTACGACGAACCCCGCAAGGGGATGGCCGTGCTGCTGGGTGCGCTGCCGGCGCTGGTCGAGAGGTTCGCCGACGTGGAGGTATTGATCGTCGGCAGGGGTGATGAAGCGGAATTGCGCAGCGACGCAGGCGTATTGGCCGGGCATCTGCGATTCCTGGGGCAAGTCGACGATGCCGAGAAGGCGTCGGCGCTGCGCAGCGCCGACGTGTACTGTGCACCGAACACCGGCGGTGAGAGCTTCGGCATCGTGCTCGCCGAGGCGATGGCCGCCGGGGCCGCGGTGGTCGCCAGTGACCTGGACGCGTTCCGCCGGGTGCTGCGCGACGGGCAGGCGGGCCGGCTGGTGCCCGTCGATGACCACGAGGCCCTGGCCGCCGCCCTGATCGAGGTGCTCGAGGACGACGCGCTGCGGGCGTCCTATGTGGCGGCGGGCCGCGAGGCGGTACGCCGCTTCGACTGGTCGGTGGTGGCCGAACAGATCATCCGGGTCTACGAGACGGTCGCCGGCGCCGGCCGCAAGGTCTCGGTGGGCGACTGATGGGTCCGACGATCGCCGGCACCGTGCTGGTGCTGATTGCCGTGGCAGTGCTGGCCGCCGCGGTGGGCTGGGCGTATCAGACCGCCAACCGGCTAAACCGGCTGCACGTGCGCTGCGAGCTGTCCTGGCAGGCGCTGGACGGGGCGCTGGCGCGCCGTGCGGTGGTGGCCCGGGCCGTCGCGATCGAGGCCTACGGCGGCGCGGTGGCCGGGCGCCGGCTGGCGGCCCTGGCCGATGTCGCCGAGCGGTCCACGCGAGACGCTCGCGAGACCGCGGAGAACGCGTTGTCGGCCGAACTGGCGATGGTCGAACCCGCCTCGTTGCCGCCGGCGATGGTGGCCGAGCTGGCCGACGCCGAAGCCCGGGTGCTGCTGGCCCGCCGGTTCCACAACGACGCGGTCCGCGACACGGTGGCACTGCGTGAGCGGCCGCTGGTGCGGGCCTTGCATCTGGGCGGAACCGCGCCGATGCCAACATATTTCGAGATCCTCGAACGAGCGGGCATGCAGGGGAACGGCGTTCAGGGCGTGCTGGATCCGCGGGTTTCGGCGCGGGTGGTGCTGCTCGACGAGACGGGGGCGGTGCTGCTGCTGCGCGGCCGCGACCCGGCCCTGCCGGATGACGACGCAAACCCGGCGCCGCGCTGGTGGTTCACCATCGGCGGGCAGGTGTTGCCCGATGAGCCGCTGGCCGAGGCGGCGGCCCGCGAACTGGCCGAGGAGACCGGTCTGAAGGTCGACCCCGGCGAGCTGGTCGGACCGATCTGGCGCCGCGACGCGGTCTTCGAGTTCAACGGCGAACGGCTCGACAGCCAGGAGTTCTTCTTCACCTACCGCACCGGCCGGTTCGAGCCGTCCGCGGCCGCTCGGACTGGGCTGGAGCAGCGCTACCTGCAAGGCCACCGCTGGTGCGACGCCGCGGCGATCGCCGAGTTGGCCGCTGCGGGCGAGAAGGTCTATCCGCTGCAGCTGGGCGAGCGGCTCGCCGAGGCGGGCCGGCTGGCCGACGCTGCCGACTCGGCTCCGGTCGTCCGCCGGATCACCTGACCGCAGCTGGTCAACCACTTAGCCTGGACAGGTGAATCCCGAGGCATCCCATCGCGCCGTTCAGGTACCGTCCGTCGGCGCGGCACTGACCCTGGTCGACGTCGAGACTCCCGAACCCGGGCCCGATCAGGTCCGGATCGCCGTCGCTGCCTGCGGTGTCTGCGGTACCGATCACGCCTTCGTCAACGGGGGCTTCCCGGGGATGACGTGGCCGGTGACCCTCGGGCACGAAATCGCCGGCACTATCGCCGAAGTCGGTGCGGGCGTGGCGGGCTGGGAGGTGGGTGACCGGGTCGCGGTGGGCTGGTTCGGCGGTCACTGCAACCGCTGCATCCCTTGTCGCAAAGGCGATTTCATCCATTGCGCCAACGTGCAGGTGCCCAGCTGGCACTACCCCGGCGGCTACGCCGAATCGGTGACTGTCCCGGCCAACGCACTTGCGCGGATCCCCGATGAGCTGTCTTTCGCCGAGGCGGCCCCGATGGGGTGTGCCGGGGTGACCACGTATCACGCGCTGCGGTCGACCCAGGCGCAGCCGGGGGACCGGGTCGCGGTGCTGGGTCTGGGCGGTCTGGGCCACCTGGGCGTGCAGTTCGCCGCCGCGATGGGATTCGAGACGATCGCGATCGCGCGCGGAGCCGCCCGGGCCGAGGACGCTCGGGATCTCGGCGCCCAGCACTACATCGACTCGACCGCCGGGGATGTCAGCCAGGCGATGCAGACGCTCGGGGGCGCGGCGGTGGTGCTGGCCACCGCGGCCAACTCGCCGGCGATGGCCGCCACCCTCGGCGGGCTGCAGCCGCGCGGGGAGCTCGTCATCATCGGGGTCAGCGCCGAACCGCTCCCGATCGCCCCGGTGCAGTTGATCGGGCCGGGGCTCAGCGTCGTCGGTCACCCGTCGGGCACCGCGCGCGACGTCGAGGAGACCATGGCCTTCGCGGTGCTGTCGGGTGTTCGGGCCCGTATCGAAGAACGGCCGCTGGCCCAGGCGGCCGAGGCGTACGCCGCCATGGAGGACGGCCGGGCCCGCTACCGCATGGTCTTGACGATGTGATCTTTCGCCGGTGAGCCCCGTTGTCGCGCCGCTGGACCAGCGAGGGCAAAAATCGGCTGGCGGGCGCCCACTACACTTGATCGGATATCACGAGCGAGGAGAAGTATTCAGTGGACAGCGCGGCGCAGAACGGCTCGGCGGCAGCCGGTGGGCAGACCGGGACGGCGCGGGTCAAGCGCGGCATGGCCGAGATGCTCAAGGGCGGCGTCATCATGGACGTCGTCACCCCGGAGCAGGCCCGCATCGCCGAGGGGGCCGGCGCCGTCGCGGTGATGGCGCTGGAGCGGGTGCCCGCCGACATCCGCGCCCAGGGCGGGGTGTCGCGGATGAGCGACCCGGACATGATCGAGAGCATCATCGCCGCGGTCACCATCCCGGTGATGGCCAAGGTGCGCATCGGGCACTTCGTCGAAGCGCAGATCCTGCAGAGCCTGGGGGTGGACTACATCGACGAGTCGGAGGTGCTCACCCCTGCCGACTACGCCCACCACATCGACAAGTGGCAGTACACCGTGCCGTTCGTGTGCGGGGCGACCAACCTGGGCGAGGCGCTGCGCCGCATCACCGAGGGTGCGGCCATGATCCGCTCCAAAGGTGAGGCGGGAACCGGGGATGTCTCCAACGCCACCACCCATATGCGTGCCATTGGCGGCGAGATCCGCCGGCTCACGTCGCTGTCGCAAGACGAATTGTTCGTCGCGGCAAAGGAACTGCAGGCGCCCTACGAACTGGTCGCCGAAGTCGCCAAGGCCGGGAAACTTCCAGTGACGCTGTTCACTGCCGGGGGCATCGCCACGCCCGCCGACGCGGCGATGATGATGCAGCTCGGCGCCGAGGGCGTGTTCGTCGGCTCCGGCATCTTCAAGTCCGGTGATCCGGCGGCGCGCGCAGCAGCCATCGTCAAGGCCACCACCTTCTACGACGACCCCGCCGTGCTGGCCCGGGTGTCGCGCGGGCTGGGCGAGGCGATGGTCGGCATCAACGTGGAGGACATCGCGCAGCCGCACCGGCTGGCCGAGCGCGGCTGGTAGACAATCTCCGTGGCGATCGAAGAGATCCTCGATCTCGAACAACTCGAGGTCAACATCTACCGCGGCAGCGTGTTCAGCCCGCTCTCCGCTGACCATCAGCGCACCTTCGGCGGGCACGTCGCCGGTCAGGCACTGGTGTCGGCGGTGCGCACCGTGGACCCGCGCTTCCGGGTCCACTCGCTGCACGGTTACTTCCTGCGGCCCGGAGATGCCCGGGCGCCCACGGTGTTCACCGTCGAGCGGGTGCGCGACGGCGGTTCGTTCTGTACCCGGCGGGTCAACGCGGTGCAGCACGGCGAGACCATCTTCAACATGTCGGCGTCGTTCCAGACCGAGCAACGCGGCATCGGGCACCAGGATGTGATGCCCGACGCGCCCGACCCCAAGGACCTGCCCGACATCGCCAGCATGAAAGCGTTCGACGACGCGGGCTTCAAAGCCTTCGCCGAGTGGGACCTGCGCAAAGTACCGCGCGAGGCCTTGCCGCACATTCCGGGCAAGGTGGCCGAGCAGCAGGTCTGGTTCCGGCACCGTGACCGGTTGCCCGACGACCCGGTGCTGCACATCTGCGCGCTGGCCTACATGAGCGACCTGACCCTGCTGGGCACCTCCTGGTCGATTCACCCCACCGAACGCGATCTGCTGCAGGTGGCCTCGCTCGACCATGCGATGTGGTTCATGCGCCCCTTCCGGGCCGACGAATGGCTGCTCTATGACCAGTCGTCGCCGTCGGCGGGGGCCGGCCGGGCGCTGACCCAGGGCAAGATCTACAACCGATCCGGCGACATGGTGGCCGCCGTCATGCAGGAGGGGCTGACCCGCTACCCGTCCGGGTACCACCCGACCGGCCAGTGAGCAGCCCGCGCATCGGAGTGCTCGCCTTGCAGGGCGATGTCCGCGAGCACCTCGGGGCACTGCGGGCCGTCGGCGCCGACCCGGTGCCGGTACGCCGACGCCCGGAACTCGACGCCGTCGACGCCCTGCTGATTCCCGGTGGCGAGTCGACCACGATGAGTCATCTGCTACGCGAGCTGGAGTTGACCGATCCGCTGCGGGCCCGGCTGGCCGACGGCATGCCGGCCTACGGGTCGTGCGCGGGAATGATTCTGCTGGCGACCGAAATCGTCGACGCCGGCGCCGAGGGACGCGCCGCAATCCCGCTGGGCGGAGTCGATATGACGGTGCGGCGCAACGCTTTCGGCCGGCAGGTCGACTCCTTCGAGGGCGACGTGGCGTTCGCCGGCCTGGACGATCCGGTGCATGCGGTATTCATCCGGGCGCCCTGGGTGGAGCGGGTCGGACCCGGGGTTCAGGTACTGGCGGAGGCCGCCGGACACCCCGTGGCGGTGCGCCACGGCGCGGTGCTGGCCACGTCGTTTCACCCCGAGGTGACCGGCGACCGCCGGATTCACCGGCTGTTCGTCGACATCGTCACCCGCAAGGCCTGACCGGCACGGCCGCTGCCTGGCGCCTATCGGCTGACACGGATACCGACGCCGGCACCGACCAGGCATGATGTGCGCATGGCAGATCTTGCGCGAGGAGGATTTCGCCGCGCGGTGAAACTGGCGAGCCTTCCGGCCGGGGTCGCGGGACGCGCAGCGTTGGGTGTGGGCAAGCGGATGACCGGCAAGTCCAGGGACGAGGTCAACGCCGAGCTCCTGGAGAGGGCCGCCGACGAGATGTTCAAGGTGCTCGGCGAGCTCAAGGGCGGCGCGATGAAGGTCGGCCAGGCGCTGTCGGTGATGGAGGCCGCGATTCCGCCGCAGTTCGCCGAACCGTTCCGCGAGGCGTTAGTCAAGCTCCAAAGCGAGGCCCCACCGCTGCCGGCCGCCAAGGTGCATCGGGTGCTCGACGCCCAGCTCGGCACCAAATGGCGGGAGCGTTTCACGTCCTTCGACGACACCCCGGCCGCGTCGGCAAGCATCGGGCAGGTGCACCGGGCGGTCTGGAAGGACGGACGCGCAGTCGCCGTCAAAATTCAATACCCCGGCGCTGACGAGGCGCTGCGCGCCGACCTCAAACTGATTCAGCGGTTCAACTGGGTCGCCAAGCAAGTCGTACCCGGCGCGGACGTGGACCGGCTGATCTCGGAGATCAACGACACCTTGGAGGCCGAACTCGAATACCGCCGGGAAGCCGACAACCAGCGGGCCTTCGCCAAGGCCTTCGCCGGGGACCCGAAGTTCGCTGTGCCGGCGGTGATCGCCAGCGCGCCGAAGGTCATCGTCTCGGAGTGGATCGAAGGCCGGCGTCTGTCGGCGATCATCAGCAGCGGCACCAAGCAGGAGCGGGACTCCGCGTGCGCGCTGCTGCTGGAGTTCACCTTCAGCTCACCGGCGCGGGTGGGCCTGGTGCATGCCGACCCGCACCCGGGCAACTTCATGCTGTTGCCCGACGGGCGCCTGGGCGTCATCGACTTCGGCGCGGTGGCCGAACATCCCGGCGGCATCCCCCCGGAGTTCGCCGAACTGCTGTGCTGGGCGCGTGACGAGCAGTGGGACGAGGTGATCCGGCTGCTCAAGCAGCTCGGATTCATGCCGGCCGACTATGAGCTGAGTGCTGAGCAACTGGTGGAGTACATCCAGCCGCTGTGGCCCTACATCGACCCGCTGCGCTCGGGGGAGTTCCATTTCACCCGCAAGTGGTTCCAGAAATCGGCACTGGTCACCACGGATCCGCTGGCGGAAGGCTTTGCCGACCGATTCAAGATGGCGCGCCAGCTGACCATTCCGGCGGGTTATGTCATGTTGCTGCGTACGCTGGGGGGCCTGCTGGGGGTAGCGGTGCAATTGGACGCGCACGTCGACTACGCCGCGCTGATCGAGCGATGGGTGCCTGGGTTCTTCCCGCCCCACCAGCCCCCGGCGCGTGAGCAGGACTGACACGTAGACTCGTCGCGCAAAGTTTTTGATGCGACAGTGAGGTAGGCAACTGATGAGCGGCCATTCCAAGTGGGCCACCACCAAGCACAAGAAGGCCGTCATCGACGCCCGCCGCGGCAAGAACTTCGCCCGGTTGATCAAGAACATCGAGGTCGCGGCCCGCGTTGGCGGCGGTGACCCGTCGGGCAACCCCACGTTGTATGACGCCATTCAGAAGGCCAAGAAGAACTCGGTGCCCAACGACAACATCGAACGGGCCCGCAAGCGTGGTGCCGGTGAGGAAGCCGGTGGCGCCGACTACCAGACCATCACCTATGAGGGCTATGGGCCCAACGGGGTGGCCGTGCTCATCGAGTGCCTGACCGACAACCGCAACCGCGCTGCCAGCGAGGTGCGGGTGGCGATGACCCGTAATGGTGGCCAGATGGCCGATCCGGGCTCGGTCGCCTACCTGTTCAGCCGCAAGGGGACGGTCACCTTGGACAAGAACGGGCTGACCGAGGATGACGTGCTGGTGGCGGTGCTGGACGCCGGCGCTGAGGACGTCAACGACCTGGGGGAGAGCTTCGAGGTGATCTCCGAGCCGGGCGATCTGGTGGCGGTGCGCACCGCGCTGGTCGACGCCGGCATCGACTACGACTCGGCCGAGGCCAGCTTCCAGCCGTCGGTCAGCGTCCCGGTGGACGTCGAGGGCGCGCGCAAGGTGTTCAAGCTGGTCGAGGCGCTCGAAGACAGCGATGACGTGCAGAACGTGTGGACCAACGTCGATCTGTCCGACGAGGTGCTGGCCGCGCTCGAGGCCGAGTAGCGAGCGGCGCCGGTGTCGGCGGTTCATTTCATCTCGGGTCTGCCGCGGTCGGGCTCGACCCTGCTGGCCGCGCTGCTGCGGCAGAACCCGCGTTTTCACGCCGGGATGTCGGGCCCGCTGGCCGGGTTGTTCGGGGCCCTGCTCGGTGAGATGAGTGCACGCAACGAGTTTTCGGTGTTCATCGATGACGCGAAGCGAGAGCGCATCCTGCACGGGCTGTTTGACAACTTCTACGCCGACTGCCCCGCCGAGGTGATCTTCGATACCAACCGGGCCTGGTGCGGCTGGATGCCGGCGGTGTCGCGGCTGTTCCCGGAGGCCAAGATGCTGGCCTGCGTACGCGATTTGCAGTGGGTAGTCGACAGCATCGAGCGGTTGATCCAGCGCAACGTGTTCACGCCGTCGTCGATCTTCGGTTTCAACCCCGGTGGCACCGTCTACACCCGCGCCAATGGCGTCGTGGCACAAGACGGAATGGTCGGCGCGTCCTACGACATGCTCAAACAAGCCTGCTACGGCGCGCAGCGGGACCGGCTGCTGGTGGTGCAGTACGAGTCGCTGACCACCGACCCGGGGCGCACGATGCGCGCCATCTACGACTTCATCGACGAGCCGATGTTCGAGCACAGCTTCGACAACATCGACTACGACGTCACCGAATTCGACGAGCGGGCCGGCACGCCGGGGCTGCACACCGTGCACGCAGAGGTCAGGGCACAGCCGCGCGAGACGGTCCTGCCACCGGACCTGTTCAATCGTTTCCTCCGGGACGCGTTCTGGCGCGATCCAGCGAGTATTCCCGCCGGCCTTCAGGTGGTGTGACAACGGCGGAATCCGCTACCACCTCCGCGTGTCCTGCCGGGGCGCGTCGGCCCCAACCGCTACTGTTCGAACAGATGTTCACTACAGTAGGGAGTGTGCGGTGCGGGTGATGGGCGTCGACCCCGGGCTGACCCGCTGCGGGTTGTCGGTGGTCGAGGGCGGCCGGGGGCGCCAGGTGACCGCTTTGGACGTCGATGTGGTGCGCACGCCGGCCGGTCAGCCCCTGCCGCAGCGGTTGCTGACGATCAGTGACACCGCCGAGCACTGGCTCGATACCCACCGCCCCGATGTCCTCGCCGTCGAGCGGGTGTTCTCCCAGCAGAACGTCTCCACTGTGATGGGCACCGCCCAGGCCGGCGGGGTGATCGCGCTGGCCGCCGCCCGCCGGGGCATCGATGTGCATTTCCACACGCCCAGCGAGGTCAAGGCCGCGGTGACCGGCAACGGGTCGGCCGACAAGGCGCAGGTCACCGCGATGGTCACCAGAATCCTTGGGCTGCAGCAGAAGCCGACGCCCGCCGACGCGGCGGACGCGCTGGCGTTGGCGATCTGCCACTGCTGGCGCGCCCCGATGATTGCCCGGATGGCGGCCGCCGAGGCGCTGGCCGCCGAAGCGCGGCGCCGCTACACCGCCAAACTCAAGGCGGCGCGGGCATGATCTCTTCGGTGCGCGGTGAGGTCATCGACATCGCACTCGATCATGTGGTGGTCGAGGCGGCCGGGGTCGGCTACAAGGTGATGGCCACCCCGGCGACGCTGTCGACGGTGCGCCGCGGCAGCGAATCGCGGTTGATCACCGCGATGATCGTGCGTGAGGATTCGATGACGCTGTACGGCTTCCCCGACGCCGATGCGCGTGATCTGTTCCTGACGTTGATCGGGGTGTCGGGAATCGGGCCCAAGATCGCACTGGCCGCGCTGGCGGTCTATGACGCGGCCGCGCTGCGCCGGGTGCTGGCCGAGTCCGACGTCACGGCGCTGACCCGGGTGCCCGGCATCGGTAAGCGTGGGGCCGAGCGCCTGGTGCTGGAACTGCGCGACAAGATCGGGCCGGTGGCAGCAGCCGAGGGTGCCGTGTTCAACGGTCACGCGGTGCGCGCCCCGGTCATCGAAGCCCTTGTCGGCCTAGGTTTTGCCGCCAAGCAGGCCGAGGAGACCACCGACAAAGTGCTCGCCGAGAATCCCGACGCCAACACCTCTGATGTACTGCGGACCGCGCTGAGCCGGCTGGGGAAGACCAAGTGAGCGAACCCGACGACGCAGATGCCCGCGAGGTGTCCCCGGCACTGACGGTCGGCGAGGGCGACATCGACGCCGGCCTGCGTCCACGCAGCCTGGCGGAGTTCATCGGCCAGCCCCGGGTGCGCGAGCAGTTGCAACTGGTGATCGAGGGCGCCAAGAATCGCGGCGGCACACCGGATCACATCCTGCTGTCCGGCCCGCCCGGTCTGGGCAAGACGTCGCTGGCGATGATCATCGCCAGCGAACTGGGCAGCGCCTTACGGGTGACCTCGGGGCCCGCGCTGGAGCGGGCCGGGGATCTCGCGGCGATGCTGTCGAATCTGGTCGAGCACGATGTGCTGTTCATCGACGAGATCCACCGCATCGCCCGGCCCGCCGAAGAGATGCTGTACCTGGCCATGGAGGACTTCCGGGTCGACGTCGTGGTCGGCAAAGGCCCTGGGGCGACATCGATTCCGCTGGAAGTCGCACCGTTCACCCTGGTCGGGGCGACCACTCGCTCCGGTGCGCTGACCGGCCCGCTGCGGGACCGGTTCGGCTTCACCGCGCACATGGATTTCTACGAGCCGGCCGAACTGCAGCGGGTGCTGACGCGCTCGGCGGCGATCTTGGGCATCGAGCTCGGGGCTGAAGCGGCCGCCGAGGTCGCACGCCGATCCCGTGGCACCCCGCGGATCGCCAACCGATTGCTGCGCCGGGTACGCGACTACGCCGAGGTGCGCGCCGACGGGGTGATCACCCGCGATGTGGCCAAGGCAGCGCTGGCCGTTTATGACGTCGACGAGCTGGGTCTGGACCGCCTCGACCGGGCGGTGCTGTCGGCGTTGACGCGGAGTTTCGGCGGCGGTCCGGTCGGCGTTTCCACCCTGGCGGTGGCGGTGGGGGAGGAGGCGGCCACCGTCGAGGAGGTCTGCGAGCCGTTCCTGGTGCGCGCCGGGATGATCGCCCGCACCCCACGGGGCCGCGTCGCCACCCCGGCGGCCTGGACGCACCTGGGCATGGTGCCGCCGGCCGGCGCGGCGGGACTGGGGCAACAAGGGCTGTTCGAGTAGGCCCTACAGCTTGGCGAGTTCGCCGGCCAGCACGTCCAGGCCCTCGGTGAGCAGGTCGTCGCTGATGGTCAACGGCGGCAGCAGCCGCAGCACGTTGCCGAAGGTGCCGCAGGTCAACACGATCACGCCGGCTTGATGGCACGCGGTGGCCAGCGCTTTGGTCAGCGCCGGGTCCGGTTCGGTGCTGCCGGGTCGCACCAATTCGACGGCGATCATGGCGCCGCGGCCGCGGACGTCGCCAATGCGGTCGTCGTCGGCCTGCAGCCGGCCCAGGCGCTCGAAGACCACCCGCTCGATCTGCCGCGCCCGCCCGACCAGGTCGTCGGCCTCGACGGTGGCCAATGCTCCCAGTGCTGCCGCGCATGCCACCGGGTTGCCCCCGAACGTCCCGCCCAGGCCGCTGACCTGCGGGGCGTCCATGATCTCGGCGCGGCCGGTGACGGCCGACAGCGGGAGCCCCCCGCCGATGCCTTTGGCGGTGCAGATCAGGTCGGGCACCAAGCCGTCCGGGCCCTCATGCTCACAGGCGAACATCGCGCCGGTGCGCGCGAAGCCGGTCTGCACCTCGTCGGCGATGAACACCACGTCGTTGTCGCGGCACCAGGCCAGCACCGCGGGCAGGAAACCCGGTGCCGGAACGATGAATCCGCCCTCGCCCTGGATTGGTTCGATGACCAGCGCGGCCAGGTTGTGGGCGCCGATCTGGTTCTCCAGGACACCGATGGTGCGCTCGGCGGCCCGCTCGCCGTCGCTGCCCAGCTCCTTGTCGATCAGGCCGTCCCGGTAGGGGTAGGACGTCGGCGCGCGGTAGACGTCGGGTGCGAACGGCCCGAAGCCGCTCTTATAGGGCATCGACTTGGCCGTCAGCGCCATGGTCAGGTTGGTCCGGCCGTGGTAGCCGTGGTCGAACGCCACCACCGCGGACTTACGGGTGTAGGACCGAGCGATCTTGACGGCGTTCTCCAAAGCTTCCGCGCCGGAGTTCAGCAGCACCGAGCGCTTCTCGAACCTGCCCGGGGTGAGCCGGTTGAGTGCTTCGGCGACGGCCACATACCCCTCGTAGGGCGTCACCATGAAGCAGGTGTGGGTGAACTCGCCGACCTGTTGGCGTACCCCGTCCACCACGCGCGGTGCGGCATTGCCGACGGTCGTCACCGCGATACCCGAGCCCAGATCGATCAGCCGGTTGCCGTCGACGTCCTCGACGATGCCCCCTGCGGCGCGCGCCGCGTAGACCGGCAACGTGCTGGCCACCCCGCGTGCCACGGCCGCCGCGCGGCGCCCGGCCATCCGCACCGAGCCGGGGCCCGGGATCTCGGTGGCCAGGTGACGGCTCTGCGGCAGTGACGGCACAGACATGGCGGGTCTCCTCAGCGGCCGCGGTTCAGACTTGGCCGAGCGGGCGGCAGGCGTTGCCGAACGGGTTCCACCATTCCCCGGCCGGGCAGTCCAGCGGTGTCGGGCCCTGACCGAGGGGCATGCAGGTGTTGGTGCTGGGCTCCCAATACTGGCCGCCGGGGCAGTCCAGCGGTGTCGGGCCCTGACCGAGGGGCATGCAGGTGTTGGTGCTGGGCTCCCAGTACTGACCGCCCGGGCAGTCCAGTGGTGCCGCCGACCCGATGGCGGGCGCTGCGATCGCTCCTAGCGCCAGGGGAGCCGCCGCCAACGCCACCGCGGTAGCCAGACCGCACGCAAAGCTTCTCATCGGCCAACCTTCCCTCAAGAATCCTGACCCCCGATTTCCCCCACAGCCTAAGGGGCCAACTGCGGTCCCGGCGTCGAGTCGCGCCACACAATGGCAGACTGTTGTCATCACAGCGGCCCGTCAGTGGTCGGGTGCCCAAATCCAGTACGAACAAGTTGAAAGATCGGTTGTCGTCATGAACAGCATGGTTGCCTTCCTGCCGCTATTCATCGTCATGGGCGCGTTCATGTTCTTCGCCTCGCGGCGGCAGAAGCGCGCGATGCAAGCCACCATCGACCTGCACGAGTCGCTGCGGGTGGGGGACCGGGTCCACACCACCTCCGGGATGGAGGCCTCAATCACCGGTATCACCGACGACACCGTGGATCTGGAGATCTCGCCCGGTGTGGTGACCACCTGGATGAAGCTGGCGATCCGGGACAAGATCGAGCCCGAAGAGCTCACCGCTGACGCCGTGGTCGAACAGGCCACCGAAGACGCCTAGCGGCGATCGCGAGCACGACGCGCGGAACGCCCGCCCAACGACCGAGCCCGCCAGCCGGGCACGTACCCTTTTGCGGGTGCAGTCGCACTGATCGTCGCGAGCTGGCCCCCCGCGGAGCAGCCCCGACGATCGCGAGAGCGCATCGTGCAATGAGCGAAGGAGACTCAACAACGTGGCATCGCCTTCGGCACCGGTGCACCCTGCCCGCAACATGGCGGTGTTCCTGGCAATGCTCATCGGCGTCTTCCTGCTGGTGTTCCTGACCGGAGACAAGCTCGCCGAGCCCAAGCTCGGCATCGACCTGCAGGGCGGCACCCGCGTGACGCTCACCGCCCGCACACCCGACGGCTCCGCCCCGACCCGCGACGCGCTCATCCAGGCTCAACAGATCATCAGCGCGCGGGTCGACGGCCTGGGAGTATCCGGGTCCGAGGTCATCATCGACGGCAACAACCTGGTCATCACGGTGCCGGGCAGCGACGGCAACGAAGCGCGCACCCTCGGGCAGACGGCCCGGCTCTACATCCGGCCGGTGATCAGCGGGGTCTCGGTGGAGGAAGCCAAGCAGGCCGGCGGCGGCCAGATGCCCGGACTTCCCGGCGGACCCGGGCGGCCCGGCCTGCCGCCGGGCGTTCCCGGCGTCCCCGGTGGCGTTCCCGGTGTCCCGGGTGGCGTTCCCGGTGTCCCGGGTGGAATTCCGGGTATGCCCGGCGGCATCCCCGGTGCCCCGGGCGGAGTTCCCAGCATCCCGGGCTTGCCGGGCTCGCCGGTCACCGGCGGTCAGTCCGGTTCGGGTGAGCAGGGCCTGCCGGGCGGTGGCGGTGCCGGCGGCGAAGGCGCGTTCGGCGGCGGCGCGTTCGGCGGCGGAGATGGTTCGCTTCCCCAGCAGCCTCTGCTGCCACCGGCGCAGCCGCGGCCCTACCCTCAGGAGCCGGCCCCATCGCCGAGCACCACCGCGGAGAGCCCCGGGCCGGAGAACACCACCGAGGTTCCGGGCGGCACCGGATCCCCGGGCATCCCGCAGCCGGGTACGCCCGGTGAGGCGCCGATCCCCGGAGCGCAACTGCCGGGCATGCCGCCTGTTCCCGGCCAACCGGGCCAGCCGCAGGGCCTGGCGGCCCGCATCGCCGCCGAGAAGCGGCTGCGCCAAAGCGACAACAAGGTGGTGCAGGCCCTGGCCCTGCAGATCCAGGCCAGCCGGTGCGACAAGGAAGACATCCTGGCCGGCAACGACGACCCGGACCTGCCGCTGGTGACCTGCTCGCAGGACCACCAGACCGCCTACCTGCTGGCACCGTCGATCATCAGCGGTGACCAGATCGCCGACGCCAGCTCCGGAATGGATCAGCGCAGCGGCTCCAACATCGTCCAGGTGCAGTTCAAGAGCGCCGCCGCCGACACCTGGGCCGACTACACCGCGGCCCACATCGGCACCCAGACCGCGTTCACCCTGGACTCTCAGGTGGTCAGCGCGCCGCAGATCCAAGAGGCGATCCCCGGCGGCCGCACCCAGATCACCGGTGGCTCACCGGGATTCACCCAGGACGAGGCACGTCAGTTGGCCAACGTATTGAAGTACGGGTCGCTGCCGCTGTCGTTCGAGGCCTCGGAGGCCGAAACCGTCTCGGCCACACTGGGAATGACCTCGCTGCGGGCGGGCCTGATCGCCGGCGCGATCGGCCTGGCGTTGGTGCTGGTCTACTCGCTGCTCTACTACCGGGTGCTCGGGGTGCTGACCGCGCTGTCGCTGGTGCTTGCCGGCGCCATGGTGTACGCGATCCTGGTGCTGTTGGGCAGATACATCAACTACACGCTCGACCTGGCCGGCATCGCCGGTCTGATCATCGGTATCGGCACCACCGCCGACTCGTTCGTGGTGTTCTTCGAGCGCATCAAAGATGAGATCCGTGAAGGCCGCTCGTTCCGCTCGGCGGTGCCGCGCGGCTGGACGCGGGCCCGCAAGACGATCGTGTCCGGCAACGCGGTGACCTTCCTGGCCGCGGCGGTGCTGTACTTCCTGGCGGTCGGCCAGGTGAAGGGCTTCGCGTTCACCCTGGGGCTGACCACGATCCTGGACCTGGTCGTGGTGTTCCTGGTGACCTGGCCGCTGGTGTACCTGGCGTCCAAGTCGCCGACGCTGGCCAAGCCGACTTACAACGGCCTCGGCGCGGTTCAGCAGGTGGCACGCGAGCGGCGGGCGGTAGCCAGGGCGGGCGGCAGACCGGGTGGCAGACCCGGAGCCAAAACGGGCGCGCGGGTGACCGCCCAGTCGACGGGACAGGGATAGCCAGATGGCCAAACCGAGCACCAAGGGCGGCACGAAGCGCGCCACGAAGAACACCGAGGCAGTCGAACTGACCGACACCAGCACCGCCGTCGAGGAGACGGCCCGCAAGACCACCGGCACGCCGCGGCCGCCGAAGCACAGCTTCTTGTCGCGGCTCTACACCGGTACCGGTGCGTTCGAGGTCATCGGCAAGCGCCGGCTGTGGTACGCGGTCAGCGGCGCAATGGTCGCGATCGCCATCTTGAGCATCCTGATCCGCGGCTTCACCTTCGGTATCGACTTCGCCGGCGGCACGAAGGTCTCGTTCCCGCGGGGAGAGACCTCGGTCACCCAGGTCGAAGAGGTCTTCCGCAGCAGCGTCGGCAGCAGCCCCGAATCGGTGGTGGTGGTCGGCAACGGCTCGTCGGCGACCGTGCAGATCCGCGCCGAGACGCTCACCAACGAGCAGACCGAGAAGCTGCGCGACGCCCTGTTCGACGCGTTCCAGCCCGTCGGGCCCGATGGGCAGCCCAGCAAGCAGGCGATCAGCGACTCGGCGGTGTCGGAGACCTGGGGCGCGCAGATCACCCAGAAGGCGGTGATCGCGCTGGTGGTGTTCCTGCTGCTGGCGTCGCTCTACATCACGGTCCGCTACGAGTGGTATATGACGCTGGCGGCGATGATCTCCATGGTCTTCGACGTCCTGGTCACCGCCGGGGTCTATTCGCTGGTCGGCTTCGAGGTCACCCCGGCCACCGTGATCGGATTGCTGACGATTCTCGGGTTCTCCATCTATGACACCGTCATCGTGTTCGACAAGGTCGAGGAGAACACCCACGGCTTCGAGCACAAGACCCGGCGCACCTACGCCGAAGAGGCCAACCTGGCGGTCAACCAGACCTTCATGCGGTCGATCAACACCAGCCTGATCTCGGCGCTGCCGATCATGTCGCTGATGGTGGTTGCGGTGTGGCTGCTGGGGGTGGGAACGCTGCAGGACCTCGCGCTGGTGCAGTTGGTCGGGGTCGTCGTCGGCACCTACTCGTCGATCTACCTGGCCACGCCGCTGCTGGTCACCCTGCGGGAGCGCACCGAGCTGGTGCAGAACCACAACCGCAAGGTGATGCGGCGCCGCAAAGCCGCTACCGGTACCACGTCCGCGCCGGCCGCCTTGGAAGGCGCGGATGACGCCGACGACACCGCCGAAGACGACGACGAGGCGACCGTGGCCGCGGGTGCCTCCGCCCCGTCACCGGCCGCCCCGGCACCGGGCGCCAAGCCGGTGCGCCCCACCAGCCGGCGCAGCCAGCGTCCGACCGGCAAGCCGGACGCCGGACGGTAACGGAAGATGGTGGCCCGCTGTCGGCCTGCGGCGGCGTGGGTGGTGGCGCTCGCCACCGCGGTGGGCGCCTGGTCGGCGTCGGCGTGCACCAGCGGCACCGTCGATCAGATCGACTACGCCGTCGACGGCGGCCTGAACACTTACAACACCACCTCGGTGGCCGGCGCCGCTTCGGCGGCACCGCAAGCGTTCTCGCGCAGCCTGACCGGCTTCGGCTACCACGGCCCCGACGGCCAGATCGTCACCGACCACGATTTCGGCAGCATCTCGGTGGTGGGACGCTCCCCACTGGTGCTGGACTACCAGATCGCTGAAGCGGCGGTCTATTCCGACGGCCACTCGATCGCCTGCGACGATCTGGTGCTGGCCTGGGCGGCTCAATCCGGGCGGTTCGGCGGCTTCGACGCCGCCAGCCGAGCCGGCTACCTCGACATCGAGCACATCGACTGCGAGCCCGGCGCCAAGAAGGCCCGGGTGTCGTTCTTCCCGGACCGCAACATCGTCGACTACGAGGAGCTGTTCGCCGCGACCTCGATGATGCCGTCGCACATCCTCAGCGCCAAGCTCGGACTGAACGTCGCCGAGGCGGCGCTGGGCAGACTCGGTCCGGTCGAGGAGGTCATGCCCAAGATCGCCGAGGCCTGGAACACCACCTGGCACCTCGACCACAACGCCGACCTGCGGAACTTCCCGTCCTCGGGTCCCTATAAGATCGACACGGTGCTCGACGGGGGTGCGGTGGTGCTGGTGGCCAACGACCTGTGGTGGGGCGCCAAGCCGGTCACCAGGCGAATCACGGTGTGGCCGCAGGGCGCCGACATCGCCGATCGGGTCAACAAGCGCGTCGTGGAGGTCGTCGACGTGGCGACCGGGTCGGCCGGGTCCCTGATCACCCCGGACGACTACCAGAGCAGCGACACCCCGTCGGGCGGTATCGAACAGCTGATCTTCGCCCCGTCCGGGCCGCTGTCGGAGACCCCGGCGCGCCGGGCGGTGGCGCTGTGCACCCCGCGCGACGTGATCGCCCGCGACGCCGGTGTGCCGATGGTCAACTCGCGCCTGAACACCGCCATGGACGACGCATTCGACCAGGCCGAGAACGTGCCCGAGGCCGAGCAGTTCGTTCACGCCGACGCGGGCGCCGCCCGCGACACGCTGGGCGGCAAACCTTTGACGGTGCGGATCGGCTACCGCGGGCCCAACACCCGGCTGGCCGCGGTGGTCGGGGCGATCAGCGGATCGTGCGCCCCGGCCGGCATCACCGTCACCGAGCTGGCCTCGGACAGCATCGGGCCGCAGGCGCTGCGCGACGGGCAGATCGACGTGCTACTGGCGAGCACCGGCGGATCCACCGGCAGCGGCTCGACCGGGTCGTCGGCGATGGACGCCTACGAACTGTTCAGCGGCAACGGCAACAACCTGTCCGGCTACCACAACGACCAGATCGACGGCATCATCTCCGCACTGGCGGTCACCGCCGACCCCGCCGAGCTGGTGCGGCTGCTGGCCGAGAGCGCTCCGGTGCTGTGGGCCGACATGCCGACCCTGCCGCTGTACCGCCAGCAGCGCACCCTGCTGTCGTCGAAGAAGACCTACGGCGTGGCCGCCAACCCCACCCGCTGGGGTGCCGGCTGGAACATGGACCGCTGGGCACTGCAACAGTGAGATCAGCCGGAACGGCAGGCGATGGCGCCGCCGAGATCATCGCGTCGTTGACCCGCGAAGTGGCCGACTTCCCGAGGCCGGGCATCGCGTTCAAAGACCTCTCCCCGGTGTTCGCCGACGCTGCCGGGCTGGCCGCGGTCACGGACGCGCTGGCCCGAATCGCCGCGGGCGCCGACCTGGTGGCCGGTATCGACGCCCGGGGATTTCTGCTGGCCGGGGCGGTCGCCGGCCGGCTCGGGGTGGGCGCGCTGGCGGTCCGCAAGGGCGGCAAACTGCCGCCGCCGGTGCTCACGGAGGCCTATCAGCTCGAATACGGCCAGGCGGTGCTGGAAATCCCCGCCGACGGAATCGCGTTGGCCGGCCGCCGGGTGGTGATCCTCGACGACGTTCTGGCCACCGGTGGCACACTGGCTGCCACACAGCGGCTGTTGTGCCGCGCCGGAGCCGACGTCGTCGCGGCGGCGGTGGTGCTGGAGTTGGCCGATATGGGCGGACGCGCCGCGGTGGCGCCGTTGCCGCTGCACAGCCTGCGCCGGATTTAGCCGATATTCTCGTGGTCGGAGGTGAGCTACGTGAGCTCTGACGAGGGCTTCGAGGCCGAGCGGCGCGAGAAGGAGGGCGGCCAGCCGGTGGCGGTCTTCCAGCCGCCTGAGCAGGACTCGCCCACCGAGCGCACCGATTTACTCAAGGTGCCCACCAGCGCCTCGCGGCGGGTGCGGGCCCGGATCGCCCGCCGGATCACCGCCCAGCGCGGCGCGCTGAGCCCGGTGCTCGAGCCGCTGGTCGCGGTGCACCGGCAGTTCTACCCGAAGGCGAACCTGGCGCTGCTGCAGCGCGCCTACGAGGTCGCCGAACAGCGCCACGCCACCCAGCTGCGGCACTCCGGGGACCCCTACATCACGCATCCGGTGGCGGTGGCGACCATCCTGGCGGAACTGGGCATGGACACCACCACGCTGGTGGCCGCGCTGCTGCACGACACCGTCGAAGACACCGGCTACACCGTGGAGGCACTCGCCGGGGAGTTCGGCGACGAGGTCGCCCACCTGGTCGACGGGGTGACCAAGCTGGACAAGGTGGTGCTGGGCACCGCGGCCGAAGCCGAGACGATCCGCAAGATGGTCATCGCGATGGCGCGTGACCCGCGGGTGCTGGTGATCAAGGTCGCCGACCGGCTGCACAATATGCGCACCATCCGCTTCCTGCCGCCGGAGAAGCAGGCCCGCAAAGCCCGTGAGACGCTGGAAGTCATTGCGCCCCTGGCGCATCGGCTGGGTATGGCCACCGTCAAATGGGAGCTCGAGGACCTGTCGTTCGCGATCATGCACCCGAAGAAGTATGAGGAGATCGTGCGGCTGGTGGCCGACCGGGCGCCGTCGCGCGACACCTACCTGGCCAAGGTGCGCACCGAGATCATCAACACGCTGGCGAAGTCCAAGATCGGCGCGACCGTCGAGGGCCGGCCCAAGCACTACTGGTCGATCTACCAGAAGATGATCGTGCGGGGCCGCGACTTCGACGACATCTACGACCTGGTGGGGCTGCGGATCCTGTGCGACGAGATCCGGGACTGTTACGCCGCGGTCGGCGTCGTGCACTCGCTGTGGCAGCCGATGGCCGGCCGCTTCAAGGACTACATCGCGCAGCCGCGCTACGGCGTCTACCAGTCGCTGCACACCACGGTGATCGGCCCGGAGGGCAAGCCGCTGGAGATTCAGATCCGCACCCGGGAGATGCACCGCACCGCCGAATACGGCATCGCCGCGCATTGGCGCTACAAGGAAGCCAAGGGCCGCAACGGGGTTCCGCATCCCAATGCCGCCGCCGAGATCGACGACATGGCCTGGATGCGTCAGCTGCTGGACTGGCAGCGAGAGGCCGCCGACCCCGGCGAATTCCTCGAGTCGCTGCGCTACGACCTGGCCGTCAAGGAGATCTTCGTCTTCACCCCCAAGGGCGATGTGATCACCCTGCCCAACGGTTCGACCCCCGTGGACTTCGCCTACGCCGTGCACACCGAAGTCGGCCACCGCTGCATCGGTGCCCGCGTCAACGGCCGGCTGGTGGCCCTGGAACGCAAACTCGAAAACGGGGAAGTGGTCGAGGTTTTCACCTCCAAGGCCCAGAACGCCGGGCCGTCCCGGGACTGGCAGCAGTTCGTGGTGTCGCCGCGGGCCAAGGCCAAGATCCGGCAGTGGTTCGCCAAGGAGCGCCGCGAGGAGGCGCTGGAATCCGGCAAGGACGGGATCGCCCGCGAGGTGCGCCGGGTCGGCTTGCCGCTGCAGCGGTTGGTCAACGGCGAATCGATGGCCGCGGTGGCCCGCGAACTGCACTACAGCGACGTGTCGGCGCTCTACACCGCGGTCGGTGAGAATCACATCTCGGCGCACCACGTGGTGCAGCGGCTGGTGGCCCAGCTTGGTGGGGTGGATCAGGCCCAGGATGATCTGGCTGAGCTGGCGACTCCGCTGACCATGCCGCGCCGGCAGCGCTCCGACGACGTCGGCGTCGCGGTGCCCGGCGCGCCCGGCGTGCTGACCAAGCTGGCCAAGTGCTGCACCCCGGTACCCGGCGACGAGATCATGGGTTTCGTCACCCGTGGCGGCGGGGTGAGCGTGCACCGCACCGACTGCACCAACGCCGATTCACTGCGCCAGGAGTCCGAGCGGATCATCGAGGTCAAGTGGGCGCCGTCGCCGTCGTCGTTGTTCCTGGTGGCCATTCAGGTCGAGGCGCTGGATCGGCACCGCCTGCTGTCGGACGTGACCAAGGTGCTCGCCGACGAGAAGGTCAACATCTTGTCGGCGTCGGTCACCACGTCACGTGACCGGGTGGCGATCAGCCGGTTCACCTTCGAGATGGGCGACCCGAAGCATCTCGGGCACCTGCTCAACGTGGTCCGCAACGTCGAGGGTGTCTATGACGTCTACCGGGTGACGTCCGCGGCCTGAGCCCTCACTTGGCAGCCCCCACTTGGTAGCCCCCACTTGGCGCGAGGGTGCGTGTCTGGCCACGACACGCCGCGGGTGGGCGTACGTCTACGCACGCTCGTGGACGAGCAGGGGAACCGATTAGTCGGCGCGGATGGACTTGACGGTCACCTTGGTGACGGGCGGGCCGTCGGTGCCGCCGCCCTGGACGCCGGCCGCGGCGATCTTGTCCAGCGTGTCCAGCCCGTCCTGCTGAATCGTGCCGAACACCGTGTACTGCGGCGGCAGCATCGAGTCCTGATACACCAGGAAGAACTGACTGCCGTTGGTGCCGGGCCCGGCGTTGGCCATCGCCAGGGTGCCGCGCGGGTAGCGCACCGGCTGCTGTGCGGCCGGGTCGTTCGCCGCGTACTGGTCGGTGGGGTATTCGTTGGCGAACTCGTATCCCGGGCCACCGGTGCCGTCACCGGCCGGATCACCGCACTGCAGCACGCTGAGCATCGGTGACGTGGTCAACCGGTGGCACTGGGTGCCGGAGAAGAAGTCCTTGGCGCCCAGACTGATGAAACTGTTGACCGTGCAAGGCGATTGGGCGTTGTTGAGCATCAACCCGATGGGACCCTGATCCGTCATCATCGACACGCTGACCTCGGCTGGCTCGGTTGGGACCTTGCCGGAGCGCGGCGGATCCACCGGCTTGCTGGCCGGGCGCGCCTTCGGGTACTGGCAATCGGCGCCCAGGGTGGGCGACGCGGTGAACTTCGGCAGCTGCCCGGGCTCGGCTGGCGAGGCCGAAGCGGAGTCGGCCGGCTCGGCGGTCTCCGACGTCGAAGAGGCGTTGACGCTGCCGGTATCGCCGTCGCCGCGCAGCACCACGAACACCACACCGGCCACCAGCAGCACGGCCACCACCGCGCCGGCGATCATCAGGATCCGGCGCTGCTTGCGGGCCGCCTCGGCGCGCTCCTGCATCTGCTGGTCCAGCTTGCGCTTGGCTTGGGCGCGCCGTTCTTCATTCGTGGACACCGCCGGATTACCTCCCTGGCTCGCGGGTGAGTCGGCTCTACAGTCTGCCAAAGTCTGCCAGCACCGCCCACGTCCACGCCGCAACGGCGCGCAATGGGAAACTGGTGCACGTGTTGGTCACCGGATTCCCCGCCGGAATGCTGGCGTGCAATTGTTACGTGGTGGCGCAGCGGCAAGGCGCCGACGCGATCGTCGTCGACCCCGGCCAGCGCGCGATGCCCCGGCTGCGTCACATCCTCGACGAGAATCGGCTGACGCCGTCGGCGGTGCTGCTCACCCACGGCCACATCGACCACATCTGGTCGGCGCAGAAGGTCTCCGACACCTATGGCTGCCCGACCTACATCCACCCCGAGGACCGCTTCATGCTCACCGACCCACTGCGGTCGCTGGGCACGCTGCCGGGCCAGGCGCTGTTCGGCGTCTTGAGCAAGGTGATGTTCTCCGAGCCCAAACAGCTGGTCGAACTGGACCGCGACGGGGACAAGATCGGCCTGGGCGACACCACCGTCACCGTCGATTTCACCCCCGGGCACACCCGCGGTTCGGTGGTCTTCCGGGTCGAAGGCGACGCCGACGAGATGGTGTTCAGCGGAGACACCCTGTTCCAGAACTCGGTCGGTCGCACCGACCTGCCCGGCGGTAGCGGTCGCGATCTGCTGACCTCAATCGTCGACAAGCTGCTGTGTCTCGACGATGCGACCGTGGTGCTGCCCGGCCACGGACCCGCGACCACCATCGGCGCTGAGCGCCGGTTCAACCCGTTCCTAGAAGGGCTCAGTGCGTGAGCACGTTGAAAGGGTTGAGTGGGTGAGCACCTTTGCCGCCCCCAAAGGGGTGCCCGATTACGTTCCGCCCGCGTCGTCCGGCTTCGTCGCGGTGCGCGACGGGCTGCTGGCGGCGGCGCGGCGCGCCGGCTACGGCGACATCGAGCTGCCGATCTTCGAGGACACCGCGCTGTTCGCCCGCGGGGTGGGGGAGTCCACCGATGTGGTGTCCAAGGAGATGTACACCTTCGCCGACCGCGGGGACCGGTCGGTGACGCTGCGCCCCGAGGGCACCGCCGGGGTGGTGCGCGCGGTGATCGAGCACGGACTGGACCGGGGGCAGTTGCCGGTCAAGCTCTGTTACGCCGGGCCGTTCTTCCGCTACGAGCGTCCGCAGGCCGGCCGGTACCGGCAGCTGCAGCAGGTCGGGGTGGAGGCGATCGGCGTGGACGATCCGGCGCTGGACGCCGAGGTGATCGCGGTGGCCGACGCCGGGTTCCGCTCCCTGGGCCTGAACGGCTTCCGGCTGGAGATCACCTCACTGGGCGATGACACCTGCCGGCCGGCCTATCGAGAGTTGTTGCAGCAGTTCCTGTTCGGTCTCGACCTCGACGAGGAGACCCGCCGCCGCGCCCAGATCAACCCGCTGCGGGTGCTCGACGACAAACGCCCGCAGGTGCGTGAGATGACCGCCGCCGCACCGCTGATGCTCGATCACCTCTCCGATGCCGCCAAACAGCATTTCGACATTGTGTTGGCACATCTGGATGCTCTGGGAGTGCCGTATGTGATCAACCCGCGGATGGTTCGCGGCCTGGACTACTACACCAAGACCACCTTCGAATTCGTGCACGACGGGCTCGGCGCGCAGTCCGGCATCGGCGGGGGCGGGCGCTACGACGGGCTGATGAGTCAGCTCGGTGGGCAAGACCTGTCCGGGATCGGCTTCGGGCTCGGGGTCGACCGCACCTTGCTGGCGCTGGCCGCCGAGGGCAAGACGGTGGGGGCGAGCACCCGCTGCGACGTCTTCGGGGTGGGACTGTCCGAGGCGGCCAAACTGCGCTTGGCGGTGCTGGCCGGCCAGTTGCGGGCCGCCGGTGTGCGGGTGGATCTGGCCTATGGCGATCGCGGGATGAAGGGCGCGATGCGCGCCGCGGACCGCTCCGGCGCCGTGATCGCCCTGGTCGCCGGTGACCGCGACCTGGAGGCCGGCACCGTCGGCGTCAAGGACCTGACCACCGGCGAGCAGGTCGAGGTGCCGATCGACAGCGTCGTCGCCGAGGTCGTGGGCCGGCTACCGCGAGATTGCAACGGTGCCGGAGAATCCGGGGAAACGCCTGCATGAGCGCATTTTCGGGCCCCGCATGCGACGCGATTCAGAGCGTCCGGTGCTGACCCTCCGGTACCGTGACGCGGTATGACGACCATGCGGAAGGTGACAGCCAGGTTCGGGACGGTGCTGCTGATGGCCGCCGCCGGAGTGGCCGCCAGCCAAGCGACCTCCCTCGCGGACCCCGAGCCCACGACGCCGCCGACGGCCGAAACCCCGGCCGAAGCCCCGGCGGCAGCCCCGGCCGAGAACTCAACGGCGCCCTCGGGTGAAGCGCCCCCGAAGAAAAGCGCGGCCAACGGTCACGAGGTCACCTACACCATCACCGCTACCAGCGACCTGAACACCAACATCTCCTACATCAAGACCGACCCGCCGAGCATGGCGGCCTACAACGCCAACGCCTCGGAGTACCTGGAGACCGTCAGGGCGCCGATCGCCGGCGGGCAGCCGCTGGTTTACACCGCCACGCTGGCCGACCCGGGCCAGTGGGCGCTGGTCACCGCCAGCGGAGGCTTGCGGGTCAACCCCGAATTCCACTGTGAGATCGCCGTCGACGGTGAGGTGGTGGTCTCCCAGCAGGGCGGCAGCGGCGTGTCGTGCTCGACGCGCCCCTGGTAGCCGCGGCTCACTGCGCGGCCACGACGACGACCTCCGCGGGCTCACTGCCCACCGTGCGGAGGCGGTGGCTGATCGAGGCGTCGAAGTAGGCGCTGTCGCCGGCGGTCAGCGTCCATGTCGCATCGCCGTACTCCAACTCGACGGTCCCGGTGTGGACGAAGACGAACTCCTGGCCCTGATGGAGCGGATGGGCGTCGCGCGCGGTGCGCCCGGTGGGCCGTACCACAAACGGGGACATCGACTTTCCCAGCATGCCCGACGCCATCGCCCGGTAGCGTTGCCGGTCCGCGCTGCGGTCGGCGGCCCGGTCGACAGCGATTTTGTCCTCGGCGCCGCGTTCGGAGAACAGTTGGGCCACATCGGCATCCAAGGCCTGGGCGACTTTGATGGCCGTCGCGATCGATGGTGTGCTGTGACTGCGTTCGATCTTGGACAGATAGCTCTTGGTCAGGCCGGTCCGCTCGGCGAGGGCTTCGAGGGTGAGCCCGCGTTGCTTGCGGACCGCGCGCAACAGGTCGGTCATCGCCCCATGATGACACAAAGTGTCCTATCGAATATCATGTTGTCATGGCCGAGACATTCACCGACTCCAAATCCGAGCTGATGCAGCGCGCGGAGCGCCGATTCGCGGAGAACTTCGGGCAAGACATCTGGTCGACCCGCCAGAAACTGGCGCTGACCTGTCGCGCGCTGTCCGACCGCGGCCACGACTCGGGGCTGGTCGGTCAGATCACCGCCCGGGCCGAGACGCCCGGCACCTACTACACCCAGCGGCTCGGCCTCGGGTTCGACGAGATCACCGAAGACAACCTGCTGCTGGTCGACGAAGACTTGAACGTCCTCGAGGGCGAGGGGATGGCCAACCCGGCCAACCGGTTTCACAGCTGGATCTACCGGGCGCGTCCCGATGTGCAGTGCATCGTGCACACCCATCCGTTCCACGTGGCCGCGTTGTCGATGCTGGAGACTCCGCTGGTCATCTCGCACATGGACACCACACCGCTCTATGACGACTGCGCGTTCCTGCCGAACTGGCCCGGAGTGCCGGTCGGCAACGAGGAAGGCGAAATCATCTCGCACGCCATCGGCGACAAGAAGGCGATCCTGCTGGCGCACCACGGCCAGATCGTGGCCGGCGCCAGCGTGGAGGAGGCATGCTCGCTGGCCGTACTGATCGAACGTGCCGCCGCGCTGCAACTGGCCGCCATGGCTGCCGGCACCATCAAAGAACTCCCGGAGAAACTCGCCCGCGAAGCCCACGACTGGACCCTGCTGCCCAACCGCAGCCAGGCCAATTTCGCCTACTACGCCCGTCGCGCACTGGCCGGCCACCCCGACGCGATCACCGCATAACTAAGGAGTCCTCGTGGCAGCACAATTACGCGGTGTCATCGGCTACCCGGTGACACCGTTCAGCGACGGCGGTATCGACACCGCGGTCCTGACCACCGTCATCGACCACCTCGTCGACGCCGGAGTACACGCCATCGCCCCGTTGGGCAGCACCGGTGAACTGGCCTACCTCAGCGAACCCGAATTCGACGCCTGCGTCGACGCGTCGATCGCGGCGGTCGCCGGACGGCTGCCGGTACTGGTCGGCGTCTCGGATCTGACCACCGCGACCACGGTGCGGCGCGCCCGTTATGCCGCGCAGGCCGGCGCCGACGCGGTGATGGTGGCGCCGGTGTCGTACTGGAAACTCTCCGAGCGCGAGATCACCACCCACTATCAGGCCGTCTCCGATGCCGTCGACGTCGACATCGTCGCCTACAACAACCCGGCCACCTCCGGGGTGGACATGAGCCCCGAGCTGCTCGTCAACATGTTCGAAAGCATCGAGCACGTCACCATGGTCAAGGAGTCCACCGGGGATCTGACCCGGATGCTGCGGATCACGAAGCTGTCCGACGGGCGCCTGCCGTTCTTCAACGGCAGCAACCCGCTGGTGCTCGACGCGCTGCGCGCCGGCGCCGCCGGCTGGTGCACGGCGGCGCCCAATCTGCGCGCACAACCGTGCCTGGACCTCTACGCCGCGGTCAGCGCAGGCGAGCTGGACACCGCGCAGGCGCTCTACGACGACCTCAAGCCGCTGCTGGAGTTCATCGTGGCCGGCGGGCTGGCCACTACGGTCAAAGCCGGCCTGGAATTGCTCGGAGTACCGGCCGGAGCGCCGCGGCGCCCGCTGCTGCCGCTCGACGACGCCGGCCGCGCCGAGCTGCGCGGGCTACTCGGCGAGCTCTAACCCAGGTCGGCTGCGGCGAAGGTGTCGCACTGGTCCGGGTCGCCGGTCTGGTAGCCGACGGTGAACCAGTGCTGGCGCTGCGTCGAAGCGCCATGGGTCCAGGACTCCGGGTTGACGTGGCCGGTGGCGGCCTGCTGGATGCGGTCGTCACCCACCGAGGAAGCCGCGGACAGCGCGTCGCGGATGTCCTCGTCGGTCAGCGGCTTCAAGAACGGCACGCCGGTGCTCTTCTGTTTGGTCACCGACGCATAGTGCGCCCACACGCCGGCGTAGCAGTCGGCCTGCAATTCGGTGCGCACCCCGGCGCCGGTCGCGCCCTGCGCGCCGTGCTGGGCTCGGCCGAGCACGCCGCGCAAGTTCTGCACGTGGTGGCCGAACTCATGGGCCACCACATACTCCTGGGCCAGCGGCCCGCTGCTGGAGCCGAACTGGTCGACGAGCACCTGGAAGAAGTCGGTGTCGAAGTAGGCGGTCTGGTCGGCGGGACAGTAGAACGGCCCGACCGCGCTGCTGGCGACCCCGCATCCGGTGCTGGTCTGCCCGCTGAAGAGCTGCACCTGGGGGCGGCTGTAGCCGCGCAACAGCTCCGACCACACCGCGTCGACCGAGTTGGCGGTGGCCACCACCCGGCACTGTACGTATTTATTGGCGTCCGCCCCGGTGCGGCATTTGCTGAGGTCGAATCCCGGCGCCGTGTACTGCCCGCGATCCACCGGCTGCTGGCTGAGCACATCGCCGGGATCGGCCCCCAGCAGCAGCGCCACCACCATGATCACCAGCCCGGCGACACCACCGCCGATGGCGATCCCACGACCGCCGCCGCCGGATGAGGTGGTGCTGGTATCGATCTGCATGCCTTCGTTGAAGGTCATCGCACGCTCCGTCGGATTGTCGTAGGTTCAAGGTGGCCGGCTGACCTGCTTGTGGGGCTCCTTAGCTTTGCACATGCGCGCCGGCGACCCGGGCGGGTTGACGGCGGCTGACGGGGCCTAATACCGGCACTTCGCTAAGTGAAGACAACGTTGTCTGACCAGTTCCCAAACCTTTACTGAATGTTTGTCGCCGTGCTGTACGGGGCGCTGACGCCGGTGTTACGTTCTGCTTCCGGCTGCAGTGGGAGATCACTCCTGCAACGGCCGCCACAGCTATCCGGAGAGGTGGTTTGCTCGGTGGACACGTCAGCTCATCCCGTTACGCGCCTTAAGTGGCGCCGCGGCCCGAGCTGCCGGTCGCATCGGCAACCAAAGCTTTATCAGACCGTTATTACACGAGTCCGCTAGAGTGACGCGCGTCAACTACTGACACAGACTTCGTTCGCGTAACACCACATCGCTGCAGGTTCCAGGAGGAAAGATGTCATTCGTAACCGCCCAGCCGGAGGTTTTGACGGCGGCTGCGGGCAGCCTGTCCGGAATTGGTGATTCTATGACCGCGGGCATGGCCGCCGCGGCTGCCCCCACCATGGGTGTGGTGCCCCCTGCCGCCGACATGGTGTCGGCGATGACTGCTGCCCAGTTCGCTACCCACGCGCAGCTTTTTCAGCAGGTCAGCGCCCAGGCTGCGGCGGTTCACCAGCAGATCGTGGCCACCTTGAGCGGGAACTCGAACGCCTACGCCCTCACTGAGGCTGCCAACGCCGCATCGGCCGGCTGAGTCAGGGCGCGTCAATGAGCTTCAGTGTGTTTCCGCCGGAGATCAACTCCGGCTTGATCTATACCGGGCCGGGTTCGGCGCCTCTGCTGGAGGCGGCAGCGGCCTGGACCAACCTGGCAGCCGAACTGTCGACGTCAGCGACGGCGACGCACTCGGTGGTCACCAACCTCGCTTCGACCTGGACCGGGATGGGATCCGCGGCGGCGACGTCTTCGGTGGCGCCGTATGTTGCCTGGCTGCAGCAGGCGTCGGCCAACGCCACCCAGAACGCGGCACTGGCCACGCAGGCGGCCGCCCTGTTCGAGGCGGCCCGGGCAGGGTCGGTGCCGCCGCCGGTGATCGCGGCGAACCGGGCAATGCTGCTGGCGTTGATCTCGACCAACTTCTTCGGGCAGAACACCCCGGCGATCGCCGCGACCGAGGCCCAGTACGAGGCGATGTGGGCGCAGGACGGCGCCGCGATGGACACCTACCACGGCTCGGCCCAGGCCAACAACAACCTGATGCAGGTCCAGTCGTCGCCGCCGAACTCTGCACAGGCGACGCAGGCGGGACAGCCGGCGCCGGCCGAAGGCGGTCCTGTACCCGGCACCCCCGGCGGCGAGGTCGTCAACCCGGGCTACAACCTGTCGACCGTCGGCGGGATCATGGAAACGCTCGGCATCGATCCGAGCGCGCTCGGCATCACCGACGCGACTCTCCTTGCCACCCCGATCAACTCGCTGACCTCGCCCATGACGATGGGTACCTCGTTCGGCATGATGGCGATGCGCATGCTGATGATGCTCCCGCAGCTCGCCCGCATGGGCGCGATGGGCGGCACGGCGGGCGCGCTGGCGGGCCAGACCGCCGGCGCCGGCGGCGCCGGAACCCTGATGACCCAGATCGGCGACTTCGTCAACGACAAGCTGCAGGGCGCGGTCGGCGTGCTGGCCGGCCACTTCAGCTCAGCCACCAACGCCATCTCCGCCAAGCTCGGCCAAGCCGCCTCGATGGGGGCGCTGAAGGTGCCGCAAGCGTGGTCGATGGCAGCCGACGGCATGGTTCGTGCCGCTCCGGTGCTGCCGTCGACCACGGTCAGTGCCCCCATTCAGACCATGTCGGCGTCATCGGGGCTGCCCGGTGGCCCGTTCGGAAATGCGCTCATGGGTGCCATGGCCGGACGCGGACTGGGAGCGGTCGCCGCCAAGGCCCCCAAAGTTATGCCCCGTTCGCCGGCCGGCGGGTAACGGAAGGGGCCTGAACACACGTGTCCGCCGGGCCGCCGCCCGGCACCACAACTAATTCCGAGCAAGAAGGAGAAATTTTCATGGCAACACGTTTTATGACCGACCCGGACGCGATGCGGGCGATGGCGGGGCGTTTCGACGTTCACGCGCAGACGGTGGAGGATGAGGCCCGCCGGATGTGGGCGTCGTCGACCAACATCTCCGGTGCGGGGTGGGGTGGTCTGGCCGAGCGGACCTCGATGGACACCATGGGTCAGATGCAGACGGCGTTTCGCAACATCGTGAACATGCTGCACGGGGTGCGCGATGGGTTGATCCGTGACGCCAACCACTACGAGCAGCAGGAAGCTGCTTCCCAGCAGATCCTGTCGAGCTAGAAGGAGAACCACAGATGAGCATCAACTACCAGTTCGGTGATGTGAATGCCCACGGTGCGTTGATCCGTGCTCAGGCTGCCTCGTTGGAGGCCGAGCACCAGGCGATCGTGCATGACGTGCTGGCTGCCGGAGACTTCTGGGGTGGCGCCGGTTCGGTGGCCTGCCAGGAGTTCGTGGCCCAGTTGGGCCGCAACTTCGCGGTCATCTACGAGCAGGCCAACGCCCACGGTCAGAAGGTGCAGACCGCCGGCAACAACATGGCCAACACCGACGCCTCGGTCGGCTCCAGCTGGGCCTGACCGACCCGCAGTACGCAGCGCGGCAGCACACCACCCACCGGTGTGCTGCCGCGTGCTGCAATGGGTGGGGTAGTGGCAGACATTGCCGTGCCGCTGCGTGATCCAATAGCCAAGTACCGGCAAGGTAGAGGAGGGTAGTGATGGATCCGAGCACCCGCACCGACATCACCGTCAACGTCGAGGGTTTCTGGATGCTGCAGGCGCTGCTGGACATCCGCCACGTCGCGCCCGAATTGCGTTGCCGACCTTATGTTTCCACCGATTCGAACGACTGGCTCTCGGAGCATCCCGGCATGGCGGTGATGCGTGAGCAGGGCATCGTCGTCGAGGACGAGGTCAACGAGGTGGTGGCGGCCCGGATGCGGGTGCTGGCCGCGCCCGACCTCGAGGTGGTCGCCCTGCTGTCGCTGGGCAAGTTGCGCTACGGGGTCATCGACGACGATGACCAGCCGCCCGGCACCCGTGACATTCCGGACAACGAGTTCCGGGTGCTGCTGGCGCGGCGCGGCGAACACTGGGTGTCGGCGGTGCGGGTCGGCACCGACATCACCGTCGACGATGTCTCGGTCACCGATGCCGCCTCGATCGCCGCTCTGGTGATCGACGGCATGGAGTCCATCCACCACGCCGATCCGGCGCAGATCACTGCGGTCAACGTGCCGATGGAGGAGATGCTGGAGGCGACCCAGAGCTGGCAGGACTCCGGCTTCAACATCTTCACCGGGGGAGACCTGCGCCGGATGGGCATCAGTCCCGCCACCGTCGCCGCGCTGGGCCAGGCGCTGTCGGAGCCGGCCGCAGAGGCCGCGGTTTATGCGCGGCAATACCGCGACGACGCCAAGGGCCCCAGTGCCTCGGTGTTGTCGCTCAAAGACGGCTCGGGCGGCCGAATCGCGCTGTATCAGCAGGCGCGCACCGCTGGTTCAGGCGAAGCGTGGCTGGCGATCTGCCCGGCCACCCCGCAGCTGGTCCAGGTGGGCGTCAAAACCGTCCTGGACACCCTGCCCTACGGTGCCTGGAAAACGCATCGGAGGGTCTAGCGGCCCCACCGGAGTTGACGCGCACCGAAATGACGTGTGACAGAAATGACGTGTGACGCACCGGAAAATTTGCCGGAAAACGCGAATCGTGCGAATAACATGCATTGCCTTTAGAATTGGACAGACTTTGAAATGACAAATTGCGAGGCGGCAGCTATGGGTTCAATGCGGTCAATATTCGTCGAGGTGGTGCGATCATGACGACGGCGATCGAGTCGGCGCAGCCGGGCGGGGAAGTCGCACCGTCGGCGCCCCGGTCCGTGGTGGTCGGAGTCATGGCCGGTGAGGGCGTCCAGATCGGGACGCTGCTGGACGCCGACGCGCCGGTGTCGGTGATGCTCGACCCGTTGCTGAAGGTGATCAACGGCCGGCTTGCCGAGCTCGGTGAGCCGACCCTGCAGGCCGAGGGACGCGGCCGCTGGGTGCTGTGCCTGGTCGACGGCAGCGCGCTGCGGCCGAACCAGTCGCTGACCGACCAGGACGTGTACGACGGTGACCGGCTGTGGCTGCGGTTCATCGAGGACCGGGAGCGGCGTTCGCCGGTTATCGAACACATCTCCACCGCGGTCGCGGTGAACCTCGCCAAGCAGTTCGCCCCGGTCGATGCGGCGACCGCCGTGCGGGTCGGGGTCTCGACCCTGTCGGCCGGTGTCCTGCTGGCGACCGCACTGCTCGCCGCCTGGCGCTACCAGCACGAGGACTGGCTGGCAGCCGGGTTCGGCGCGGGGATGGCGCTGCTGGTGCTGATCGCCGCCGCGCTGGTACTGATCCAGGCCCGCAATGACGCCGACCGGCGGGTCGGCGACATCTTGCTGGCCAGCGGGCTGGTACCGCTGACGGTGGCTGCAGCGGCCGCGGTGCCGGGCGAGGTGGGCGCCGCGCACGCGGCATTGGGCTTCGGCGTCGCCGGCATCGGTGCGCTGGCGGTCATCCGGCTCACCGGACGGCAGTTGGCGGCCTACAGCGCCGTCGCCGTCATCAGCGCGGCGGTGACATTCGCCGGCGTACTGCGGATGGTGTTCCTGACCGGCGCGGTGACCTTGATGGCCTGCGTCTACCTGGCCTGTGTGCTGGCCTATCAGTGGTCGCCGTCATTGTCGCGGTGGCTGGCCGGCCTCCGGTTGCCGGTGTTTCCGTCGGCGACGAGCCGGTGGGTGTTCGAGGCGCGCCCCGACCTGCCCACCACGGTGGTGACCACACCCGGCGCCCCGGCCTCCCTGGAGGGGCCGGAGTCGGTACGCGAGGTGGTGCTGCGTGCCGAGCGCGCCCGATCGTTTTTGACCGGGCTGTTGACCGGGCTGGGCGTGCTGATCGCGGTGTGCGTCACCGGTCTGGCCGACCCACACTCGGACCGGTCGTGGCTGCCGGTGCTGCTGGCCGGACTGACGGCCGGGTTCCTGGTTCTGCGCGGCCGTTCCTTCCGGGATCGCTGGCAGGCACTCACGGTCACATTGACCGGTCTGGTGATCGTCGCCGCGGTGGTGGTGCGTTTCGTCGTGGTGCAGTGGACGCCCACGACGCTGGTGGTCGGCGCGGCGTTGCTGGCACTGATCCCGATGTTCGGGCTGTTGTCCGCGGTGATCGTGCCCAACACCATCTACAGCCCGCTGTTCCGCAAGTTCGTCGAGTGGATCGAATACCTGTGCCTGATGCCGTTGTTCCCGCTGGCGCTGTGGTTGATGAATACCTATGAAGCAATCCGGTACCGGTAGCGGCGGGCGTCGGCTGCAGCGCACCGCGCCCCGCCGCGCCGCCATGGTCATGATGGCGAGTGGCTCGCTGGCCGGTATGCCGGTCGCCGGCGCAATCGATCCCCCGGTAGTCGACCCGGGCGCACTGCCGCCCGACGGCACGCCCGGGCCGCCGCAGGCGATGCGACAGACCTCGTACTGCACCGAGGTGGGCGTCCTGCCGAACACCGACTTCCGGGTGCAGCCGGCCTACATGGACATGCTCAACTTGTCCGAGGCGTGGAAATTCAGTCGGGGGGCCGGTGTGAGCGTCGCGGTCATCGACACCGGCGTGACCCCGCACCCGCGGATGCCGAATCTGATCGGCGGCGGCGACTACGTGATGGCCGGCGGCGACGGGCTGTCGGACTGCGACGCGCACGGAACCCTGGTGGCATCGCTGATCGCCGCGGTCCCTGACAACGGTGTGACTCCGCTGCCGCCGCCGCGCCAGACCCGCCGGCCCCCGTCGGTTCCCACCAACGAACCTCCGCCGCCGACGCCGGCGCCGCAGACGACCATCGTGGTGATGCCGCCGCCGCCGGCGCCGCCTCCACCGCCGCCAGTCGACGGCGCGGAACCGTCCAACGGTTCGAACAACGGCCCGGCCGCCCCGACCGCCCCGGCGCCGGACCGGGAGCCGGGGCGGCGGCCAGCGCGGGGGCC
>NZ_LZIN01000013.1 GCF_001667375.1 Mycolicibacter sinensis | reverse complement strand
GCCCCCCCGCCCCCCCCCCCCCCGCCGCCGCCCCCCCCCCCCCCCCCCCCGGCCGGGGGGGCCCCCGCCCCCCCCGGCGACCGCGGTCGTTTCCGGCGGCGCCCTGCCGCCAGAGTGCGTGTTTGTACGGCGCCACGCCGCTGATCGCGACATTCTGCGCACGCTCACCGCGCGGTATCAGCTCCCGCCCCCGGATTTAATGGACAATCGAGCCGTGGACGACGTCGATGGGCGGATCGCGGCGGCGGTAACGGCGCTGCGGGATCAGGGCGCCGTGTTCGCCTATCTGCACGGCAGCCGGGCCACCGGGGCTGCACGATCAGATTCAGATGTTGACGTCGCGGCCTATTTCGATTCCCAGCCCCCAGAAGCTTTCGAGGTTCTGCTGCCCCCTGGTATCGATTTATTGGTGCTTAACGGCGCTCCCTTGGAACTCGCTGGCCGGATCGCGCTGGACGGGAAGCTTCTCTTCGAGCGCGACGCCTGTGCCCGCGTGCGGTGGGAGGCGACCACTCGAAAGATCTACCTTGACGAGCTGCCGCGGCTTAGGCGCGCGCACCGGGAGTTCGCCGAAGCGGTGCTGCGCCGTGGTCGATGAAATCCGAGTTTTCCGCCTACTACGTGGCCTCGTCGACGATCTCGGCGTGTTACGCAGTGAAGCCGGTGCCGAAGAAGGCCGTCGTCTCGATCCGATGTGGCTGCGCGGCGTGAAGTACACCTTCATCACCTGTATCGAAACCTGCGTCGATATCGCCCAGCACATCTGTTCCGCTGAGGGTTGGGGACCACCGGACGACAACGGCGATGCGATGAAAGTTTTGGGCCTCCACGACGTACTCACGGCCGAGCTTGCCGATGCGATGCGGAAAGCAGTCGGATTCCGCAACGTTCTCGTCCACGAATACGTCGCTGTCGCCGACGAGATCGTCACCTCCAGACTCAACGATCTGAGCGATCTCGAACAATTCAGCGCGCAGGTAACGACGTTCATCCAGCGCGGCTGAACCTCATCTCTGGCGAGATTTCACCTAGTGCTGCGTCACCGCCTGACGGGTGAGGATGGCGCGCTCGACCGCCGTTCGGCCGCGCCCTGGCGCTACACGCTCAGTTATCCACAGGCGGAGTCCCGCTACTTCAGCAGCGCGGCGATCTTCTGTTCGGGGCTGGCAAGTTCCGGCAGTGCTTCGAGCGCCTCGGTGCGCGGCAACCGCACTCCCGGGTCGGCGAACTCCCGGTAAGCCTTGTTCCCGACCAGCTGGGCCAGCAGATAGCCGGTCAACAAGGCACGCACCCGCCGCTGGGTGCGTCGATCCGAGCCCGGCAGCCCGAAGAACCCGGTCAGCCATCGGCCCTGCGGCAGACCGGTGGGAGAGGCCTTGCTAATCACCCGCAGCGTCGCCGCAGGCCAGGCGTGCGCCAGCTCAACGGCGTTGGAACGCAGTGCATTCGGGTCGCCGACGCTGCTGAAGATCACGCCGGGCGCCTCCAGCGTCGCCGCCGGCTGCTCGGCGGGCGGCACGGTGACCGTCGGGAAAATCGCCGCCACCGCTTTGGGTTTGACCGGCGACCTGGCGGCGGCGAACACCGCCGCCGATCCGCCGAAGCCGTGGCCGGCCACCGCGAGCCGGTTGCGGTCGACGCTGATCCGGCCTGGCCCCAACCGGATCTCGGTGGCGATCTCCAAGGCACGGCCCAGGTCGGCGGCCGAGTCCAGCACCGACGGCGCCACCCCGCGCCCGGTGTCGGGTGCCGCGGCCACAATGCCCCACGACGCCAAGTGCTCTAACAGGCCGGCGTAGCTGTCGGCTCGGGTCAGCCAGTCGTGGCCGAATGTCACCGCCGGCAGCCGGTAACCGGAGGCCGGGGTGTAGACCACACCGGCCAGGCCCGCATAGGCCAGGTCGCCCCGCAGTACACGATGCGGTCCGGGGCGGGTCAATGCGGTGTAGAGACGCTTGATGCTGGCCACCCGATGACGTTAACGCACCGGGAAGTGCCATTCCCGTCTTGGCGTGAACCTACCCAGGATCGCCGCGACGATCGTCGATCAGGCCTTGGATGAGCCCGACGATCTGCTGCTGACCGGCCGCCGCGAGATCGAATTTGGCCCGCATCTCGGCGAACCCGTTGTTGACCTTCCTGAACTCGTCGTCGACGCGGGCGAAGCGGTCGGTTATGTCCGCGCGCAGCGCGTTGAAGCTCGATATCGTAGCGTGACGGAAGTCGGTGAATTCCCCGCGCAGGCCGGTGAATTCCCCGCGGAGATCGGTGACCTCCCCGCGCAGGCCGGTGACCTCCCCGCGCAGGCCCCGCACCTCGCCACCCATATCGGCGACGTCACGGTCGGCGGCCCCGGCCAGCACCCGCGCCGCCTGGGCGTCCTGCTCGCTGGCCCGCACCCGCCGACGTAGATCGTTGACTTGGCCTTCCAGGGCGGAGACGCGCTCCTCGAGGTTCTCCGGCTCCATGCCAGGAGCGTACCGCCGGGAGGAGACGGACCGCGAGAGTTATCCACAGGCGATGATGGCCGCCATCACAGTCGGACGGCGAGAATGCAGGGATACCCCGGCGCTGCACTACCCTGAACAGCTATGTGCGGAATCGTCGGCTACGTCGGGCAACGCCCCGCCCGCGACGTCGTCATCGAGGCACTGCGCCGGATGGAATACCGCGGCTATGACTCCGCCGGGATCGCCGTCGTCGACGGTGTCGGTCAGCTCACCATCCGCCGCCGCGCGGGCCGGTTGGCCAACCTGGAGGCCGAACTGGCCGCCACCGACCCGGTCCTGTTGAGCGGCGGCACCGGGCTGGGCCACACCCGTTGGGCCACCCACGGCCGGCCCACCGACCGCAACGCCCACCCGCACCGCGACGCGACCTCCAAGTTCGCCGTGGTGCACAACGGCATCATCGAGAACTTCGCCGCGCTGCGCGACGAGCTGGAGCGCGAGGGAACCGAGTTCACCAGCGAGACCGACAGCGAGGTGACCGCCCACCTGGTGGCTCGCCAATACCGGGAGGGTGGGACTGCCGGAGATTTTCTTGCCTCGGTGCTGGCGGTGCTGCGCCGGCTGGAGGGGCACTTCACGGTGGTGTTCGCGCACGCCGACGAGCCCGGCACCATCGTGGCGGCGCGGCGATCCACCCCGCTGGTGGTCGGCATCGGCGAGGGCGAGATGTTCCTCGGCTCGGACGTGGCGGCGTTCATTCCCTACACCCGCGACGCCGTCGAGCTGGGCCAGGACCAGGCGGTGGTGATCACCGCCGACCACTACCGCATCACCGACTTCGACGGCAACGACGCGGCCGACGCCGCTCGGCACTTCCATATCGATTGGGATTTGTCCGCGGCGGAAAAGGGCGGCTACGAGTACTTCATGCTCAAGGAGATCGCCGAGCAGCCCACCGCGGTGGCCGAGACCCTGCTCGGGCACTTCGAGGACGGCCGCATCGTGCTCGACGAGCAGCGCCTCTCCGACCAGGAGCTGCGCGATATCGACAAGGTGTTCGTGGTGGCCTGCGGCACCGCGTATCACTCCGGGCTGCTGGCCAAGTATGCGATCGAGCACTGGACGCGGCTGCCGGTGGAGGTCGAGCTGGCCAGTGAGTTCCGCTATCGCGACCCGGTGCTGGACCGCAGCACCCTGGTGGTGGCGATCAGCCAGTCCGGCGAGACCGCCGACACCCTCGAAGCCGTCCGGCACGCCAAGGAGCAGAAGGCCAAGGTGCTGGCGGTCTGCAATACCAACGGCTCGCAGATCCCGCGCGAGTGCGACGCGGTGATCTACACCCGCGCCGGACCCGAGATCGGCGTCGCCTCGACCAAGACGTTCCTGGCCCAGATCACCGCGAACTATCTGGTCGGTCTGGCGCTGGCCCAGGCCCGCGGCACCAAGTACCCCGACGAGGTGGAGCGCGAGTACCGGCAACTGGAGGCGATGCCCGACCTGGTGTCGCAGGTCCTCGACGGGATGGAGTCGGTGGCCGAGCTGGCGCGGCGGTTCGCCAGGTCGCCCGCGGTGTTGTTCTTGGGCCGGCACGTCGGCTACCCGGTGGCGCTGGAAGGCGCGCTCAAGCTCAAGGAACTGGCCTACATGCACGCCGAGGGCTTCGCCGCCGGTGAGCTCAAGCACGGCCCGATCGCGCTGATCGAGGACGACCTGCCGGTGATCGTCGTGATGCCCTCGCCCAAGAACGCCGCGGTGCTGCATTCCAAGCTGCTCTCCAACATCCGCGAGATCCAGGCCCGCGGCGCTGTCACCGTCGTGATCGCCGAGGAGGGCGACGAGACGGTGCGGCCCTACGCCGACCACCTGATCGAAATTCCCGCTGTGCCAACGCTTTACCAGCCGCTGCTGTCGACCATCCCGCTGCAGGTGTTCGCCGCCGGGGTGGCCCAGGCTCGGGGGTACGACGTCGACAAGCCGCGCAACCTGGCCAAGTCGGTCACCGTCGAATAGCGGCGTCGCAATCTAGTCGCAGCAGCCCGATTTGTGTGTCGCTCGTCCGTCGAAAACTGGGCGGTGAACGCGGCGGCGATGAGACGATGCAGCGGTTGTTGTCGATCATCGATCGGGCCGAATGAGGGAGAGCAGCCTTGTCGAACAATGCTTCTGCTGTTCACGTCAACCGGCCCAGGCTACTTCTGATCCTCGGCATGACGGTCTTCTTCATCGCGTCCTACGTCGTCACCGTCGCCTTGTACGAGCGCGCGGGATGTGGATGCCCACGCCACCTCACTGAAGCTCTGGCGTCGGCCGATGGAACGACCGTGACCATCGACATCGAGGATCTCCAGACGGTGAAGGGCACCCTGAACGGCAAGGTCACGATCACCCCGGGGCCTGCGCTGCTCGATCCGGTCAGACACGGGCTCACCGAAGACCTCAGCATCGCGGTGCACTCCGCGGTCACGCCGACGAAGCGCACCTGGACCAAGGGCACGGTCCCCGGTGAGTTTCCGGTCCCATTGACCATCTCCGGTAACTCGGCGAAGTGGCCGTTCGATCACTACCAGACCGGGCCGATCAGCGTCGATGTCGTCCGTGGTGATGCCACTGTGCCGGAACGGATGTCGGTGACCTTTGTCGACCATATTGCCGGTTGGAAGAACGAGATTGTCAGCGACCGCGAGGACGGCGGCCCATACCGGATCACGCTGCACCGGTCGCCGAGCACGATGGCTTTCGGTGCCGTGATCGTGGGCGTCTTGATCGCCCTGGCCGCGGTGGGTGTCGTTGTCGCGAACCTGACCTTCCTAGGTTGGCGTAAATTCCAGCCGCCGATGACGACGTGGTATGCGGCAATGCTGTTCGCGGTAGTCCCGCTGCGAAACGCGCTGCCTGACGCTCCGCCGATCGGCTCCTGGATTGACGTCACGATCACACTCTGGGTGATCGTCGCGCTGGTGATGTCGATGCTGGTGTTCATGTACTGCTGGTGGCGCGACCTGAAGCCCGAGCCGGATGCACCGGCATCGGACGTGGTGGCGCCGGAGCGCGACTTGGTAGAGGCCGGGCGGTAGCGCCGCCGTTGACCTACGGGCTCGCCGCTCGTAGGTTGAAGGTTTGACGGCGAAGGAGAGGCTCTGCGTGGCGCGGCGGGCACGGGCAGGGGCGGTGTTGTCAGCAGCGCTGCTGATGATGGCGCCGAACGCCGTTGCGGCACCGGCGATCCCTGATGTCGACTCACTGATCGATGACAGTGGAACGCTGCCCGGTTCGATCAGCGATCTGCCGAGTACCCCCATCGTGGTCTTCGCCACCGATTCGGGGCTGGTCTGCAGGGTGTGGCAGGGGAAGATCACCCACGACGTCAACTGCACGGGCGACATTCCGGGGGCTCCGCCAGCCGCCCGTTCGGTGCAGCTGCCCGGAATCTATGGGAAGGGGACCATACCGGCGCGTTTCGTGGCCGGCCCGCCGGAGGCCCTGGTTGGCGGCACCCCAGCGACCGCAAGGCTTCCCGTCGGACACAAGATCGTGTTCTGGGATTTCCCACCCACTCAGTCGATGGTCTGCGGTGTCCCGCCGTCCACTGAATTGGTCTGTGTGCTCAAAGAACCCCAAAGCCCCGGCGATGTCACCACGGGTCCGGTCGTTACGCACGGCTTCGTCATCGCCGCACCGCAGAGCCAAGTCTTTTGAGCCGTCACGGATGGCGGGCGGTGACGCCGCCGTCGACGACGATCTGGGTGCCGGTGACGAACGACGCCCGCTGCGACATCAGGAAGGCCACCACCGCGGCTACCTCGTCCGGTCGGCCGATGCGCCCCAGTGGTGCGGCGGCCACGAAGCCGGCCGCCACCTCTTCGACGTCGAGGGCGATCTGCAGCATCGGGGTTTCGATGAAGCCCGGACACACCGCGTTGACCCGGATCCCGGCCGGGCCCAGCTGCGCGGCCATCGACCGGGTCAACCCCAGCAGGCCGGCCTTGGAGGCGCAGTAGGCCGGAATGAACGGGTTGGCGGTCAGCCCCTCGATGCTGGAGATGCCGACCACCGCCGGGTAACCGCCTGCCCGGGCGACCGCCTCCAGCTGCGGCAGCATCAGCTGCACCAGCATCGCCTGGGCGCGCAGGTTGACGTCCATGACGGCGTCCCAGGTTTCACCGGTGTAGGCACCGACCGGTTCGGGCAGCACCCGCCCGGCCGCATGCACCAGCCCGTCGATACCGTCGAGCGCCGCCACCGCGGCCGCGACCGCGGCGGGCAGGGCGGCGTCGTCGCAGACGTCGACCACCGCGCCGGGCATGCCCAACCCATCGGCCACGTGGTGGACCGTCTCGGCGATGTCCCACAGCGCAACCCGGTGCCCGTCGGCGATCAGCGCCTGCGCGCAGGCCCGGCCGATTCCCGACGCCGCACCGGTGATGACGACTCCGCTCAACTCTGGTCTCCTTTGGTGATGACGAACTGAGACCAGTCCGGTTCGCGCACAGCAGACCAGTATTCGTCGAGCCGCCACGGGCTCACGGTGTGGATCTCGCCGTCGGCATTCTTGAAGTAGGAATGCGTGATCGCCGGGTGCGCCCACACCATTTTGACGATCTCCTGCTGGGTGGCTCGATGCCACTCTGCCGCGGCGTGCGCGGTCGGTTCGATCGCGTGCAGCCCCTCGCCGGCGATCTTGGCCAGGCAGGCGTCGATGTAGCGCATCTCCAACTCCGAGTTGAAGATCAGGCTGCCGCCGTGCGCCAGATGTGCACCGGGCCCGTAGAGCAGAAAGAAGTTCGGGAACCCGGGCACGGTGATGCCCAGATACGCATACGGCCGGCTGCCCCACAGGGCGTGCAGATCGGTGGCGTCGCGGCCGGTGACGCGCATCGGCCACAGCACATCGGTGTGCCGAAACCCGGTGGCGTACACGATCACGTCGACGTCGTGGTGGGCGCCGTCTTCGGTCTGCACGCCCCGCGGAGTGATCCGCTCGATACCGGTGCGCACCAGCTCGACGTTGTCGCGCTGCAGGGTCTTGAGCCAGGTGCCGTTGTCCTGCAGGGTGCGTTTGCCGGTGGCCGGATAGTCCGGCAGCACCTTGGCCAGCAATTCCGCGTCGTCGCCGACCTGACCGGTGATCCAGCCGGTGAACATCTGCCGGGCCAGCGCGTTGATCTCGCTGACCGCGTAGTCCTGGGCGGCATAATTCGGGTCGACTCGGGCGGCCTCCAGGCCCTTGTCGGCGCCCGGCCACAGCAGCAGGAACCGGTACCAGCGGCCGTAGAACGGTAGATGTTCCAGCGCCCAGCGCACTCCGTCGCCGACCGCGTCGTGATACATCGGGTTGGGGAACATCCACTGCGCGGTGCGCTGAAACACCGTGAGGTGTTCCACCTTTCCCGCAATGGCGGGCGCGATCTGGAAACCGCTGGCGCCCGCCCCGATCAGCGCCACCCGCTTGCCGGTCACATCGACGCGGTGGTCCCAGGCCGCGGAGTGAAACGACGGCCCGGTGAAGCTGTCCGCGCCGTCGAAGTCCGGCAGGTGCGGGCGGTTGAGTTGGCCGACCGCGGTGATCACCGCGCGTGCCCGCAACTGCTCGCCGGCCGCGGTGGTCAGGGTCCAGGTGCCGGTGTCGTCGTCCCAGGCCGCCTCGGTGACCTCGGTGCGCCACCGAATGTGTTTGTCCAGACCGTGTTTGGTGATCAGATCACTGAAATAGGCTTGCAGCTCCGGCTGTTCGGCGAAGTAGTGCCCCCAATTGTTGTTGGGCGCGAAACTGAAGCAGTAGAAGTGGTTGGCCACGTCCACCCGGGCGCCCGGGTAATCGTTCTCCCACCACGTGCCGCCCGGACCGGCGTTCTTCTCCACGATGGTGAAGGGAATGCCGGCCTGCGCCAGACGGATTCCGGCCAGCACACCGGATTCTCCGCAGCCGATCACCACCACCGGCAGTTCTGCCGCCCGTTCGCGATCCAGGGATGCGGGTCGGCGCGGGTCGACGCCGTCCAGATCGAGCTCTTCAGCGAGCAGGCCCAGGTAGTCATCCGGCACGGTTTCGCAGGCCGCCCAGTCCATCATCTCCTTGACGAGCTCGGCGGGCAGCGGTGCCGGCTGCGGGCAACCCCGGTCGCGATAGTCGACGATCACCGGCAACGCCTCGGCGCGAGCGCGGGCCTTGTCCTCCTCGGACATGAAGCCCTGGATTTCGTTGAGGAAGATGCCGTTCTGCGCGAACTCGCGGATGAACCGGGGATCGCCGGTGATGTGCACGCACGACAGCAGCAAGGTGGGGATGCTGACCTGCTCGAGGGCGGCGGCGATCTCGGAAGTCGCAGTGGTGAACGGTTCTCCGGCGTAGCGGTTGCGCACCAACTCAGCCCTTTCCGTCGATCCGCTACTGTGCGTCGCGAAATTGAAACGGACGATACGCGAGGCATCGTGGTCGATCAAGAGCTGGCGATGTCAGAACTCACCACCGCGTCAAACTACGAAGCCGCGTCGATCCTCTGGGTGATCGAGTTGAGGACGCCTTGCGCGGCTCGTGCTGGATTTCCGAATCCACAGGCGTTGACGTGTACGACAACATTGTTACGAGCGGTGAGCTTGATCGCGCACGACCAGCTGATATCGATCGTGCCGATTGTGGAGGCGGCGAGCACACCGTTGGAGTTGCCGACCCAGTCAACGATCCACAACTGATCGTCTGCTTCTGTCGCACGGGAATAGCGGGCGTTGATGATGCGGCGGGCGCACTTCGCCCAGGCATCGCTTTCTTTGGTGTAAAAGGCGAGGGCAGCGTCGGCGCGGGGATAGCTGGCTACCGACACCAGAACATGGTTCAGCAGGTGTGGCGAACTGGATACTGCTGGGCTATTCCAGCGCTGCCAGCGGATAGCAGTCCAACCGGATCCGGTGTAGGCCCGCGAAGTGGCGGAGAGAATCCCTTGGCAATCGGCGTCCACTAAATCGTCGTTGTCGATTCCCTCACCGTGTGCGACGAGGTCGATGGCAGGGTCGGCCACCGCGGAAGAAACGACGCCCCTATCCGGCAATAGGCCGTCGAGGGCGGAGATGGGTACCGGCGCCTGCTGGTGGGAAGTTGCCGGCGTCGATGTCGTGCTCGGGGATTGCGCAACGATCTCGTGTCCGCCGTGGCCGGGGAGGATCACGACGAGTGCCACGACGACTGCCGTCAGCACGCACACTAGCCCCATGAGCGCCCATATCGGTCGGCGGTTGCCGTGGGGCGGACCCGGCGGCATTGGTGGCCAAGACGGCGGCACCTGACTGGCCGGCCACGGTGGGGTGGGCCCGTTCATAGGCGTAAAGCGTGTTAGGTCATAGGGGTTAGGAGTCGGACCCTGCGGCTCGTTCATCGGTGAGCCCGCCCTATCGGGGCCGGCCGGACCTCAGGACCCGATGGGCTGGCGGCGATCTCGGGAGCCTTCCCCGGCGTAGCGGTTGCGCTCCTTCTCACGCTGCCGCGTCGATCTTCTGGTTGAGCGAGTCGAGAATCGTCTGGGCCGCCGCTGCTGAATCTGTGTATCCGCACGCACTGACGCGGACAACAATGTTGTTGCGTACGCTCAGCGTGTGCTGGCACGACCACCCACCGCCCCCCTCGCGAATTAGGGTCGTCTTAAGTACCCCATCGGAGTCGGTGATGGCCCCGACCGACCAGAACTGGTCGGGTGAATCCTTGACAGCGGCTATGCGGAAATTGATATTGCGACCTGAGCACTTATGCCAAGCTGCGCTCTGCTTGGTGTAGAAGGTGCGGGCCGCTTCGGCTTGTGGATAGCTGGTTACCGACACCATGGCTTGGTGCACCCAATTGGGTGGATCGGGTTCCGCGGGACTGTTCCACCGCTGCCAGCGGATAGCGGTCCAGCCGGAACCGGCGTAAACCGGCCCGGCAACAGAGGCTATCCCTTGGCAGTCGGCGTCCACCATGGCGTCGGTGTCGATAGCCGCACCGTCAGTGACGAGGCCAATGCCGGGATCGCTCGCTGCGGAGGAGACGACTTCTTTGGCCGGCAGCAGGCCTTCGAGAGCGGATACCGGTACCGGCGCTTGGGCGCTGGAGGTCGCCGATGAGGATGTCGCGCTGGATTGCGCGCTCCCGTGCCGGCCACCGCCGACGACGTTCACGGCGAGCACCACGGCGGCTACGGTCAGCACGCAGACCAGCCCTAGCAGGACCCATATCAGTCGGCGGTTGCCGTGCGGTGACGGACCCGGCGGCATCGGCGGCCACGACGGCGGCGTATGACCGCCTGCCGTCCGCATGGGTCCGCTCGTCGGCGCAAACTGCGTCGGGTCGTGCGGGTTGGGAATTGGTCGGTGCGGTTCGTTCATCGGTGCACCCCATCCCATCGGTGCCGGTCGCAAACGGACGGCCTGATTTTGAGGAGACGTTATCAGTGGATGGCCCGCAACAGGCCGCCATGTAAGGCTGTACGCCGTGGCAGACGTCAGGACCCGCCTGGCCGCGGCGTGGCACTTCGTGCACAGCGCCCCGCTGACCTACCTGTGGTTGGCGGTGCTGGGGGTTACCACCGCCATCCAGCACCTGGCGGGTCTCCGATGGCACTCCATGCTCGTCGAGCAGTCCACCAACCTGCACCATCTGGCCACCGACCCGCTCGAGGTGCTGGTTTCGAGCCTGCTGTGGATCGACGGCAAGGATCTCACTCCGTATCTGGTGCTGTTCACGCTGTTTCTGGCTCCCGCGGAGCACTGGCTGGGACATCTGCGCTGGCTGCTGGTCGGGTTGATCTCCCATGCGGGCGCGACCTATCTCAGCGAGGGCGCGCTCTACGTGTTGATCCACCTGCACCGGGAATCGGAGCAGTTGACCTACGCCCGCGATATCGGGGTCAGCTACTTCCTGGTCGGCGTGATGGCGGTGCTGACCTACCGGATCCGCCGGCCGTGGCGCTGGGGCTATGTCGTCGTGCTGCTGGTCATATTCACGGTGCCGTTGGTGCTCAAGCCCGACTTCACCGCGGTCGGCCACGCCGCCGCCGTACTGATCGGATTGTGCTGCTATCCGCTGACCCGGCACCACCCGGCGCGTCCGACTGACCCCGAGGTCCGGACCGGGCAACTAGCCTGACACCGATGCGGCACTTCTACACCGTCGAGGCGATCCGCGCCGCCGAGGCGCCGCTGTTGGCGAGCCTGCCCGACGGCGCGCTGATGCGCCGGGCCGCTTTCGGCCTGGCCACCGCGATCGCCCGCGAACTGACCGCCCGCACCGGCCGGGTGGCCGGTCGGAGTGTGTGCGCCGTGGTGGGTTCCGGCGACAACGGCGGTGACGCACTGTGGGCGGCCACCCTGCTGCGCCGGCGTGGCGCGGCGGCCCGTGCGATTCTGCTCAACCCGGAGCGAGCGCACGCCAAGGGGCTGGCGGCTTTCGTGCACGCCGGCGGCCGGATCGTCGACGCCGTGCCACCCGCAACGGATCTGGTGATCGACGGGGTGGTCGGCATCTCCGGGCGGGGTGCATTGCGCCCGAGGGCCGCCGACGTGTTCGCGCGGGTTGAAGCGGAGCGCATCCCGGTGGTGGCTGTCGACATCCCCAGTGGTCTCGACCCGCACACCGGCGCGGCCGACGGCCCCGCGGTGCGTGCGGCGCTGACCGTCACCTTCGGTGGACTCAAACCCGTTCACGCACTGGGGGAGTGCGGACGGGTCGAACTGGTCGACATCGGCCTGGATCTGCCGGCCACCGACATCCACAGCCTGACTGCCGCCGACGTCGAGGCGTGCTGGCCGGCGCCCGGCCCGCGCGACGACAAGTACACCCAGGGCGTCACCGGCATCCTGGCCGGCTCGGAGACCTACCCGGGCGCGGCCATCCTGAGCGCCGGGGCAGCGGTGGCCGCCACCTCCGGCATGGTTCGATACGCCGGAAGTGCGGCTGCACAAGTTGTTTCGCGCTGGCCGGAGGTGGTGGCGGCGCCCAGTCCGGCGGCCGCCGGTCGGGTGCAGGCATGGGTGGTCGGCCCCGGCCTGGGCACCGGCGACGACGCCGCGGCGGCGCTCTGGTTCGCGCTCGGGACCGACCTGCCGGTGATCGTCGATGCCGACGCGCTGACCATGCTGGCCGCCCACCCCTCGCTGGTGGCCGATCGACAGGCCCCGACCGTGCTCACCCCGCACGCCGGCGAGTTCGCCCGGCTGGCTGGCCACCCGCCCGGGCCGGACCGGGTGGGTGCGGCCCGCGCCCTTGCCGAGAAGTTCGGGGCCACCGTGCTGCTCAAGGGCAACGTCACCGTCGTCGCCGAGCCGTCCGGCCCGGTTTATCTCAACCCCGCCGGCGGATCCTGGGCGGCCACCGCCGGCTCCGGCGACGTGCTGTCCGGGATGATCGGCGCCCTGCTGGCCTCCGGGCTGCCCGCCGGGAAGGCCGCTGCCGCAGCCGCGTTCGTGCATACCCGCGCTGCCGCGGCCTCGGCCGCCGATCCCGGTCCCGGCGACACCCCGACGTCGGCGTCGCGCATCCTGGCCCACATCCGCACCGCTCTGGCCCAGCTATAGAGGAGATGCCGTGTCCCATTCCCACCCGTCGGTCCCCGCGCACACCGTCGCCCCCGCCTACACCGGTCGGCTGTTTACCGCCCCGGTCCCGGCGTTGCGGATGCCCGACGACCCGATGGACCCGCAGGCCGCCTACCGCTTCATCCACGACGAGCTGATGCTCGACGGCAGTTCCCGGCTGAATCTGGCCACCTTTGTCACCACCTGGATGGACCCCGAGGCGTCGACGCTGATGGCGGAGTCGTTCGACAAAAACATGATCGACAAGGACGAGTACCCGGCCACCGCGGCCATCGAGCAGCGCTGCGTGTCGATGGTCGCCGACCTGTTCCACGCCGAGAACCTGCGCGACGACGACCCGGCCAGCGCCATCGGGGTCTCCACCGTCGGGTCGTCCGAGGCGGTGATGCTGGGCGGGCTGGCGATGAAGTGGCGCTGGCGGGCCAGGGTCCAGGGGGTAGGGCAGGACTGGAAATCTAGGACACCCAATCTGGTGATGGGCTCCAACGTCCAGGTGGTGTGGGAGAAGTTCTGCCGCTACTTCGACGTCGAACCCCGCTACCTGCCGATGGCCGAGGGCCGCTACGTGATCACCCCCGAGCAGGTGATCGACGCCGTCGACGAGAACACCATCGGAGTGGTGGCGATCCTGGGCACCACCTACACCGGCGAGCTCGAGCCCGTCGAGGCGATCTGCGCCGCCCTGGACGCCCTCGCCACCGGGGGCGGGGTGGACGTGCCGGTGCATGTCGACGCGGCCAGCGGCGGATTCGTGGTGCCGTTCCTGCACCCGGGCCTCAAATGGGACTTCCGGCTGCCGCGGGTGGTGTCGATCAACGTCAGCGGCCACAAGTACGGGCTGACCTACCCCGGCATCGGCTTCGTGGTGTGGCGGGCCGCCGAGTATCTGCCCGAGGAACTGGTGTTCCGGGTCAACTACCTAGGCGGGGACATGCCCACCTTCACGCTGAACTTCTCCCGGCCGGGCAACCAGGTCGTCGGCCAGTACTACAACTTCCTGCGGCTGGGCCGCAGCGGCTACACCGAGGTGATGCGGACCTTGTCCGACACCGCACGCTGGCTCGCGCATCAGCTGGCCGCCAGTAAGCACTTCGAGGTGATCAGCGACGGCTCGGCGATCCCGGTGGTGTCGTGCCGCCTCACCGGTGACCGCGGCTATACCGAGTTCGACGTCTCCCATGAGCTGCGCACCTTCGGCTGGCAGGTGCCGGCCTACACCATGCCGGAGGGCGCCGAGGACGTCGCGGTGCTGCGGGTGGTGGTCCGCGAGGGCCTGTCGGCGGACCTGGCTCGGGCGCTCTTCGACGACACGCTGAAGGCGGTGACCTCGCTGGATCGGGTCAAGCCCGCGGGGCACTACGACGACGAGCAGCACTTCGCGCATTAGCTTTGCGCCGCCCCCGTTCCCGTCCCGCTCTTTGCCGACTTCCGCCTCTCTCCGCCGCCTCCGCCGAGTGTGCGTTCTGGTCAGGAAAATCGCGGTTTCGACGACCAAACCGCACACTCGATGCGGCCAGTCACCAGGTTTTCGGGCAACCGCGGCTGATCAGCGCCGCGCCGACGCGGTCTAAGAACACGCCGGGGCTGTGGTGCAGCCGGCGCGCCGTCAGCCGGAGGTCGATCCAGCCGAGTTCGGAGAGCACGTAATAGCGCTCGGCGTCGTGCTCGCGCTGCCGTGGATCGGTCCAATGATGGGCACCCTCGTAGTCGACGCCGACGAGGTATTCCTCCCAGCCCATGTCGATGCAGGCGATGACGCCGCCGTATGAGCCGTACACCCGGATCTGCGTCTGCGGCGGGGGAAAGCCGGCCTGCACCAGGAGTAGCCGGGTCAGCGACTCATAGGGAGAGTCGGCGCCGCCGTCGACCAACGGCAACGTCGCATCGAGCTGCCGTAGCTCACGGGCGCCCCGGTGCGCGTCGGCCACCGCCGCGACATCGGCCTGCCTTAAGCCCAGTGGCGTTCATGAGCGCGTCGATACGCTGCACACCCTCGACGAGGGGGAGCCGTCTGCCCAGGTCGAATGCGGTGCGAGCGGCCGTGGTCGCAGGCATCCCGCGGATCGTCTGGATCTCGCCGGCCAGCAGTGTGTCGGTGTGCACGGTCAGCAGCGGCGGTGCTCGCCGATTGGTGTGGATGAGCTCGGCGGGGGTGTCGCCGTCGATCCACTTCGCGCCGTGAAGCGCTGACGCGGACAGCCCGCCAAGCACCGCTTGCCGGCGTGACCAGAGCCAGGCGGCGCGGGCCCGTTGGATCGCCGTCAGCTCCACATCGCGTGGGAACCACACTCCCGGGTAGACGCTGACGTAGTCGCGGCGCAGCCGGCTGCGGGTCAACGCGCCGGCGGCCAGCGCCTCCGTCGCCCTGAAGGCGCCCCGCGGTGGTCGCATGGCCGCAGCGTGGCATGCGGGCCTGCCCTGGTGTCGAGGCCCATCCACAGGCGGCGCCGGCCCCATTCCCGCCGAGCGTGCGTTTTGGTCAGCAAAACGGCCGTCGACCGACGTAAACCGCACACTCGGCGCGGGCGGCGGGGCATATGGGCGGTTCTGGGACAATTGACGGTGACATGACTGCCACATCCCGAACGGCTGGCCTGCTCGGTGAAGCGCTGGTGGACCTGGACGCCATCGCGCACAACGTGCGGCTGCTGTCCGACCAGGCCGGCGCCGCCGAGCTGATGGCCGTGGTCAAGGCCGACGGCTACGGTCATGGCGCGGTCCAGGTGGCGCGCGCGGCGCTGGCGGCCGGTGCCGCCGAACTCGGGGTCGCCACCGTCGACGAGGCACTGGCGTTGCGGGCGGCCGGCATCGCCGCCCCGGTGCTGGCGTGGCTGCATGGGCCCGACACCGACTTTGCGCCTGCCCTGGCCGCTGACGTGCAGATCGCGGTTGCCTCGGTGCGCCAGCTGAACGAGCTGCTCGACGCGGTGGGCAGCACCGGTCGCACCGCGACGGTGACGGTCAAGGCCGACACCGGGATGAACCGCAACGGTGTAGGGACCGCCGGCTACCCGGAGCTGCTGACCGCGCTGTGCCGCGCCGTCGCCGACGACGCGGTCCGGGTGCGGGGCCTGATGTCGCACCTGGCCTGCGCCGATGAGGCGGCCAGCCCGGTCAATGACCTTCAGGCCGGGCGGTTCGCCGACATGCTGAGCCTGGCTCGCGATCAAGGCCTGAAATTCGAGGTGGCGCACCTGGCCAACTCGGCGGGGGTGATGAGCCGCCCCGACCTGGCCTTCGACATGGTGCGACCGGGAATCGCCTTATATGGCCTGAGTCCGTTTCCGGGGCGCGGCGACATGGGCCTCATCCCGGCCATGACGCTGAAATCCATTGTGGCATTGGTGCGCTCGTTGAAGGCGGGGGAGGGCGTCTCCTACGGGCACACCTGGATCGCCCAGGCCGACACCACCGTGGCGCTGGTCCCGATAGGTTACGCCGACGGGGTGTTCCGCCCGCTGAGTGGACGCTTCGAGGTACTGATCAACGGCCGGCGCCGGCGCAGCGTCGGGCGGGTGTGCATGGACCAGTTCGTCGTCGACCTCGGTCCCGGTCCGGTCGACGTCACCGAGGGCGACGAGGTCGTGCTGTTCGGGTCAGGTGCCGGCGGCGAGCCGTTGGCCCAGGACTGGGCCGACGAGCTGGGAACCATCCACTACGAGGTGGTGAACGCACCACGCGGACGGGTGGCCAGGACGTATCGGGGTGCCGATGGCCGCTAAAAGGCGAACCTGGCTGGCCGGGGCGGCTGGGCTGTCCGCCGTGGGCACCATTGCCGGATCCACCGTCGCCCGCTCGGTGACCCGGCGTACCACCACCGAAGATCCCTACGCGGCTGAGGATTTCGAAATCCTGGCGCACGACCACAGTTCGGTGGTCGTTACCGACGACGGCGTCGAACTGGCGGTGCGCGATGTGGGGCCCCGCAACGCGTCGCTGACCGTGGTGTTCGCGCACGGATTCTGTTTGCGGATGGGCTCTTTCCACTTTCAGCGGGCCCGGTTGACCGCCGAGTGGGGCAGGCAGGTGCGGATGGTCTTCTATGACCAGCGCGGCCACGGCGACTCGACCGTCGGCTCGCCTGAGAGCTACACCGTGCCGCGACTCGGCCAGGACCTGGAGGCGGTGCTGCAGGTGGCGGCGCCGCGCGGTCCGGTGGTGCTGGTCGGGCATTCGATGGGCGGCATGACCGTGCTGTCGCACGCCCGGCAGTTTCCCCAGCGATACGGCAGCCGGATCGTCGGCGCAGCACTGATCTCCTCGGCGGCCAAAGGGGTTTCCCGATCGCCGCTGGGGGAGATTCTGCGCAACCCGGCCCTGGAGGCCGTCCAGTTCAGCGTGCGCTACGCACCGAGACTGGTGCACCGCGGACGCGGCGCGGCCCGTCGGGTGATCTCCCCGATCCTGCGAGCGGCCTCCTACGGCACCGACAAGATCAGCCCGAGCGTGGTGGCGTTCTCCGAAGAGATGATGCACGCCACCCCGGTTGCCACCATGGTGGGTTTCCTGCACGCACTGGAGGTGCACGACGAGAGTGCCGCGCTGGCGACACTGGCCAAGATCCCGACCCTGGTCGCCTGCGGTGACCGCGATCTGCTCACCCCAGCCGGCTATTCGCGGGCGATGGCGGCCGCGCTGTGGGACTGCGAGCTGGTGATCGTGCCCGGCGCCGGTCATCTGGTGGAACTGGAGGAACCCGACGTCATCGATGACGCATTGGTGCGCTTGGTCGAGCGGGCCACGCCGCGCCGGGTGGAGCTGACCCGCCGGTTGCGCCGGAAGGCCGGTCGCCGTGGCTGAAACGCAGATCCTGGCGACCGCGGAAGACACCATCGCGCTGGGCGCGCGACTGGGCGCTCAGCTACGCGCCGGCGACGTGGTGGTGCTGTCCGGTCCGCTTGGCGCCGGAAAAACCGTGCTGGCCAAGGGGATCGCCGCCGCTCTCGACGTCGACGGGCCGGTTACCTCGCCGACGTTCGTGCTGGCCCGCGAGCACCGGCCCCGCCGTGCCGGCGCCCCGGCGATGATCCACGTCGACCTGTACCGGCTGCTCGACGAGTCGGGCCTGGACCTGCTGGCCGAGCTGGACTCGCTGGATTTGGACACCGAGCTCGACGACGCCGTCGTCGTGGTGGAGTGGGGCGAAGGACTGGCAGAGCGACTCTCCGAGCGGCACCTGGACATTCGGCTGGACCGCGGCGTCGAATCCGAGGCGCGCACCGCGACGTGGCGGTGGCAGCTGCCATGACCGGGGCGATCCTGACCATTGACACCGCCACGCCGGCGGTTACCGCGGGCTTGGTGGCCGCTGACCGGCGCACCGTATTGGCGGAGCGGGTCACCCTGGATGCCCGCGCGCACGCCGAGCGGCTCACCCCCAATGTGCTTGCCGCCCTGGCCGATGCCGGGCTGAGCATGACCGCGCTGGCCGCGGTGGTGGTGGGTTGCGGGCCGGGGCCGTTCACCGGTCTGCGGGTCGGGATGGCCAGCGCTGCCGCCTACGGGCACGCCCTGGGTATACCGGTGTTCGGCGTGTGCAGCCTGGACGCGATCGGGGTGTGCACCACCGGCGCCACCTTGGTCGTCACCGACGCCCGGCGCCGCGAGGTCTACTGGGCGCGCTACCGCGACGGGAACGGGGTGGCCGGTCCGGCGGTGAGCGCCCCGGCCGCCGTCGATCCCGGTGACGCCGTCGCGGTAGCGGGCTCGCCCGCGCACGCCGGACTGTTCGACCTGCCGGCGCTTGACGTGACCTATCCGACGCCTGCGGGACTGGTTGCCGCGGTGCGTGATTGGGTTGCCGATCCACCGCCGCTGGTGCCGATGTACCTGCGCCGGCCCGACGCCAAACCGTCGGGTTCGGCCACGCCGCTGGTCACCCTCGGCCCATTGGTCGAAAGCGATGCGGCGCGCTGCGCCGAACTGGAGGCGAAGCTGTTCGGCGGCGACGACCCATGGCCGGCCGCGGCGTTCCGCCGCGCGATCAGTGCCCGCGACCACCACTACGTCGCAGCCCGCATCGGCGACACAGTCGTGGGCTACGCTGGGATCTCGCGGCTGGGGCGCACCCCGCCGTTCGAGTTCGAGGTGCACACCATCGGAGTGGATCCGGCCCACCAGGGCCGCGGGATCGGCCGCACGCTGCTGGCCGACCTGCTGGCCTACGCCGAGGGCGGCGTCGTACACCTGGAGGTCCGCACCGACAACGCCGCGGCGATCGCGCTCTACCGCGCTGTCGGCTTCGTCGAGACGGGGCTGCGTAAGCGCTACTACCGCAATGGCGCGGACGCCTACATGATGCGACGGGAGGCCTGTTCATGACGATCGTGCTCGCCATCGAATCCTCGTGCGACGAAACAGGTGTCGGCATCACCCGGCTGGAACGCGACGGCACCCTGACGTTGCTGGCCGACGAGGTGGCCTCCAGCGTGGCGGAGCACACCCGGTTCGGCGGGGTGGTGCCCGAGATCGCCTCGCGGGCACACCTGGAGGCTTTGGGGCCGACCATGCGCCGGGCGCTGGCGACGGCAGGGGTGGACAAGCCCGACGTGGTGGCGGCCACTATCGGACCGGGACTGGCCGGGGCGCTGCTGGTGGGCGCGGCCGCGGCCAAGGCCTATGCGGCCGCCTGGGAGGTGCCGTTCTACGCCGTCAACCACCTGGGCGGGCACCTGGCCGCCGACGTCTACGCCCATGGCCCGCTGCCGGAGTGCGTAGGTCTGCTGGTCTCCGGCGGCCACACCCACCTGCTGCACGTGCGGTCGCTGGGGGAGCCGATCGTCGAGCTGGGCAGCACCGTCGACGACGCCGCCGGGGAGGCCTACGACAAGGTGGCCCGGCTGCTTGGGCTGGGCTATCCGGGCGGGCGGGTGCTCGACGAGCTGGCCCGCACCGGCGACCGGAATGCGGTGGTATTCCCGCGCGGGATGACCGGCCCGCGCGATGACCCCTACGTGTTCAGCTTCTCCGGGCTCAAGACCGCGGTGGCCCGCTATGTGGAGCGCAACCCCGATTTCGTCCCCGCCGATGTGGCGGCCGGCTTTCAGGAGTCGGTCGCCGACGTGCTGACCGCCAAGGCGGTGCGGGCGGCCGCCGATCTCGGGGTCGGCACCCTGCTGATCGCCGGCGGCGTGGCCGCCAACTCCCGGCTGCGTGAGCTGGCCGAGCAGCGCTGTGTGGCAGCCGGTTTGACGCTGCGCATCCCGCCGCTGCGGTTGTGCACCGATAACGGGGCGATGATCGCGTCGTTCGCGGCGCATCTGATCTCCGCCGGGGTGGCGCCGTCGCCGCTGGACGTAGCCACCAACCCGGGCCTGCCGGTGGTGCAGGGCCAGGTCGCCTGACAACGCCCGGCGAAAGTGTTTGTACCGCGACACGCCGGTGCGGGCGTACCACCGTGCACGTTCACGCTGAAGTTGCGGTTCGCACCGGGCCCACCTTGAGTGCTAGCACTCTCATGTATAGAGTGCTAGGTGGCAATCGGGCGATTCCCTGCTCGGCACCCGCGACGACGACGCAAGGACGCGCACGAATGCCGAACACCTTAAGTAAGTACGTTCCGATGGGCCCGGCGAGCGCCGGGTCGCATCCAGACAATGTGGAGGGCTCCAATCGTGGCGAGCGTGAACATCAAGCCACTCGAGGACAAGATCCTCGTTCAGGCCAACGAGGCCGAGACCACGACCGCTTCCGGTCTGGTCATTCCGGACACTGCCAAAGAGAAGCCGCAGGAAGGCACCGTCGTCGCCGTCGGCCCCGGCCGGTGGGACGAGGATGGCGACAAGCGGATTCCGCTGGACGTCAAGGAAGGTGACGTCGTCATCTACAGCAAGTACGGCGGCACCGAGATCAAGTACGCCGGCGAGGAGTACCTGATCCTGTCGGCGCGCGACGTGCTGGCCATCGTCGGCAAGTAGCCACAAGAACCACCGTGCCCGCCCCGGAGATCCCCGTACCAACCTGGTTTGGGGGGCGATCTCCGGGGCGGCACGCGTAAAGAAAGGCTTGGACATCCGTGAGCAAGCAGATTGAGTTCAACGAGGCTGCCCGCCGGGCCCTGGAAACCGGCGTCGACAAGCTCGCCGACGCGGTCCGGGTCACCCTGGGCCCGCGCGGCCGCACCGTGGTGCTGGCCAAGTCGTTCGGCGGCCCGACGGTGACCATGGACGGCGTCGCCGTGGCCCGTGAGATCGACCTGGAAGACCCGTTCGAGAACCTCGGCGCCCAGCTGGTGAAGTCGGTCGCCACCAAGACCAACGACGTGGCCGGCGACGGCACCACCACCGCCACCGTGCTGGCCCAGGCCATCATCTCCGCCGGGCTGCGCAACGTCGCGGCCGGCGCCAACCCGATCGCGCTGGGCGCCGGTATCGCCAAGGCGGCCGACGCCGCGTCGGAGGCGCTGCTGGCCGCGGCCACCCCGGTCTCCGGCAAGGAGTCGATCGCGCAGGTGGCCAACGTATCCTCACGCGACGAGGAGATCGGTGAGCTGGTCGGCGAGGCGATGACCAAGGTCGGCAGCGACGGCGTGGTCAGCGTGGAGGAGTCCTCGACGCTGTCCACCGAGCTGCAGATCACCGACGGTGTCGGCTTCGACAAGGGTTTCCTGTCGGCCTACTTCGTCACCGATTTCGACGCGCAGGAGGCCGTCCTGGAGGACGCGCTGATCCTGCTGCACCGGGACAAGATCAGCTCGCTGCCCGACCTGCTGCCGCTGCTGGAGAAGGTCGTCGAGGCGGGCAAGCCGCTGGTGATCATCGCCGAGGACGTCGAGGGCGAGCCGCTGTCGACGCTGGTGGTCAACGCGATCCGCAAGACCCTCAAGGCCGTCGCGGTCAAGGCACCGTACTTCGGCGACCGGCGCAAGGCGTTCCTGGAGGACCTCGCGGTCGTCACCGGCGCCCAGGTGATCAACCCCGACGTCGGCCTGACGCTGCGCGAGGCCGGTCTCGACGTGCTCGGCTCCGCCCGCCGGGTGGTGGTGTCCAAGGACGACACCGTCATCGTCGATGGAGCCGGCGGGCCGGACCAGGTGGCCGCTCGGGTCAAGCAGCTGCGCGCCGAGATCGAGGCGACCGACTCCGACTGGGACCGCGAAAAGCTCGAGGAGCGGCTGGCCAAGCTGGCCGGCGGCGTGGCGGTGATCAAGGTGGGTGCGGCCACCGAGACCGCGCTCAAGGAGCGCAAGCACCGGGTCGAGGACGCGGTGGCGGCGGCCAAGGCCGCGGTCGAGGAGGGCATCGTCCCCGGCGGCGGCGCCGCTCTGGTGCAGGCCCGCGCGGCGCTGTCGGAGCTCGCACTCAGTGGTGACGAGGCGCTGGGCGTCCAGGTGTTCGCCGCCGCGCTGAGCGCGCCGCTGTACTGGATCGCCACCAACGCCGGCGTCGACGGCGCGGTGGTGACCAGCAAGGTGGCCGAGCTGCCGGCCGGGCAGGGCTTCAACGCTGCGACGCTGTCCTACGGTGACCTGGCCGCCGACGGGATCGTCGACCCGGTCAAGGTGACCCGGTCGGCGGTGCTCAACGCCGCCTCGGTGGCGCGGATGGTGCTGACCACCGAGACCGCGGTGGTGGAGAAGCCGGCCGAGGAGGCCGGCCACGCGCACGGGCACCACGGGCACGCGCACTAGCTACGGCGCTTACCGCGCGACAAGAAGCGAACGCCCCCATTTCGGCTCCGAAATGGGGGCTTTCGCGTCTTCTCGGCGGCCTGGATTCGGCGGTTTATAACCGCGCAAAACGGGTATTGATTCATCGCGTCGTCGATCAGGACGGTGTATTGAAGGCGCTGTAAAGGAGATCACCATGGACCCACTGGCGGCTACTGAATTTCTAGCCCGCTCTAGCACGTTGACCAGTGTCGGATGGATCGGCTACATCATTATCGGAGCCATTGCCGGCTGGATCGCAGGCATGATTATGAAAACCAAGTACGGCCTGCTCACCGATGTCGTCGTCGGCGTTGTCGGCGCTTTGATCGGTGGTTTTCTGCTCAGCTTCGTCGTTGACACGGCAAGCGGGGGCTGGTGGTTCACATTGTTCACCGCCATTCTGGGCGCGGTCATCCTGCTTTGGCTGCTGCGCATGTTCGGGCGCGAGGCGTAAGGGGCGAGCAATGATGATGAAAAACGTTGCGGTTGGAGCCATGGCCCTGGGTGTGCTGCTGTCCAGCGGGTGCTCGGCATCGAAGGTGATCAACACCGGTGGCGACACCAGGTGCAAGGATTTCGTCGAGCAGGACGAGAAGAAGCAGGACGACGAAATCAGCAAGATGCTCAAAGACAAGAGCGGCGCGGATCCCTCCAATCTGGAGATTTCTGCGACCCGGCTGTCGGTGTCGACCTACTGCAAGACGGTGGGAACTCCGGACAGCAAGATATCCGAGGCCCCGCACGGCTGATCGGAGATTTGTCGGTCCAACACGATTCGTTCCAGGCTGTGCACGGCTTTAGAAGAAGTTGCTGAAAAGCAGATTCATCGAGTCGAACACAGCCTGGAACGGATCGCTGGTGGCGACCCCGTGGAACAGTAGCGCGCTGAGCCAAGCGTCGAAGGCGTTGATCTCGCTGTTGTCGATCTCGATGTAGGTCAGCATCCCGTCGACGGTGGTGGTCGCGTCGGCGATCTGGTCGGGGGTCAGGCCCAGGTACTCCACGTGGGGGCCGAAGATGCCCAGCAGCGCCCCCCACAGGCCGTAGTTGTCGTACGCGTCGGCGAAATTGGAGACCGGGTCGTCGGGAAGGCCGTAGATGGTCGCCGAGTACAGGTCGTTGGGCGTCAGGTTGCCCAGCACCTCGGTCATGCCGAGCAGCTTGAGCAGGTAGTCCGAGAGGTCCTTGCCCAGCGTCGCGTACATGGCGGCTTCCAGGTACTGCCAGACGCCGTCCGGAGCCGACGGGTCGCCGATGAACACGAAGTGCAGCGAATCGGCGGGTATGCCTGCTTCGGCGAGTCTGGACATGGCGATCGACGCTGCGGTGGCGCTCTGGGAATAGGCGAAGATCGTCAGCGGGTTATCGGCGTCGAATGCGCCCGGGTTGGCGTCGAACTGGTTCTGGACGGCGAGCGTGATCAGCGACGCACCGGTGAGGCTGCTCGGGCCCTGCTGGAAGAGCTCCGGCGTGGTCAGCACCTGTAGTGGGGCACTGCACGGGTCGGTGCCGTCCATGTAGCAGACCGTCGAGTCGGTCGAGCCGCCATTGAAGCCGAGCGGGTTGAGATACAGGTTCTCGGCGGATCGCGCGTATTCCGGTGAGGGTGTCGGCTGGCCGGTGCCGCCGAGGATGAGCGCGGTCTGGCTGCCCGCCAGCGGCCCGGTGGAGGCGAGCAGCGTGGCCGCGGCGCTGACCGTTTGGCTGACTCCCACGCCGGCCGCGGCGACCATCAGCCCGGCGACCGCGAGTTGGGCGACCGCCTTGGACGCCTTGCCAACCTTTACCTGAGTCATCACTTCCTCCCCGCTGTGTGTTGGATGAGATTATCCCGTTCTCAAATTCGAGTCTAGGGTTCTCACTGTCTTTCACGACGGGTCGCAACCCCGCCGAGACCGTCGCCAAGAATTGCAGGCGTCGGCGTCGACCCGACGACCATGGGAAGCGCTGCGGCGCAACGCAACCACGCCACCCTGGCAGCCGGCGGAATCGCGGCGAACGTCAAGGTGCTGGAAGACGCCGCCGGGGTCACCGTGGGCGCGATCAGAAGAAGTCGTTGAACAACAGTTCTAGTGACTGCCAGAGACTTTCGAACAGTCCGCTATTGGCCGCCCCGCCGACGAAGACCGCGTCAAGCCAGGCGCTCAAGCCGTTGATGTCGCTGTCGTTGATGTCGACGAAAGTCAGGTTGCCGTCGACCGTGGTGGTCGCGTCGGCGACCTGCTCGGGTGTCAGGCCCAGGTACCACACGTGCGGCCACAGGATGTCCAGCAGCGCGCCCCACAGGCCTTTGTCTGCAAAGACGCCGGAGAAGTTGGAGACCGGATCGCCCGGCAGACTGTAGATGGTCGCCGCGTACAAATCGTTTGGCGTCACGTTGCCGAGCACCTCGGTCAAGCCGAAGGTCTTGAGCAGCCAGTTGGTCAGATCCGGACCGAGGGTCGCTACCATGGCCGCTTCGATGTTGGACCACGCGCCGGTGACCGGTGTGGACGGGTCGCCGATGAACACGAAATGTAATGCGCTGTTGGGGATGCCGAGCTCGGCAAGCCGGGTCATGGCGATCGATTCGGCGGTGGCGCTTTGGGAGTACCCGAAGATGGTCAGCGGGTGCTCGGCGTCGTATGCGCCGGGGTTGGCGTCGAACTGGTTCTGGACGGCCAGGACGATGGCGGACGCGGCCGTGAGACTGCTCGGGCCCTGCTGGATCAGTTCCGGGGTGGTGAGGACCTGTAGTGGGGCGCTGCACGGGTCGGTGCCGTCCATGTAGCAGACCGTGGAATCGGTTGAGCCGCCGTTGAATCCCAGTGGGTTGAGATACAGGTTCTCGGCGGACCGCGCGAATTCAGGCGACGGGGTCGGCTCGGTGGTGCCGCCGAGGATGAGCGCCGTGACGCTGCCGGCCAGCGGACCGGTGGAGGCCAACAGCGTGGCTGCGGCACTGACGGTTTGGCTGATCCCCACCCCGGCCGCGGCCGCCATCATGCCGGCGACGGCCACGTGGGCAACCGATGTTTTTACTGCTGCTCCCCGCGTTCTCATCGCATGTGCTTAGCACACGCTGATATGGAACCCACAGGTTTTGCGAGCATTAATAATTGACACACCCGTCGAAGCTGGCCGGGCTTTTTCCGCTATCCCGGGACGGTCAGAGCGTGTCCTGCTGCGCAATCTCAACCCAACGGCGACAACCCCTGGTTGGGCCGTAGACCACCGGGCGCATAGGGGCCGGTCACCAGCGAGGGGCAGGCGCCGAACGCGCCCACCACCGCGCCGGTGTCGGGACAGAAGTAGACATCGCTCAGATCGCCGCAGAGCCGCTGGTCGAAACAGCTGGCCGGATCGGCGTGGGCCGGCGCGGCCACGCCGAGACCGGCGACAAGTACTGCCAGGAATGCACGCATGCCCGTGATCCAACCCGACCGGTCCGACAATCCGCGGGAACGAGAACAGCCCCCGGATCGCCGGGGGCTGTTCGTTGAGGCGTCGGTCCGGCGGGCTCAGCCGCTGGCCCGCAGGTTGCAGCGGAGCGCGGCGTGCCGCTCGGCCTCGGACATGCCGCCCCAGATGCCGTAGGGCTCGCCGACGGCGAGTGCGTGCTGACGGCATTGTTCCAATACCGGGCAGTTGCGACACCACTTCTTGGCGTTCTGCTCCCGCTGCGCTCGGGCCCGGCCGCGCTCCCCGTCGGGTGGGAAGAACACCGACGAGTCGACCCCCCGGCAGGCTCCTTGGAGCTGCCAATCCCAGACGTCCGCATTGCGGCCGGGCAGTTGCTCAACCAGTGGCATGGGAACCCCTCTCAAACGCTGGTCGGCCGGAACTGTTGCGGCCGTTGAGGTGTCTGGCGGTGCGCGTAAAACAGCGCCGGCGGAATCCGGCGCTGTGGGGACCGTAGCCAAAGCGTCTGAAGTTAGGCCTACGTAACGGTTAAGAAAGGCTGGCCTAAGCCGATGGACATTCCCTGGGATTTTTTCCGGACGTACGGACGTACGGGCGCGCGGGCGGACGCCGAGGCGGTGACCGGGCCCGCGTAACGTCGCTCAGCGATGACCGAGGACCCAGATGCGACGTTGACTGCCGCCGCGTTCGGCGATGCACCGGGCCGCTGGCCCTTGCCCGCCGCGACCACGCCCCGCCAGCGCTGGCTGCGTGCCGTCGCCGCCGGCGGCCAGGGCCGCTACGCCGCCGCCACCGCCGATCTGGCGGCACTGCTACGCGACGTACCCAAAGGGCCGCTGGCCTCCCTGGCCCACAGCACGCGGGCGTCGTTCCTGCGCCAACTGGGCGGGCACGATCTCGCCCGGGGCCTTGACGGCCGGGCACTGGACCTGGCCGGCGAGGATCCCGAGGCCACCGCCGACGCCCTGGTGGGGCTGGCCGCCGACGCCCTGGGGACCGGTCGCTTCGCGGCCTCGGCGGCCCTGCTGGCCCGTACCCGGCAGGTTCCCGAACCGCCGTCCCCGGCACGCCTGGCGGTGCGCCGGAACTGGGTGAGGGCCGAACTGGCGATGGTCACCGGGGACGGGGCTACCGCGGTGCGGCACGCCGAACAGGCCCTGGAGCTGGTCGCGGACGCCGGCGAAGACATGGTGCGCCACCGGGTGAAAAGTCAGGTGGTGCTGGCCGGCGCGCTGTGCTGCGCGGGGAACGTCGACCGCGCGCGCGGCGTGGCTGAGGCCGCACTGCAGGACACCGGGCGGCTGGGCCTGGTTCCGTTGCGATGGGCGCTGGCGTGCATGTTGATCGATGTCGGCAGTCCGAGCCGAACGGGGGAGGAATTGTGCAGCCTGCGGGATGAGGCTGCCGAGTTGGTGCGGTACCGCGGCGGACAGTGGCAGCACCTTTAACGGGGCCGGCTCAGCGGTAGCCGTCGGCCTCCGAGGTCGCCCCGTTGAGGGACGCGTCGGCGTAACCGCGGCAGTAATCCCAGGTCACGTAGCTGTCCGCCTCCGGGTCGTAGGCTGGCTCGTGCGGGCGTACGGTGCCGTCGATGAGCAGCTGCAGTAGGTTGGCGCGCAGCATGTCCCAGTCGTGGTAGTGGTCCTGCTGACAGTCGTCGCAACACACCACCAGGCCGCGGATTCCTCGGTGCGCCAATAGTGCTTCGTAGACCGCGAGGTCGGCGAGGTCGGCTTCGACCGCGGTCCGCTCCTGCGGATCCAGTGGCTGGCCCGGTTCGACGGCGTCCAGCGCAGCGGACGGGTCGTGGGGATCGTCGGCGAACGGGTCGGGCGGCAAACCGGGTGGCAGGTGGTCACGCACGCCCATAGGGTACGCAGACCCCAGGACAGAACGCCAGCGGCCGTTCTGCGGGGCGCATAATCGCAGCCAAGGTGGTGGGGAACGAAAGCCGCTGTACGCCGCGATTAGGATGGACTTCTACCCCGGCTGCGTAGTGGAGGCTCCCGATGTCCGTTGGTGATGCCAGCGCCCCGACGATTTCCCATCCCGCCATGGGCCCGCACGATGATCTGCCGACCGGCGGCCCGTCCGGCGAGCGCCCGGCCAAGATCGCCATGCTGGGCCTGACCTTCGACGACGTGCTGCTGCTTCCGGCGGCCTCCGACGTGGTGCCGGCCACCGCCGACACCTCCAGCCGGCTGACCCGCAAGATCCGGCTCCAGGTGCCGCTGGTCAGCTCCGCCATGGACACCGTCACCGAGGCCCGGATGGCGATCGCGATGGCCCGGGCCGGCGGCATGGGCGTGCTGCACCGCAACCTGCCGGTCACCGAGCAGGCCGGCCAGGTCGAGACCGTGAAGCGCTCCGAAGCCGGGATGGTCACCGACCCGGTCACCTGCACCCCGGAGAACACCCTGGCCGAGGTGGACGCCCTGTGCGCGCGGTTCCGGATCTCCGGGCTGCCGGTCGTCGATAAGAACGGCTCACTCGTTGGGATCATCACCAACCGGGACATGCGCTTCGAGGTCGACCAGAACAAGCCGGTCGCCGAGGTGATGACCAAGGCGCCGCTGATCACCGCCCAGGAGGGCGTCTCCGCCGACGCCGCGCTGGGCCTGCTGCGCCGGCACAAGATCGAGAAGCTGCCGATCGTCGACGGCCGCGGCAAGCTGACCGGCCTGATCACCGTCAAGGACTTCGTCAAGACCGAACAGCACCCCAACGCCACCAAGGACAGCGACGGCCGGCTGCTGGTCGGCGCCGCGGTCGGCGTCGGCGCCGATGCCTGGGTGCGGGCGATGACGCTGGCCGACGCCGGGGTCGACGTGCTGATCGTGGACACCGCGCACGCCCACAACCGGGGAGTGCTCGACATGGTCGGCAAGCTCAAGGCCGAAGTGGGGGAGCGGGTCGACGTGGTCGGCGGCAACGTGGCCACCCGGTCCGGCGACGCCGCGCTGGTCGAGGCCGGCGCCGACGCGGTCAAAGTCGGCGTGGGCCCGGGCTCCATCTGCACCACCCGGGTGGTCGCCGGGGTGGGTGCCCCGCAGATCACCGCGATCATGGAGGCAGTCGCGGTCTGCGCGCCGGCCGGGGTGCCGGTGATCGCCGACGGCGGGCTCCAGTACTCCGGGGACATCGCCAAGGCGCTGGCCGCCGGCGCGTCGACGGCCATGCTCGGCTCGCTGCTGGCCGGCACCGCCGAATCGCCCGGCGAGCTGATCTTCGTCAACGGCAAGCAGTTCAAGAGCTACCGCGGCATGGGCTCGCTGGGGGCCATGCAGGGTCGCGGCGGAGCCAAGTCCTACTCCAAGGACCGCTACTTCCAAGACGACGCGCTCTCCGAGGACAAGCTGGTGCCCGAGGGCATCGAGGGCCGGGTGCCGTTCCGCGGCCCCCTGACCACCGTCATCCACCAGCTCACCGGCGGCCTGCGGGCGGCGATGGGCTACACCGGATCGGCGACCATCGAAGCGCTGCAGCAGGCGCAGTTCGTGCGGATCACCGCCGCGGGCCTGAAGGAAAGCCACCCGCACGACATCACCATGACCGTCGAAGCGCCGAACTACTACGTGCGCTGAGCAGACGTCCGTCCCGGCACATTCTCGCGTAGCGAAACAGAAACGAGGCTGACCCGTCATGCGTGACATGGTTGAGATCGGCATGGGCCGCACCGCCCGTCGCACCTACGAGCTCGACGACATCAACATCGTGCCGTCCCGGCGCACCCGCTCCTCCAAGGACGTGTCCACAGCCTGGCAGCTCGACGCCTACCGCTTCGAGATCCCGGTGGTGGCTCACCCCACCGACGCGCTGGTATCGCCGGAGTTCGCGGTCGGGCTGGGCCGGCTCGGCGGTCTGGGGGTGCTCAACGGCGAAGGGCTGATCGGCCGGCACGCCGACATCGAGGCCAAGGTCGCCCAGGTCATTGAGAAGGCGGCGGTGGCGTCTGAGCCGGAGGCGGCGATCCGGCTGCTGCAGCAGCTGCACGCCGCACCGCTGGACCCCGAGCTGCTCGGTGCCGCGGTGGCGCGGATCAGCGCGGCCGGCGTGACCACCGCGGTGCGGGTGAGCCCGCAGAACGCCGCGGCGCTGACCCCGGCACTGGTGGCCGCCGGTGTCGACCTGTTGGTCATCCAGGGGACCATCATCTCCGCCGAACGGGTCGCGAACGACGGGGAGCCGCTGAACCTCAAGACGTTCATCTCCGAGCTCGATATCCCGGTGGTGGCCGGCGGCGTGATCGACCACCGCACCGCGCTGCACTTGATGCGCACCGGCGCGGCCGGGGTGATCGTCGGCTACGGCTCCACCTCGGGGGTGACCACTTCCGATGAGGTGCTGGGCATCTCGGTGCCGATGGCCACCGCGATCGCCGACGCCGCCGCGGCTCGCCGCGAATACCTCGACGAGACCGGCGGGCGGTACGTGCATGTGCTGGCCGACGGCGACATCCACACCTCCGGGGACCTGGCCAAAGCGATCGCCTGCGGCGCCGACGCGGTGGTGCTGGGCACGCCGTTGGCGGCGGCGGCCGAAGCGCAGGGCGACGGCTGGTACTGGCCGTCGGCGGCCGCGCACCCGTCCTTGCCGCGCGGTGCGCTGATGCAGGTCGCCTACGGGGAGCGTCCGGGTCTGACGCAGGTGCTCGACGGCCCCTCCGATGACCCGTTCGGCTCGCTGAACCTGGTCGGCGGGCTGCGCCGGTCGATGGCCAAGGCCGGCTACTGCGACCTCAAGGAGTTCCAAAAGGTCGGGCTGACCGTCGGGAGCTGACAAGTAAGGGCAGCCTATCTGGCAAGTTACCAGCGGGTAGCCCATACTTGCTGGCTATGGAGCGGGATTACCAACCTGACTACGACGTCCTGATCATCGGTTCCGGTTTCGGTGGCAGCGTCAGCGCGCTGCGACTGACCGAGAAGGGGTATCGCGTCGGCGTTTTGGAGGCGGGACGCCGCTACGCCGACCCGGACTTCGCCAAGAACTCCTGGCACCTGCGCGACTTCCTGTGGGCGCCGAAGCTGGGTTGCTACGGCATCCAGCGCATCCACCTGCTCAACAACGTCATGGTGCTGGCCGGTGCCGGGGTGGGCGGCGGCTCGCTGAACTACGCCAACACCCTCTACGTGCCGCCGGAGCCGTTCTTCGCCGACAAGCAGTGGGCGCACATCACCGACTGGCGTGCCGAGCTCATGCCGCACTACGACCAGGCGCAGCGGATGCTCGGAGTGGTCAAGAACCCGACGTTCACCGACGCCGACCGCATCGTCAAGCAGGTCGCCGACGACATGGGGGTCGGCGACACGTTCGTGCCGACGCCGGTCGGGGTGTTCTTCGGTGAAGGCGGCGAGAAGACCCCGGGCAAGACGGTGCCCGACCCGTACTTCGGCGGCGCCGGCCCGCAGCGCACCGGCTGCCTCGAGTGCGGCGAGTGCATGACCGGCTGCCGCTGGGGCGCCAAGAACACCCTGGTGAAGAACTACCTGTATCTGGCCGAATCGGCCGGCGCACAGGTGCATCCGATGACGACGGTGACCGGGTTCGAGCAGGGCGACGACGGCCTGTGGCAGGTGCGCACGGTGCGCACCGGCCTGCGCGCACGCCGGCATCGCAAGACCTTCACCGCGCGGTATCTGATCCTGGCCGCCGGCACCTACAACACCCAGCGGCTGCTGTTCAAGATGCGCGATAAAGGAAAGCTCGCCAACCTTTCCAGCAAGCTCGGGGTACTTACCCGCACCAACTCCGAATCCATCGTCGGCGCAGCCACTTTGGACGTCAAGGAGGGCCTGAACCTGACCCACGGCGTGGCGATCACCTCCTCGATCCACCCCACCGCCGACACCCACGTCGAACCGGTCCGCTACGGCAAGGGCTCCAACGCGATGGGTCTGTTGCAGACCCTGATGACCGACGGCGCGGGTCCGCAAGGCACCGATGTCCCGCGCTGGCGGCAGCTGCTGGATCAGGCCCGCGAAGATCCCCGCCACATCCTGCGGCTACTCAACCCGAAGCAGTGGAGCGAGCGCACCGTGATCGCGCTGGTGATGCAGCACCTGGACAACTCCATCACCACCTTCACCAAACGCGGCAGGCTGGGCTTCCGCCGCTACACCAGCAAGCAGGGCCACGGTGAACCGAACCCGAGCTGGATCCCGGTCGGCAACGAGGTCACCCGGCGCATCGCCGCCAAGATCGACGGCGTGGCCGGGGGCACCTGGGGCGAACTGTTCAACATCCCGCTCACCGCGCACTTCTTGGGCGGGGCGGCGATCGGCGACAGCCCCGAGCACGGCGTCATCGACCCCTACCAGCGGGTGTACGGCTACCCGACGCTGGCGGTGATGGACGGCGCGGCGGTCTCGGCCAACCTCGGCGTCAACCCGTCGCTGTCGATCACCGCCCAGGCCGAGCGGGCCGCGTCGCTGTGGCCGAACAAGGGCGAGACCGACCAGCGGCCGGCCCAGGGCGAGCCCTACCGGCGGCTGGAGCCGATCGCGCCGAAGAACCCGGCGGTACCCGATCAGGCCGTCGGCGCGCTGCGTTGGGCCTCCGGGATCGCCTGAGCCTCACCGGGCGACGTGGTGCCGGTGGCGCGGAGCGCGCCCGGGCGGTTGCTGCGGTGTCGGCAGTAGCGGTTCGCGGCGGCAGGCGGGCACCGTCGTGGGTGACTGGGTGGACAGTTCGAGTTCCTTGCCGGCATGGTGGATCGTCAGCCGGCCCTCGGGCCCGTCGCGCAGGGTGTAGGTGACCTCGTCGTCGGTGGCGCTTACCGTGACGCGGAACCCGCTCCAGCGCAACCGGAACCGTAGGCGGGAGATCCCTTCGGGCAGTGCGGGATTCAGTGCCAGCACGCCTCCGTCGTCACGCAGGCCACCGAACCCGGCCACCAGCGCGAGCCAGGTCCCGGCCAGTGCCGCCAGGTGCAGTCCCTCGCGGGTGTTGTCGTGCAGATCACGCAGGTCGACGAACGCCGTCTCGTAGGTGTAGTCATGGGCCAGTTCCAGGTGTCCCACCTCGGCGCACATCACTGCCTGGGTGCAGGCCGACAGCGAGGAGTCGCGTACCGTGCGCCGCTCGTAGTAGTCGACGTTGCGGGCCTTCTCTTCGGGGGTGAATGCATGGCTGCGCCAGTGCATGGCCAGCAGGACGTCGGCCTGCTTGACCACCTGGGCCGGGTACAGCCGGACATAGGGTTCGTTGAGCAGCAGCGGATAGGTGGCCCGGTTGTCGAAGTCCCACTCCGCGGCGGAGGTGAAGCCTTCGCACTGCGGATGCACGCCGAGCTCCTCGTCGTAGGGGATGTGCGCGGCGTCGGCGGCATCGCGCCAGCTGGCCATCTCCTCGGTGCTGACCCCCAGCTCGTGGGCGGCATCAGGGTGGCGGGCGCACGCCTCGGCTGCGGTGCGCAGATTGTGGGCGGCCATCAAATTGGTGAACACGTTGTCCCGCACGATCGCGGTGTACTCGTCGGGGCCGGTCACCCCCGACAGGTGCCACACCCCGTGCCGGTCGTGGTGTCCCAGCGACCGCCACAGCCGTGCGGTCTCGACCAGTACCGCCAGCCCGCACTCGGCCTCCAGGGAGCCGTCCCCGGTGACGACCCGGTACTGCTCGAACGCCGCCGCGATGTCGGCGTTGATGTGCCAGGCGGCCGTGCCGGCCGGCCAGTACCCGGAGCACTCCTGGCCGCGGATCGTCCGCCACGGGAACGACGCCCCGGCCAGCCCGAGTTCGGCCGCCCGGTCGCGGGCCAGATCAAGTGTCGATGCCCGCCAGCGCAACGCGTCGGCCGCCGCGTGCGGCACGGTGTAGGTCAGCACCGGGATGATGAAAGTCTCACTGTCCCAGAAGGTATGGCCGTCATAGCCGGTACCGGTCAGGCCCTTGCTGGGGATCGCCCGCCGTTCGGCGCGCGCGCTGGACTGCAGCAGGTGGAACAGTGCGAAGCGGACCGCCTGCTGGCAGTCGGGGTCGCCGTCGACCTCGACATCGGCGCCGTCCCAGAACTCGTCGAGGTAGTTCCGCTGGGCGTCGAGCAGCCCCTGCCAGCCGCTGTAGAGGGCGCCGGTCAGCGCGGCGACGGCCTGGTCACGCAGCGCGGGCCGGGACCGCTCGCTGGACCAGCCGTAGGCCAGGTACTTGACGATCCGCAGTTTCTGCCCCGGGCGCAGCCCGCACACCACGGTGGTGGCCGCCACATCGGGAATCGCGATCGTGTTGACCTGGACTCGGCCGGGCACCTCGATCTCGTGATTCATGGCCGCGGCCATCATCAGTTCACTGGCCCGAGTGCGGTGCACCAGCACGGCCCCGCGGTCGGTGGTCTCCCGCTCCACGGCCTCCAGCGGGTTGTCCAGGATCGCCGCGACCCGCGGGTCGCCGGAGGTCGGCGGTTGGTCCTCATTGGCGACCAGCTCGGATTGCACTGTCACACGCACGAATTCGTCGACCGCCTCGACGATGTATTCGATCGCCGCGACGCCGCGCTGGGCCAGTGACACCAGCCGGGTCGAGTGCACCTTGACCTGTTTGCCGGCCGGGGAGTGCCAGTGCACGCGGCGGGTCAGGGTGCCCGCCCGCAGGTCGAGGATGCGCTCGTGGTCGATCAGCTCGCCGTAGCGGACGTCGAACGGCTCATCGTCGACCATCAGCCGGATGATCTTGCCGTTGGTCACGTCGACGACGGTCTGCCCGGCCTGCGGATAGCCGAACCCGGCTTCGGCGTAGGGCAGCGGCCGCACCTCATAGAACGAGTTCAGGTAGGTGCCGGGCAGGCCGTAGGGCTCGCCCTCGTCGAGGTTGCCGCGCAACCCGATGTGCCCGTTGGACAGCGTGAACAGGGATTCGGTCTGCCCGAGCAGATCCAGGTCGAGGTGGGTCTCGCGGATCTGCCACGGTTCGATCGGAAAATAGTCCTCAGGGATCATCGGTCTGCCTTCACAGAAGTTCCTCCAGATCGGTGACAACGACGTCGGCGCCATGGCTCAGTAGGTCTTCGGCCTGACCGACCCGGTCGACACCCACCACGAAACCGAACCCGCCGGCCCGCCCGGCCGCCACCCCGGACAGCGCGTCCTCGAACACCGCGGCGCCGGCGGGGGCGATGTCGAGCAGCTGCGCCGCCCGCAGGAACGAGTCCGGAGCCGGCTTGCCCGCGAGGTGTTCGGTGCGCAGGGTGATGCCGTCGACGCGCTGCTGGATGAACGTATCCAGGCCGGTGATCGCCAGCACTTCGCCGGCGTTGGCGCTGGCCGATACCACCGCGGTGGCCAGGCCCGCCGCGGTGGCCGCCGTCAGGTAGCGCCGGGACCCCTCGAAGACGTCCACCCCGTCGGCCTGCAGCGTTGCCTGGAACGCCGCGTTCTTGCGGTTGCCCAGACCGTGCACGGTTTCGGCGTCCGGCGGGTCGTCGTCGGCGCCGTCGGGCAGCACGATGTCGCGGCTGGCCAGGAAGGCGCGCACCCCGTCGTCGCGTTTGCGGCCGTCGACGAATCGCAGATAGTCGTTCACCGGGTCGAACGGCACGAACGGCGCTCCGGTGCGCTCGGCGCGCGCCGACAGGTACCCGTCGAACATCGCCTTCCAGGCCCGGGTGTGCACGCTGGCGGTGTCGGTGAGCACGCCGTCGAGGTCGAACAGGCAGGCGCGCACCGTTTCGGGCAGTCCCAGCGCCATGGCGGCTCCCTTCCGGCTCGGGCTGGTGTCCACTCCACCATGCCCGCCGTCGGATCGGCTGAGTTTTGCGGCCACTAAACTCTCTGCGGTGTCGTCCCCATCGTCTCGTCCTGTTTTGGTCATCGACTTCGGTGCGCAGTATGCCCAACTGATCGCTCGCCGAGTCCGCGAGGCGCGGGTGTTCTCCGAAGTCGTCCCGCACACCGCGACCGTCGAGGAGATCGCCGCGCGCAACCCGCGGGCGATCGTGCTGTCCGGCGGGCCGGCCAGTGTCTACGCCGAAGGCGCCCCCCGGCTCGATCCGGCGCTGTTCGACCTCGAGGTGCCGGTGTTCGGCATCTGCTACGGCTTCCAGGCCATGGCGGCTGCACTCGGCGGCACCGTCGAGCGCACCGGAACCAGTGAATACGGCCGTACCGAGCTGAAAGTGACCGGCGGCGAACTGCATTCGGGCCTTCCGGTCACCCAGCCGGTGTGGATGAGTCACGGCGACGCGGTGACCGACGCCCCGGACGGGTTCGCGGTGGTGGCCGCCAGCGCCGGCGCCCCGGTGGCCGCGTTCGAGAACCGGGCCCGCCGGCTGGCCGGTGTGCAGTACCACCCGGAAGTGATCCACACCCCCTACGGGCAACGGGTGCTCAGCCGGTTCCTGCACGAGTTCGCCGGCATCGACGCGGCCTGGACGCCGGCCAACATCGCCGACGCGCTGATCGAGCAGGTGCGTTCGCAGATCGGTGACGGCCACGCCATTTGCGGGCTGTCCGGCGGAGTGGATTCCGCGGTGGCCGCGGCGCTGGTGCAGCGTGCCATCGGTGACCGGCTGACGTGTGTGTTCGTCGATCACGGGCTGTTGCGCGCCGGGGAGCGCGAGCAGGTGCAGGAGGACTTCGTCGCCGCCACCGGGGCGCGGCTGGTCACGGTGGACGCCGCGGAGGTGTTCCTCGACGCGCTGATGGGGGTGTCTGACCCCGAGGGCAAGCGAAAGATCATCGGCCGGCAGTTCATTCGCGCTTTCGAGGGCGCGGTGCGGGATCTGGATGCCGGCGAAGCCGGCAAAGGCGCAGATTTTCTGGTGCAGGGCACGCTGTATCCGGACGTGGTGGAATCCGGCGGGGGTGCCGGCACCGCGAACATCAAGAGCCACCACAATGTCGGCGGGCTGCCGGACGACTTGAAGTTCACTCTCGTCGAGCCGCTGCGGTTGCTGTTCAAAGACGAAGTGCGGGCGGTCGGACGCGAATTGGGGCTGCCGGAGGACATCGTTGAGCGCCAACCGTTCCCGGGCCCGGGGTTGGGGATCCGGATCGTCGGCGAGGTCACTTCTGAGCGGTTGGCGACGCTGCGTCAGGCCGACGCGATCGCCCGCGAGGAGTTGACCAGCGCGGGCCTGGACCACCAGATCTGGCAGTGCCCGGTGGTGCTGCTGGCCGACATCCGCTCGGTCGGGGTGCAGGGCGACGGCCGCACCTACGGACATCCGATCGTGCTGCGGCCGGTGTCCAGTGAGGACGCCATGACCGCCGACTGGACCCGGGTGCCCTACGAGGTGCTGGAGCGCATCTCCACCCGGATCACCAACGAGGTGGCCGAGGTCAACCGGGTGGTGCTGGACGTCACCAGCAAACCGCCGGGAACCATCGAGTGGGAGTGATTTCCCGGCCGAGCTTGCCCTGCACGAGTAACAGCCGTCACTTGCGCACCCGCGGAGTTGGGGTGTGATGAGTTCACATCGGATTGCGCCGGTGATATCACCAGTCTCCGGTTCACCCAAGCGCTGGCCGCGGCCGTCGGCGCCAAACCGTGGCTCGCCGGGCCGGGCCGGTTGGCCCTTCTGCTCGGGGATCGCAACACATCGATGACCAGATCACTACGGGTCAGCAAAGCGCGTTTCCGCGCGGTCGCGGGCCGGGCGCCTTGCTACCCGAGCGTGCGAGAAGGGTATCGGGCGATGGCCGCCGGTACCCCTTCGCGATAGCGCATGCGCTAGCCGTTTCGGAAAGATCTAATACCTCCTGACGCGGTGCGGATGTGACTCCCGGGGCCGGTGATGCCCCCTGAGGTGGCCCGGCTTGACGGTTGTCGGTGGGGAAGTGTTCACTCGGGCTTATCGAACATAGTTTCGAACTGAGGCGAGTTTTCCCGGAGGGCGATCATGACGGCGGCGGTGGACTCGGGGCAACGTCCCAGCAGCCCTGAAAATCGTGCTGACCAGCTGGAACAGCTGCGCCGGCAGATGGCGGCGGTGGCCGGGAAAGTGGGCGCCGGGCGGCGGGGAGTGGTCTCGGCTGCTCCGGCCGGCCAGGTTTTCGAGGCCGCGCTGCCGGTCCCGCCGCTGCTGGCCGGGGTGCTGCCCGCGGGATTGCCGCGGGGCACGGTGGCGGTGCTGTCGGGGGCCCGCTCGTTGATGCTGGGCATGGTGGCCGCGGTGACGGCGGCCGGGGGTAACGCGGCCATCGTCGGCCAGCCGGACACCGGCCTGCTGGCCGCAGCGGAGATGGGCGCCGACCTGAGCCGGCTCGCGGTGATCCCCGATCCCGGCAACGATCCGGTGGAGGTGGCCACGGTGCTGATGGACGGCATGGATCTGGTGGTGCTCGGCCTGGGCGGCCGCTGCGTACCGCCGGCGCGCACCCGGGTGGTGCTGGCCCGGGCCCGCCACCGGGGCTGCGCCCTGCTGATCTCCGGCGGTGACTGGCAGGGCGCGGCGCTGCGGCTGGACGCCCGGGTGAGCGGCTACGAGGTGACAAGCGGGGGCTGTGCGGCGCGCCCGGGCTTCGGGCGGATCGGCGCGGTGCGGCTCGAGGTGCAGGCCCGCGGGGGCGCGGCCGGGCGAACCAGGGCCGGGTAGCGGGGCTTCTCATGGCCGACTCCCGAGTACTGGCGCTCTGGTGCATGGACTGGCCCGCCGTTGCCGCGGCGGTCGCGGCGGGCCTGCCGGCCACCGCACCGATCGCGGTCACCCTGGCCAACCGGGTGATCGCCTGCTCGGCGGGTGCCCGCGCGGCCGGGGTGCGGCGCGGGCTGCGGCGCCGCGAGGCGGCGGCTCGCTGTCCGCCGCTGCATGTGGTGGCCGCCGACACCGACCGCGACGCCCGGCTGTTCGAGCCGGTCCTGGCCGCGGTCGATGAACTGGTGCCGGCCGCCGAGGTGTTGCGGCCCGGGCTGCTGGTGGTGTCGGTGCGCGGGGCGGTCCGGGCGTTCGGCTCCGAGGAACAAGCCGCCGAACGCCTCGTCGACGCGGTGGCCGCCGCCGACGTCGAATGCCAGGTGGGGATCGCCGATGGGCTCTCCGCCGCGGTGCTCGCCGCGCGCGCCGGCGCTGTGGTGCCGCCCCGGGGAGACGCCCGATTCCTGTCGGCGTTGTCGATCCGGCAACTGGCCGCCGAGCCCAGCCTGTCCGGGCCCGGGCGCGACAGCCTCGTCGATCTGTTGTGGCGCTTGGGTATTCGTACCATCGGGCAATTCGCCGCGTTACCGCGCCCGGACGTGACATCGCGGTTCGGTCCCGATGCGCTCATCGCGCACCGGTTCGCCCGCGGCGAGCCGGAACGCGGGCCGTCCGGGCGGGAGCCGGCACCGGATCTCGATGCCGTGCTGCACTGCGATCCGCCGATCGACCGGGTCGACGCCGCGGCGTTCGCGAGCCGCTCGCTGGCCGGTGTGCTGCACCGGACGCTGATGGCCGCCGGCGTCGGCTGCACCCGGCTGGCCATTCACGCCGTCACCGACACCGGGGAAGAGCTGACCCGGGTGTGGCGCTGCGCCGAGCCGTTGACCGAGGACGCCACCGCCGACCGGGTGCGCTGGCAGCTGGACGGCTGGCTGAACAGCCGGGTCAGCAGGGATCGGCCCACCGGTCCGATCACGCTGCTGCGGCTGCAGCCGGTGGAGGTGCTCTCGGCGACCGAGGCGCTGCAGCTGCCGCTGTGGGGAGGGCTCGGCGAGGAGGACCGGCTGCGTGCCCGCCGGGCGCTGGTGCGGGTACAGGGCCTGCTCGGCCCGGAGGCGGTGCGGGTGCCGGTGCTGTCCGGTGGCCGCGGCCCGGCGGAGCGCATCACCTTGACCCCGCTGGGCGATGAGCCGGTGCCGCTGGCCGACCCGCGCCAGCCGTGGCCCGGCCGGCTCCCCGAGCCGTCGCCGTCGGTGCTGCTCGATGACCCGGTGGAACTGCTTGACGCCGAACGTAATCCGATCCGGGTGACCGGCCGGGGGCTGTTCTCCGCCGACCCGGTATGGCTGGTCACCCGGGGTCGTGACGACCGGCTGCGCTGGTGGGCCGGGCCCTGGCTCCTCGACGAGCGGTGGTGGGACCCGCAGCGGGAAGGCCCGGGATCGGGGCGCACCGCCCGGGTCCAGGCGCTGTTGGAGGAGTCGCCGGATGACGGCGCGCCCGGCGCGGCACTGCTGCTGTGCTACCGGCTGCGGCGCTGGTATCTGGAGGGCAGCTATGAGTGACGAGGCGCTTGGCCACTTCTCCGCCGAACGTGTAACCACTGCGCAAATCCGCCGCCCCGAAAATCGCAGTGATTACACGCTCGGCGGGATGCAGGTGGGATTGGGGCGGGGCACTCAGCCCAGCCGGCGGGCCAATGCGCCGACTCGCTGCACGAACCGGTCGAAGAACGCGGGCGGGTCGACACCGACACCGATCAGCGCGTTGGGCAGCGCGGCGTCCCAGTCGGGAATCGTCCGCCCGCGCACCGCCGCGGGTTCGACCTCAATGTGTACTGCGGCCGGGCGGGTGCTCACCAGTTCGGGCTCCAGCGCGATCGCCGCGGCCAGCGGATCGTGTAGATACGCCAGGTATCCGTGGCCGCGGGCGTCGTGCGCCTCGAAATAGAACCGCAGCGCGTCATCGAGCAAGCGGGCCACCGGATTGTCCGCCGGTGCCGGCAGCTGACCCAAGATCGCCGGCGTGATCGCGATCTGACGGGTCAGATCCAGCCCGCACACGATCGGAAGTCGTTGCGGTGCAACAGCTGTCCAGGCTGTGAACACCTCGGCGGCCGCCTCCGGGTCGAACCCGATGTTGAACTCGGACCGCTCGGCCCGTTCGCCGGAGAACGCGCCGCCCATGATCACCAGCCGGCGCAGCAGCGTGGGTAGTGCGGGTTCGGCCCGCAGCGCCAGGGCCAGGTTGGTCAGCGGGCCGGTGGCCAGCCCGATCAGCTGCCCGGGGTGTGCCCGTGCGGCAGCGACCCACGCTGTGGCGGCGTCGTATCCGGTGAGCTGGCCGCTGCCGGCCGGCAACTCGGCGTATCCGAGGCCCTGCGGCCCGTGGATGTTCTCCGCGGTATGGACCGGACCGTTCAGCGGTGCGTCGGCGCCCCGCGACACCGGAACCCCGGTTGCCTCGCATAGCTCGAGCAGGGCCAGGTTGTTGCGGCAGACTTGGTGCACCGCAACGTTTCCGCCGGTGCAGGCCAGACCGACGAGTTCAGTATCCGGGCTGGCCAGCAGATACACCAGTGCGACCGCGTCGTCGACACCGGTGTGCAGGTCGGCGAAGACCGGGAGGCTCACATCACCAGTGCACGCCGGGCAGCGACCGCACCGCCCGCTTGACCGGGCGGGGCATCCGCAGCCGGGCGATCGCCCGGGCCGGTCGCTTCGGGTGACGTCGTACCGGTTGTGCCGCAACGGATGCAACGGTTTCAGCGGGCGCCACCCCGCGCGCGGCGGCCGAGTCCGGGTAGCCCAGGTAGAGCTGATGCAGCAGCCGGCGCGCCAGCCGGGGAGTGAAATAGTTGCCGGCGTCGGCCAACGTGCCCAGCGGGGTGTCGATCCGGTCCGGCTTCTCGATCAGACCGCGTACCACCATGGCCGCCGCGTGCTCGGCACTGATCGCTCCCATCGGAACCAGTTTTCCGGTCGGCGCGATCATCGGGGTGGCCACCAGCGGCATGTGGATGGTGGTGAACGTGATGTGATCCGACAGCGTCTCGGTCGACACCACGTCGGCGAACGCGTCCAGCGCCGCCTTGGTGGGCACATACGCGCTGTATTTCGGGCTGTGGGCCAGCACGCCTTCGCTGGAGACGTTGACGACGTGGCCGAACCGGCGTTCGCGCCAGTGCGGCAGCAGCGCCAGCACCATCCGCACCGCACCGAAGTAGTTGACCGCCATGGTGCGCTCGTAGTCGTGCAGTCGGTCGGTGGAATTGACCACCGAGCGGCGGATCGACCGGCCGGCGTTGTTCACCAGGTAGTCGACGTGCCCGAACCGGCCCAGGATGTCCTTGACGGTGTGCTCCACCGACGCCGAGTCGGTGACGTCGCAGGTGAACGCATGGGCCGCTCCACCGCCGGCCCGGATCTCGGCCACCAGCCCGTCGAGCGCCTCGCCGCTGCGGGCCAGCGCGAAGACGACACCGCCGCGCTCGGCCACGGCGATCGCCGACGCCCGGCCGATGCCGCTGGAGGCTCCGGTGATGACGACGTGCCGCCCGACCAGCGGGCCGGCCGGATCGTCGCGGCGGGCGCGGTCGGGATCCAGGTGCGCCGCCCAGTACCGCCACAGCCTCGGCGCGTAGTCGGCGAACTCGGGCAGCCGGACGGCGCCGTTCAGCGCCGCGTGGGTGGCGTCGGCGACGAACGTCGGCCGCAGGTTCACCAGGTCGAGGACCTCGCCGGGAAGGCCCACCTGGGTGGCCAGCATGTTGCGCCACACCCGCGCTCGCCCGCCGACGTTGAGCACCGGGGCCGCCATCGCGCCGGGCAGTGTGGCGCGCAGCGGGGGCAGCCCGGCCTCTCGGGCGACGGCCCGGTAGATCTCGGGCAGCCCAATAGATTTCGGCGCAGTCAGGTGGAAGGTGCGCCCGTCCCAGGAGGAGGGGGATGGGCCGTCGGCGTGCATCAGCTCGATCAGCGCATCAACGACGTAGTCGACCGGAACGACGTTGGTGCGTCCGGTGTGCGGCACCGCCATCGGGGTGAGCCGGGGCAGCGCTGCCAGCTTGGCCAGCAGCGGGAAGAAGTAGTACGGCCCGTCGACCTTGTCCATCTCACCGGTGCGCGAATCACCCACCACCACCGCCGGCCGGTACACCCGGTAGCGCAGTCCCGGCGTCGAGCGCACCAGCGCTTCGGCCTCGAACTTGGTCTGGTGATACGGGGTCGGTAACTGCTGGCCGATGTCGAAGTCGGCCTCGGTGAAATCACCGGCGTAGTCACCGGCCACCGCGATCGAGGACACGTGCGCCAAGGTGGCGTCGAGCCGTTTCGCCAGCCCGATCACCGCGCGAGTGCCCTCGACATTGGCCGCCTGCTGTTCGGCCGCGCCGGCGGTGATGTCGTAGATCGCCGCGCAGTGCAGCACGTGATCGACGTTGCCCAGTTCGGCGATCACCGTGTCGGTCAGCCCGAGGTTCTCCGCCGTCAGGTCGCCGACCAGGGGTTTTACCCGCTCGCCCCAGTCTGCTGCGAGCCGCTCGAAGCGGCTCAGCGAGGCGCGGCGCACCAGCACCCACACCTGCGCATCGGGACCGTGCTCCAGGATTCGGGTCACCGCCCGCCGTCCGATGAACCCGGTACCGCCGGTAACGACATAACGCATTCGGTCATGGTGGCCGCTCCCGGCGGCCACGTCAACAGGGCGGCCGGCCCAAAACTCAGAACGCGCGAATACCGTCCCAGTCCACCAGCTTCCAGCCGGTGCCCGGGCTGCCCTTGAGCACCACCCGGCCCAGGTTGGGCAGCGGGTGGTCGGTCATCAGCTCGTCACGCGGATTCTTGACGTTCATCAGGGTCCAGGTCATGATCGACGCCGAGTGCGAGAACGCCACCGGATTGGTGTCGCCGCTGTCGTAGATCTGCTGCACCGCGGCGCTGAACTCGTCGTTGAACTGGTTGCCGTCGATCGAACCGGGTATGGCTGCGGTCCGCTGACCGTGAATCCAGGCCTGCGGAGCCAGCAGATACGGCGCCTGGGCCACCGAGCCGGGCTTGTCGCCGAACCAGCCGGCACTGATCTCGCGCAGGCCGGGCAGGATCTGCACCTGCCGGCCCAGCTCGCGCGCCAGCGGGGCGGCGGTCTGCTGACTGCGCGCCATCGAGGAGGTGTAGACGCCGTCGTAGTGATGGCGCGAGAGCTGATCCGCGAACTCCTGGGCGTCGGCGCGGCCCTTCTCGGTCAGCCCCGGACCGGGCACCGCGGTGTCGACGATCCCGGCGGCGTTGGCTTCGGATTCCGCGTGCCGGATCAAGGTCAGGGTGATGGTGCGGGTATGCGGTGTCCCCGAACAGCCGCCGAGCACCAGGGCCGCGGCGAGCGCGGCCGCCACCATCGCGAACAACTTACTGCTGCGGTTCCCCATACGCGTCCCCATGGCGACAGCCTGCCGTGTCGACGGCGCCGACGCGGCCGGTTCTGCTGAAATGGTGAGGGCGAATCGCCGCCGATAACCGCCGTAAGGAGAACCCATGGCACTGGACCCGACAGCCATCGGCGTGACCACCGATCCGGTGCTGGTCGAATGGACCGATCGCGACACCATGCTCTATGCCCTCGGGGTCGGTGCCGGTACGGCTGATTTGGCGTTCACCACCGAGAACAGTCACGACATCCCCCAGCAGGTGCTGCCCACCTACGCCGTCGTCTGCTGCATGGGTTTTGCGGCCGCCGGCAAGATCGGCACCTTCAACCCGGCGATGCTGCTGCACGGCTCCCAGGAGGTGCGGCTGTTCGCGCCGCTGCCGTCCGCCGGCAGCCTGCAGGTGGTCGCCGAGGTCGCCGATATCCAGGACAAGGGGGAGGGCAAGAACGCCGTCGTGATGCTGCGGGCACGCGGCACCGACCCCAAGACGTCCGAGCCGATCGCCGAGACGCTGACCACCCTGGTTATCCGCAAGGCCGGTGGCTTCGGCGGGGAGCCGGGGCAGCGGTCGGCCGCCCCGCAGATACCGGACTCCGAGCCCGATGCCCGCATCGCCTATGCGACCCGGGAGGATCAGGCGCTGTTGTATCGGCTCTCCGGCGACCGCAACCCGCTGCACAGCGACCCCTGGTTCGCCACCACGCTGGCCGGTTTCCCCAAGCCGATCCTGCACGGGTTGTGCACCTATGGCTTCGCCGGCCGCGCGCTGGTCGCCGAACTCGGCGGCGATGACGCCCGGCGGGTCAGCGCGATCGCGGCGCGCTTCACCGACCCGGTCTTCCCAGGGGAGACGCTGACCACCTCGATCTGGCGGACCGAGCCGGGTAAGGCGGTGTTCCGCACCGAGGCCGCCGGTCCTGACGGTGATAATGCGCGGGTGGTGCTTGACGACGGGGCGGCTGAATACCGGGACTGAGGCCCATTCGTTGCGTCGAGCGTGCGGTTTCATCCGTGACGCGCCGCGGGGGGCGGATGAAACCGCACCCTCAGGCCAGCCGCTCAGCCAATCGGGCGGTGAACTCGGCCACCCGGGCCGGGCTGTCCAGTGCGAACCGGGCGGCGGTGGCGCGGTCGCCGTCGTCGCTGTGCCGCACCACGATCCCGGCACCGGACAGCTCGGCCACCGCGTCGAACGCGTCTTCGTCGGTGATGTCGTCGCCGAGGAACAGTGGCGTCACCGGCTCCATCTGCTCCAGGATCCAGTGCAGCGTGCGGCCCTTGTCCCAGTCGATCTCCGGGCGCAGCTCGATCACTTCGCGCCCGGTCGTCACCCGCAGGCCGCGCTGCCGGCCGGCCTCGCGTACCGTCGCCAGCACCTCTCCGACCCGATCCCGGGCGGCGTTGCGGTAGTGCACCGCGACGGCAAATCGCTTGTGCTCCACCACGACCCCCGTGATCTCCGCAAGTCCCGCCCGCAGGGACGCGGCCGCACCGGCCAGCACCGGCACCGCGCCCGCGGCGGTGTCGTTCTGGTGATGGGTGCCATCGGGTCCGGTCATCTCGAAGCCGTGACTGCCGGCATACCAGATCCCGTCCAGTCCGACCCGCCCGCGCACGTCGGCCAGGTCGCGGCCGGACAGCACCGCGACGGGGCAGTGGGCGGCCAACGCGGCCAACGCATCCAGCGCGCCGGCAACCGGCCGGGCCGCGTCGGGATCGTCGACGATCTCCGACAACGTGCCGTCGAAGTCGAAGAACACCGCTGGGCGAGTGAGCTCGCCCAGCTCCGGGGCGGTCATCGCGTCGGGCAACGCTGACATCGGCCGGTCGCCGGTGCGCACCGCGACCTGGTTCGGGTCGGCCACCGCCGCGTCCGCGCCGTCGAACCCGACGCCGATCACCAGGGCGAAACCCGCACCGCGAGCCGTGCTCACGTCCGATTCCGAGTCGGTGAGCACCACGCACCGGCCCGGCCGCACCCGCAATTCGGCGGCCGCGGACACCAGCTCGGCGCTCGACGCCACCGGCTGCGCCCGCACCCCCGCCTGCTGCAGCCGCTCGATCAGCGCCGCAGCGCCGCCGTCGAGGCGCAGCAGCACCGCGTCGTGCCGGCGTGGATCGATGGTGATGGACAACGTGCGGACCGCCTTCCTTGAGTTCAACGGTGGCTAGTCACCACGGTGTCACACCGCTTAGCGTGGAGGGGTGAACCCCGGAATCCTCGTCGGTGTCGACGGATCGCCGTCGTCGAATGCTGCGGTCGAGTGGGCGGCCCGCGACGCTGTCCTGCACAACCTGCCGCTGTCCCTGGTCCATGTGCTGGCCCCGCCGGTGGTGATGACGTTCCCCGAGACGCCGATGCCGCCCGGCTACACCGAATGGCAGCACGAACAGGGTGAACGCCACTTGCGCGAAGCCGTCGCGATCGCCGCGACCCAGGGCGCGGATCTGCCGGTGGATGCCGAGATCGTGGTCGGCTCGACGGTTCCGGTGCTGGTGGACCTGAGCCGCGACGCCGCCCGGCTGGTGGTCGGGTCTCGTGGGCACGGGCTGCTGCGTCGCAGCCTGCTCGGCTCGGTCAGCTCGTCGCTGGTCCGGCATGCGCACTGCCCGGTCGTGGTCCTGCACGACGAGCAAGAGCGCTCCGACACCGCACCGGTGGTGATCGGCATTGACGGCTCCCCGGTCTCGGAGGCCGCGACAGCGGTGGCGTTCGAGGAGGCGTCGCTGCGCGGGGTGGAGCTGGTGGCGGTGTACGCCTGGCACGACACCGGCGTGCTCGATTTCCCCGGGATCAACGCGGCTGCAATGGAATCCGACGGTGAACTGGCCCTGGCCGAGCGGCTGGCCGGTTGGCGGGAGCGCTATCCCGACGTCACCGTGCGCCGCGTGGTGGTCTGCGACCGGCCGGCCGACCAACTGGTCGAGCAGTCCCAACAGGCGCAGTTGGTGGTGGTGGGCAGCCACGGCCGCGGCGGCTTCACCGGCATGCTGCTGGGCTCGGTCAGCTTGGCGGTGGTGCAGTCGGCGCATGCGCCGGTGCTGGTGGTGCGCCCGGAGTCCTAAGCGTCGGGCTCAGACCCGGCTGATGGACACCGGGCTGGTGGGTGCGGCCGGCGAGACCTGCTGCGCCACCGGACTCGGCCGCGAGAACACCCGCTGCGGCCACCAGAACCAGCGGCCCAGCAGCGCGGCGATCGACGGCGTCATGAACGAGCGGATCACCAGGGTGTCGATGATCAGGCCCAGCCCGATGGTGGAGCCCACCTGGCCGATCACCCGCAGGTCGGAGACCAGCATCGACATCATGGTGAAGGCGAACACCAGGCCCGCCGAGGTCACGACGGAACCACTGCCGCCCATGGCGCGGATGATGCCCGTCTTGAGCCCGCCGTGCATCTCCTCCTTCATCCGGGAGACCAGCAGCAGGTTGTAGTCCGAGCCGACCGCCAACAGGATGATGACACTCATCGCCAGCACCATCCAGTGCAGATGTAGCCCGATGATGTGTTGCCAGACCAGCACCGAGATCCCGAATGAGGTGCCCAGCGAGAGCAGCACGGTGCCGACGATCACGGCCGAGGCCACCACCGCCCGGGTGATCAGCAGCATGATGATGAAGATCAAACACAGCGAGGCGATGCCCGCGATCATCAGGTCCCAGGCCGACCCGTCCTTCATGTCCTTGAACACCGACGCGGTGCCGGCCAGATACACCCTGGAACCCTCCAGCGGGGTGCCCTTGAGTGCCTCGTGTACGGCGTGCTTGATCGGCTCGATGTGGCTGACGCCCTCCGGGGACATCGGGTCGCCCTCGTGGGAGATGATGAACCGCACCGCATGCCCGTCCGGGGACAGGAACATCTTCATCCCGCGCTTGAAGTCGGGGTTGTCGAACGCTTCGGGCGGCAGATAGAACGAGTCGTCGTTCTTGGAGTCGTCGAACGCCTTACCCATGGCGTTCTGGCCCTCCATCATCTTCTCCATCTGCAGCTGCAGGCCCTCCATGGTGGACTGCATCTTCAGCTGGGTGGTCCGCATGTTTTCCATGGTCTCGATCATCGGCGGCATGATCTCGAGCATTCGGGGCATCAGCCGGTCGAGGTTGTCGATGTCGGGCAGCACCTTTTCGAAATCCTCGGTCATCGCGTCGATGCCGTCCATCATGTCGAAGATGGACCGGATCGACCAACAGATCGGGATGTCGAAACAGTGTGGCTCCCAATAGAAGTAGCTGCGCATCGGGCGCCACATGTCGTCGAAGTCGGCCATCTCGTCGCGCAGCTTCTGGATGTCGCTGAGCATGATGTGCATCTTGGTGGCCATGCTGTGGGTGGTCGCCGACATCTCGCGGGTGACTTGCAGCATGTCCTTCATGGCGTTGACGGAAACCTGCATGTCCTCACCCATTTTCAGCATGTTTTTCATGCTGTCGAGCTGGTACTTCATGTTCAGCTGCTGGGTGGTGCCCTGCATGCTGATCGCGAACGGGATCGTGGTGTGTTCGATCGGCGTGCCCAGCGGCCGGGTGATGGTCTGCACCCGTCCGACACCCGATACCTCGAACACCCGCTTGGCGATCCGGTTGATCACCAGGAAGTCGGCCGGGTTGCGCAGGTCGTGGTCGGACTCGATCATCAGCAGTTCCGGATTCATCCGGGCCTGGGAGAAGTGCCGGTCGGCGGCGGCGTAGCCGATGTTGGCCGGCACGTAGTCCGGCATGTACACGCGGTCGTTGTAGTTGGTCTCATACCCCGGCAGGGTGAGCAGCCCGACCAGGCAGACCCCGGTGGTCGCCACCAGCACCGGCCCCGGCCAGCGCACGATCATCGCGCCGAGCCGACGCCAGGCCCGGATCCGCATCGCCCGCTTGGGCTCGAGCATTCCGAAGCGGCTGGCCACTGTCACCACCGCGGCACCGAAGGTCAGGGCCGCGAACGTCACCACCACCATGCCGATCGCCAGCGGGACACCGAGTGACTTGAAGTAGGGCAATCGGGTGAACGACAGGCAGAAGGTCGCGCCGGCAATGGTCAGCCCCGAGCCCAGGATCACGTGCGCAGTGCCGTGATACATGGTGTGGAAGGCCGACTCCTTGTCCTCGCCGAGCGACCGCGCCTCCTGGTAGCGGCCGAGCAGGAAGATCGCGTAGTCGGTCGAGGCGGCGATGGCCAGCGTCACCAGCAGGTTCACCGCGAATGTCGACAGCAGGATGACGTTGTAGTAGCCGAGTACGGCCACCACGCCGCGGGCCGCGGCCAGTTCGAACACCACCATGCCCAGCACCAGCAGCACCGTGCCGATCGACCGGTAGAAATTCAGCAGCATCGCGATGATCACCACGAATGTCAGTCCGGTGATGACCTTCAGGCTCTTGTCGCCGGCGATGTGCTGATCGGCATTGAGTGCCGAGGGACCGGTGACATAGGCATGCACCCCTTGGGGCGCCGGCGTGTCGGCGATGATCTGCTGGACGGCCTGGACCGAGTCGTTGGCCAGGGTCTCGCCCATGTTGCCGGCCAGGTACACCTGCACGTAGGCGGCCTTGCCGTCCGGGCTCTGCGACCCCGCCGCGGTCAGCGGGTCACTCCAGAAGTCCTGGATGTGCTCGACGTGCTCGGTGTCGGCCTCCATCTTGGCGACCAGCTCGTCGTAGTACTTGTGCGCGTCGTCGCCGAGCGGCTCGTCGCCTTCGAGCACCACCATCGCCGAGCTGTCGGACTTGAACTCGTCGAAGGTCTTGCCGATGCGCATCATCGAGATCATCGACGGGGCGTCTTTGGGGCTCATCGACACCGCGCGCATCGCCCCGACCTCGTCGAGTTGCGGCACGATCACGTTCACCAACACGGTGATCGCCAACCAGGCCAGGATGAGCGGTACCGCCAGCCGGCGGATCCATGTCGCTATGGCGCCGCGGTGAGGCGGCTGCGCCGCCGGCAGCGTGTCGGTCGGGGTGTCGTCGCTGAGGTGTTTGCTCATCCTGATTTCACAATGCAAAAGGTCTGGGCGCTCACGGGGCTGCTGGAGATGCGTTCGTCTTTGAGCTCGCCGTCGATGGTGACCCGGCAGCCGATGGTGCTGCCGTCACCCTGCGCGACGATGTTCGGGCTCACCGCCGGGTTGGTGGTCGACAGGGTCAGAGACCACGGCAGGGTGGCGCCGTCGACCCGCTGCGGGAGAGCTTCCAAGTCGAGATAGTTGATGTCGGCGTAGCTCCCGTCCGGACTGAAAATGTCGTAGACCACGACCTTGGGGTGAAACGGCTTGGTGTCCTCGAACGGGACGGCGCTGCTGCCGCTGTCATCACCGCCGAAATAGCCGCGAATGCGATGCACGACGAATCCCCCCACCACCAGAACCATCACGATGAGCAGCGGTAACCACGCGCGTCTGACAACGCCGAACATCAAGAATTGCCTTTCGGGTGGTGCCGGAATCTGACACAGATTAGTGCATCAAAGTTCTTTCCAACACCCAAGGGTGCACGAATCGCACACACGTTCGATATCGTGGGTGGGTATGGGCTGGGGCAGTGGGCCGCCGAGCTGGGCGGAAATGGAGCGAGTGCTCAATGGTAAGCCTCGTCACACCGGTCAGCCGGCCGGTGTGTCGGCCGGTCGCGGCCGGTCGGCGCCGCGCCCCGAGCGGCCCCGGCCGGCCGGGGCGCCGGTCCCTTATGCCGAGCTGCACGCGCACTCGGCCTACAGCTTCTTGGACGGGGCCAGCACGCCGCAGGAGCTGGTCGCCGAGGCCGCCCGGCTGGGCTTGCGAGCGATCGCGCTGACCGACCACAACGGTTTGTACGGGGTGGTGCGGTTCGCCGAGGCGGCCGCTGAACTGGCCGCCGCGGGACACCAGATAGCCACCGTCTTCGGCGCCGAGCTGTCGCTGGGGGGCGCCGGGGGGGGAACGGCCCGCACCGACGACCCGGATCCGCCCGGCCCGCACCTGCTGGTGCTGGCCCGCGGCCCGGAGGGCTACCGGCGGTTGTCGCGGCAGATCGCCGCCGCGCACCTGGCCGGCGAAAAGGACAGGCCGCGTTTCGATCTGGACACGCTGACCGACGCGGCGGGCGGGCACTGGCACATCCTGACCGGATGCCGCAAGGGGCACGTCCGCCAGGCGCTGGCCACCGGCGGCCCGGACGCGGCGGCGACGGCGCTGGCCGATCTGGTCGACAGGTTCGGGGCCGAGCGGGTCAGTGTCGAGCTGACCCGGCACGGCGATCCCTGCGACGACGAGCGCAACGCGGCCCTGGCGGCGCTGGCGCCCCGGTTCGGGGTTTCGGTGGTGGCCACCACCGCAGCGCATTTCGCCGGGCCGGACCGGGGCCGGCTGGCGATGGCGATGGGGGCGATCCGGGCCCGGCAGTCGCTGGATGCCGCCGCCGGCCGGCTGGCCCCGCTGGGCGGCTCTCATCTACGCTCCGGCGCGGAGATGGCCCGGCTGTTCGCGGCGCACCCGTCGGCGGTGCCGGCCGCGGCCGAACTCGGCGAACAGTGCGCGTTCTCGCTGGCGCTGATCGCCCCGCAGCTGCCGCCGTTTGCCGTTCCGGACGGCCACACCGAGGACAGCTGGCTGCGGCAGCTGACGCTGGCCGGCGCCGCGGGCCGCTACGGCCCGCCCGGGCGCGGGCCGCGGGCTCGAAAAGCCTACGCCCAGATCGATCGTGAACTGGAAGTCATTGCGCAGCTGGGGTTTCCGGGTTACTTCCTGGTGGTGCACGACATCACCCGGTTCTGCCGGGAAAGCGACATCCTGTGCCAGGGCAGGGGATCGGCGGCCAACTCCGCGGTCTGCTACGCCCTGGGTATCACGGCGGTCGACCCGGTGGCCAATGAATTGCTGTTCGAGCGGTTTTTGTCCCCGGCCCGCGACGGCCCGCCCGACATCGACATCGACATCGAGTCGGATCGCCGCGAAGAGGTGATCCAGTACGTCTACGACAAATACGGCCGCGACCACGCCGCCCAGGTCGCCAACGTCATCACCTACCGGAGTCGCAGCGCGGTGCGGGACATGGCCCGCGCGCTGGGCTACTCGCCGGGCCAGCAGGACGCCTGGAGCAAGCAGCTGGGCCGGTGGGGCGCATTGAGCTGCGCCGACGACGCCGATACCCAGGGCATCCCCGAGCAGGTGATCGACTTGGCCACCCAGATCGCCGACCTGCCAAGGCATCTGGGTATCCACTCCGGCGGCATGGTGATCTGCGACCGCCCGATCGCCGACGTGTGCCCGGTGGAATGGGCGCGGATGCCCGGCCGCAGTGTGCTGCAGTGGGACAAAGACGACTGCGCGGCAATCGGTCTGGTGAAATTCGACCTGTTGGGGTTGGGCATGCTCTCCGCGCTGCACTACGCGATCGACCTGGTGGCCGAGCACAAGGGCATCGAGGTGGACCTGGCCGCAATCGATCTGTCCGAGCCGGCGGTGTATGAGATGTTGACCCGCGCCGACTCGGTCGGGGTGTTCCAGGTGGAGTCGCGTGCGCAGATGGCCACTTCGCCGCGACTGCGCCCCCGGGTGTTCTACGACCTGGTGGTGCAAGTGGCGCTGATCCGCCCCGGGCCGATCCAGGGCGGATCGGTGCATCCCTACATTCGTCGCCGCAACGGCATCGACCCGGTGGCCTACGAGCATCCGTCCATGGAGCGGGCGTTGCGAAAGACCCTGGGAGTGCCGCTGTTTCAGGAGCAGTTGATGACGCTGGCGGTGGACTGCGCCGGATTCACCGAAGGCGAAGCCGACCAGCTGCGCCGCGCGATGGGCTCCAAGCGCTCCCCGGAGCGGATGCGCCGGCTGCGGGACCGGTTCTACGGCGGCATGGCCGAGCTGCACGGCATCACCGGCGCGACCGCCGACCGGATCTACGAAAAGCTGGAAGCCTTCGCCAACTACGGGTTTCCGGAGAGTCACGCGATGAGCTTCGCGTCACTGGTGTTCTATTCGGCCTGGTTCAAACTGCACCACCCGGCCGCGTTCTGCGCCGCCCTGCTGCGGGCGCAACCGATGGGCTTCTATTCGCCGCAGTCGCTGGTCGCCGACGCTCGCCGGCACAGCGTCGTGGTGCACGGCCCAGACGTCAACGCCAGCCTGGCGCACGCCACGCTGGAGCGCGACGGCACCCAGGTGCGGCTCGGGTTGGGTGCCGTTCGTGGCATCGGTGAGGACCTCGCCGAGCGACTGGTGGCCGACCGCGAGGCTCATGGTCCGTTCGCCTCGATGCTGGATCTGACCGCCCGGGTGCAACTTTCCGTCCCGCAGGCCGAGGCGCTGGCAACCGCCGGGGCGTTCGGCTGCTTCGGCACCTCGCGGCGCGAGGCGTTGTGGGCGGCCGGGGCGGCGGCGGGCCAGCGGCCGGACCGGTTGCCCGGAGTGGGGGTGTCCGGCTGGGATGGGCACACGCCGGCGCTGCCCGGGATGAGCGAGATCGAACTGTCCGCCGCCGACGTGTGGGCCACCGGGGTCTCACCGGATAGCTTCCCGACCCAGTTCCTGCGCGCCGATCTCGACGCGGCCGGGGTCATCCCGGCCGACCAGCTCACCGCCGTCCCCGACGGCACCCGGGTGCTGGTGGCCGGTGCGGTGACGCACCGACAGCGGCCGGCGACCGCCCGCGGGGTGACGTTCGTCAACCTCGAGGACGAGACCGGGATGGTCAACGTGCTGTGCACGCCGGGGGTGTGGACGCGGCATCGCCGGTTGGCCCAGACCGCGACGGCGCTGCTGATCCGCGGGCGGGTGCAGAACGCCAGCGGGGCGGTCACCGTGCTGGCCGAGCGACTGGGCGCACTCGAGCTGGTGGTGGGGTCGCGCTCCCGCGACTTCCGGTGACACCGGACCTGCCCCGCGCTCGGCCGATTACGCTCTGCAGAGTATGGACGAGGTCGGTCGAATCACCGGCATTTGGCGCTACCCGGTGAAATCCATGGCCGGACAGCGCGTCACCACCGCCGGGGTCGGCAAACTGGGGCTGCACGCGGACCGGACCTGGGCGGTCCGCGACCTGGAGAAGAACGCGACCACCAGCGCCAAGCGCCTGGCGGGGCTGCTGTTATGCACAGCGCGCTATGCGCTGCCGCCGCCACCGGAAGCCGGTCCCGGCCACGCGCCGGAGGTGATCATCGAATTCCCCGACGGCAGCGAGATCTCCAGCTCCGACCCGCACGTCCACGCCGCACTCTCGTCGTATCTCGACCGAGACGTCGAACTGCGGCCGCTGCCGCCGATCGCGGACCGCGACCAGTATCGCGGGAGCATGGCCAGCGCGGCCGATCTGCACCAGTACTTCGGTCTCGACGAGGACGAACCCCTGCCGGATCTGTCGATGTTTCCGGTCAAGAAGCTCGCCGAGCTGAGCCGCTACATCACCCCGGTCGGCAGCTATGTCGACGCCTATCCGGTGCATGTGGTCACCGAGCAGACCCTGCGCACGATGGCCGGGCTCACCCCGGGCTCCGACTTCGACGTTCGGCGCTTTCGCCCCACGATCCTGGTCGATGCGGCTAGCACTTCCGGGGCTTCCGGCCATCCCGAGACCGACTGGTGCGGAGGGACATTGGAGGCGCCGCTGGCCGCCGTCAAACCGCTGCTGCCCACCGTCCGCTGCGTGATGCCCTCGCACCCCCAGCCTGAGTTGAGTCGCGACCGGCAGATCACCCGCAGCATCGCTGCCCACAGCAATCACTGCCTCGGTGTCTACGGCACGGTGGTCCGCAATGGGCAACTGCGCGAAGGTGATCCGCTTGAGTTCGTCCCATCGGATCGGTCGATCCTGGCCTCCGCCGCGGGAGCGGGCGCCTTGCGGGTCAAACGCCTGCTGATGAAGGCCGGCACCACGGCGATATCGCGCGGTCTGAAACTTCGGCAGAGTTAGCAGTTAGCCTGCACAGATGAACCTCAACTTGTCCGCAGACGAAGTCCTGACCACCACCCGATCGGTCCGCAAGCGACTCGACCTCGACAAGCCGGTTCCGCGCGAGGTGCTGATGGAGTGCCTTGAGATCGCCCTGCAGGCGCCCACCGGCTCCAACGCCCAGGGCTGGCAGTGGATGTTCATCACCGACCCGGTCAAGAAGCAGGCGATCGCCGACATCTACCGCACCAACGCCCTGCCGTATCTGGACCGGCTGCGGCCCGACTACGGCGAGGGCGACGTCCGCGGCGAGCGGATGGAGTTCGTCAGCGGCTCGGCCAAATACTTGGCCGAGCATCTGCATGAGGTGCCGGTGATGCTGATTCCGTGTCTGGAGGGACGGCCGGAGAACGCGCCGCTGGGGCTCAGCGCGTCGTTCTGGGCCTCGCTGTTCCCGGCCGCCTGGAGCTACTGCCTGGCGCTGCGCAACCGCGGGCTCGGCTCCTGCTGGACGACGCTGCACCTGCTCGAGGACGGCGAGAAGCAGACCGCCGAGGTGCTCGGCATTCCCTACGAGGAGTACAGCCAGGGCGGGCTATTCCCGATCGCCTACACCAAGGGCACCGACTTCAAACCGGCCAAGCGACTGCCGGCCGAGCAGGTGGCGCACTGGGACAGTTGGTGATCGCAAGCGCGGCGGAGCTGGTGAATTCGGGTCACATTCCACCGGCGAACCCGTGCTGGCGCCAGGCCTCATAAGCGGCGACCGCGGCGGCGTTCGACAGGTTCAGTGAGCGCCGGCCGGGCAGCATCGGGATACGCACCTGCCCGGTGATGTGCGGATCGGCCAGCGTTGCCGGATCCAGCCCCTCGGGCTCCGGGCCGAACATCAGCACGTCGCCGGCTTGGTAGCGCACCTCGGCGAACGAGGTTGCGGTGTGGGCGGTGAAGGCGAACACCCGGGCCGGCATCAGGGCGGCCCAGGCATCCGGCAAGGACGGGTGCACGGTGACCGCGGCCAGATCGTGATAGTCCAGCCCGGCGCGGCGCAGTTTGGGCTCGGACAGGTCGAAGCCCAGCGGCTCCACCAGATGTAGCTCGGCGCCGGTGGCCGCGACCATCCGGATCGCATTGCCGGTATTGGGCGGGATGCGCGGCGAATAGAACAGCACCCGGAACACGCAGCTGAGGTTACGGCGTGGGCCGTCGCCCGGGGGAGCGGCCACCGGCCACGAAACCATCTCGGGAGCTGTGCCTTTTCGGTAAAGGCTATGGTGGTGGCACGCGCGGACTGTCATACTCGTCGAATTGCCGACGTAGGGACGGCCTAGATCAAGGCGGGTCTCACACCGCTCACGGTTCAGCGGGTGCGATACGCCGGAAGCTCCGACGAATGAAGGCGCAAACGGTGAATTTCAGCCGAGCGGTCGGCGATCCGGCCGCCGAGCGGTGACGCTCTTCGACCACCCGGACGGGGTGGACTCAGCACTCGAGGACCTCGAGAACTATGCGGAAGAGCCGGACGCCGTGGCGGTGAAACGGCCGTCGCGGTGGTCGGTGCGCAACTGGCCGGTGCGGTGGAAGGTGCTGGCGATCGCCCTGCTGCCGATGCTGCTGGCCGCCGTTTTCGGCGGGCTCCGAGTCTCCAGCGCGCTGTCCGAGGCCAACCAGCTCCGGCTGGTCGCCGACCGCGCCGAGATGGTCCCGGCGATCACCAATTACATGTCGGCACTGGGCGATGCGCTGGTGGCCGTCTCCTCCGACGGGGACGTCGAGGGTGCCAGGAAGAACTTCGAGAACCGCAAGTACGAGCTGGCCTCGCGGCTGTCGCACACCGACGTCGCGGCCGACGTGCGCTCCGGGGTGGACACGCTGATCGAGCGCGGCGCGGGGCTGCTGGATCGGGTGTCGACCATCGGCATCGGCCTGCGCGACGAGGTGACCGGCTACGCGCCGATCCTGCTGACCGCCGAGGACGCCATCAACGGGTCGGTGCGTCTGGACAGTGAACGGATCCGGTCGCAGACCGAGGGCCTGAGCCGCGCCGTCGGCGCCCGCGGTCAGATGATGATGCAGGAACTGCTGGTCAACCGGGGCGGGGAGCTTCCCGACCCGGAACTGCGCACCTCGATGATGACGTTGGCCGGCACCGAGCCGTCGACGCTGTTCGGGATGAGCGAGGTTCTCGGCGTCGACTCCCCGGAGGCCAAGAGCCTGCAGCAGCAGCTGGTGACCCGGATGGCGATCATGTCCGACCCCGAGCAAGTGCTGCCCAACAACCCGGTGCTGCGCGACTCCATCCGCACCACCGACCAGATCGCCGCGCGGCTGATCGCCGAGAACACCGGGGCGGTGACCAAGGCGGTGGAGGACCGCGCCGCCGACCGCCGCGCCGCCGCCATCCGCGACATCGCGCTGGTGCTGGCCGCGATCGTCGCCACGCTGCTGGCGGTGTACCTGGTGGCGCGTTCGCTGGTGCGGCCGCTGCGCACGCTGCGCGATAGCGCGCTGCAAATCGCCCATGGCGACCTCGAACACGAGATCGCCCGGGTGCGCGCCGGCGACGAACGCGAGCCTGCGCCGCTGCCGGTCTACACCACCGAGGAGGTCGGTCAGGTCGCCCACGCCGTCGACGAGCTGCACGCGCAGGCGCTGTTGCTGGCCGGTGATGAGGCCCGGCTGCGGCGCCTGGTCAACGAGATGTTCGAGACGATGTCGCGGCGCAACCGGTCCCTGGTCGACCAGCAGTTGGCGCTCATCGACCGGCTGGAGCGCAACGAGGACGACCCGGACCGCCTCGAGAGCCTGTTCCGGCTGGACCACCTCGCCGCCCGGATGCGGCGCAACGGGGCGAACCTGCTGGTACTGGCCGGGGCGCGGGTGCCGCACGAGCGGGGCCGGCCGATCTCGCTGGCCACGATGATCAGTGCCGCCGCCTCGGAGGTGGAGGGTTATCACCGGGTGCAGACGGTGCTGGTGCCCGACATCTCGGTGATCGGCGCCGCGGCGGCGGACGGCGTGCACCTGCTCGCGGAGTTGATCGACAACGCCTTGCGCTACTCGGCCCCGACGGAGCCGGTGCGGGTGGTCGCCGGTATCGAGAACGACGGCGGGGTGGTGGTCGAGGTGGTCGACGCCGGGTTGGGGATGACCGACGCCGACCTGCGGATGGCCAACATGCGGCTGGCGTCCGGCGGCGAGTTCAGTCCGGAGAACGCCCGCCACATGGGTCTGTTCGTGATCTCCCGGCTGGCGCACCGGCACGGGATCGAGGTCCGGCTGTTCCCCGCCTCGCAGGGCTCGCGCGGCATCACCGCCGAGGTGTACCTGCCGGCGCACTTGCTGACCCACCGGCCCGCCGACGAGCCGGCCCGGCCGCAGTATCCGGCTCCCACCGCCCCGCCGGCGACGCCGTCCTACCCGCCCGAACCCCGGGACTATCAGGACTATCAGGACTATCGGCCTTATCCGGCCGACGAGCCCGAGCCATATGCGCCACCCGAGGACGCCGAGCCCGGTCCCGTCGTCTCGCTGCTGCCGCGCCGCACACCGGGCTCCAGCGGCATCACCGGCATGCCGACCGATCAGCCGGCGCACGAGCCGGCCGACGCCGGCCGGGTCCGCCGCGAACTGCCGCAGCCCTGGTGGGAGGCCTCCGAACAACCCGCGGCAGAACCCGCAGCAGAACCGGCCGAAGAGGACTACCGCGAGCCCGAGCCGGTGGTCGAAAAGACCTCGCCGGCAGACACGTCGGCCTACTTCGCGGCGCGGGCCCGCGTCGAGCGCACCGACGATGACCCCGACACCGACACGATCTATCAGCGGATGCTCTCCGAAGCGTTGGGTGGCGATCCCAACGACCCCGATCTGCGCGCCGACCTGGACTGGCAGTCGGTGTGGGACCGGGGCTGGTCGGTGGCCGCCGAAGTGGAGAACATCCCCGTCGCCGCCCACACCGAGCACGGCCTGCCGGTCCGCGAACCCGGCGCCCGACTGGTGCCCGGCTCGGCCGAAGCCGAGACACCGCCGCGGGGCCCGGACGATCCCGGCGGCACCGAGGAGCCGGTAGCATCCAACGGCGTGCCGCGCGGGCCCGCCCATGAGGCACCGGAGCGGGATCCTGCGGCGATCCGCGCCTCGATCAGCAGCCACTTCAGCGGGGTGCGCGCCGCGAGGTCGCGCGCCCGGGACACCGGCCTCGAGACTGGCCTCGACACCGACCAGGGACACCACCAGCAATGACTTTTCCCACCGATCCCAGCGACCAGCGGCGCGCCCCCGAAGGCTCGCTGGACTGGCTGGTGACCAACTTCGCTCGCGAGGTGCCCGGGGTGTCGCACGCGGTGCTGGTGTCGGTCGACGGACTGACCGTCGCGGCCAGCGAGCACCTGCCCAAGGAGCGAGCCGACCAGCTCGGCGCGGTGGCGTCCGGATTGGCCAGCCTGGCCGGTGGAGCGGCCCAGTTGTTCGAGGGCGGGCGGGTGCTGCAGTCGGTGGTGGAGATGGAGCACGGCTACCTGCTGCTGATGCGGGTCGGCGACGGTTCGCACCTGGCGACGCTGGCGAGCTCCTCCTGCGACATCGGTCAGATCGGCTACGAGATGGCGGTCCTGGTGGAACGGGTCGGCGCGGTGGTCCAGTCGGCGCGCCGCAATGCGTCGTCGGCACCGGGCCGGCACTCGTAAGGACCCGCTGAAATGGACAGTCCTGAGCACGCCGACAGCCCGGAGGCCGAAGCGCATCTGGTACGCCCGTATACGCTGACCGCCGGTAGGACCCATACCGACGTCAGGCTTCCGCTGGAAGCCCCGGTGCAGACCGTGCGGCCGGCGGAACCCAACCAGTGGCCGGCCAGCGATCCGCGCGGCCGGATCGTCGAACTGTGTCAGACTGGCCCGTCGGTTGCCGAGATCTCCGCTCGGCTGGACCTGCCGCTGGGTGTTGCGCGCGTCCTGGTGGGGGATCTGGTCACCTCGGGTTACCTTCGGGTGCGTCGCACGCTGAACGAGGCGTCCACCCGGGACGAACGCCGAGAACTGATAGGAAGGACGCTGCGTGGCCTACGAGCGCTCGGCTAGCCACGACGCCACCTCGACGAAGATCGTCATCGCGGGCGGGTTCGGGGTCGGCAAGACCACGTTCGTCGGCGCGGTCTCCGAAATCATGCCGTTGCGCACAGAGGCGCTGGTCACCGATGCCTCGGCGGCCGTCGACACCCTGGAGCCCACCCCGGACAAGCGGACCACCACGGTGGCGATGGACTTCGGCCGCATCACGCTCGCCGATGACCTGGTGCTGTACCTGTTCGGGACGCCCGGCCAGCGCCGGTTCTGGTTCATGTGGGACGACCTGGTGCGCGGCGCGATCGGTGCGATCATCCTGGCCGACTGCCGGCGGTTGCAGGACAGCTTCGCCGCGGTCGACTTCTTCGAGCACCGCAACCTACCGTTTTTGATCGCGGTCAACGAGTTCGAGGGCGCCCCGCGCTACCCGGTCGCCGCCGTGCGCAAGGCGCTCGCCCTGCCGGAGCACATCCCGGTGATCACCGTCGACGCGCGCGACCAGCGGTCGGCCCGCGACGCGCTGATCGCCATCAGCGAGTACGCGCTGGCCAGTTTGGTCTCCAACGGTTGAGCGAGGCGCCGCTGTGGTCCGGGCGGGAATTCGCGGGCCACGACTTTCGCGACGAGGACCTCTCGCGACTGCGCACCGAACGGGTGGTGTTCGACGGCTGCGACTTCAGCGGCGCGAATTTCGCCGAGTCGCAGCACCGCGGGTCGGCGTTCCGCAACTGCCGATTCGAGCGGGCCTCGTTGTGGCACACCGCGTTCTCCCAGTGCAGCATGCTGGGCTCATCGTTCGTGCAGTGCCGGATGCGGCCGCTGGTGCTCGAGGATGTGGACTTCACCTTGGCCGGGCTCGGCGGCAGCGACCTACGCGGCGTGGACCTCAGCGGCTGCCGGCTGCGAGAAGCCAATCTGGTGGAGGCCGACCTGCGTAAGGCGGTACTGCGCGGGGCCGATCTGACCGGCGCCCGCACCAGCAGCACCCGGCTGGACCAGGCGGATCTGCGCGGGGCGCGAGTCGACGCGACGCTGTGGACCACCGCGTCGCTGACCGGCGCGCGCATCGATATCGGACAGGCGATGGCGTATGCGCTCGCCCACGGTTTGCGCTTGGACAGCGAGCCCGACCAGCGCTGAGCTCAGCGCTTGAGCCGGATCTTCCACCACACCACCACGGTGTAGAACACCGACAGCAGGGCCAACATCGCCATGTCGAGCAGGAAGATGCCCTTGGTGTGGTCCCACAGGTGGTCTTTGGGGATCTGCGGCACGTTGACCAACTTGTTGAAGTCGATCGCGGACGCGCCCGCGGCGTAGCCCCACCGGCCCGGCGTCACCCAGGCGGCCTGGGAGAGCCCGACTCGTCCGGTCACCGGGATCATGCCGCCGGCCAGCACCAGTTGCGACATGATCGATACCACCAGCATCGGCATGATCTGCTCGTTGGACTGCGCGAACGACGACAGCGCCAGCCCGAGAATCGCTGAGGCCACACAGGTTCCGGCGACCGCGAGGAACAGGTCGAAGTTCGCGCTGCCGAACATCACCGCGCCCTGCGTCGGCCCGCCTTTGCCCAGAATCACGATCAGGGTGGCGATCGCGCCCTGCGCCGTGGCGAACGCGCAGAAGACTGCGACCTTGGCCAGCAGGTAGGCGACCGTCGACAGGCCGACGGCCTGTTCTCGTTTGAAGATCGGGCGCTCCCCGATCAGATCTCGAATGGTCAGCGCGGTGCCCATGAAGACCGCGCCGATGATGAGCAGCACCATGATGTACTGCGGCTCGGTCGGCGCGTCGGGCCCCGGCATACCCAGCCCGCCTTTGCCTTTCACCGTCAGCGACAGGGCGCCCACGATGAAGGGCAACACTCCCAGGAAGATCGAATAGCCCCGGTCGGAGACGATCAGCCGGACTTGGCGGCGCGCGATCGTCGACAGCTGTTTTCGCAGGCTCTCCGGTGGCGGGCTGCCCAAATCGACCGGCGGCGAGGCGGGCACCGGGGCGGCGGTGCCCTGGTGGCCGCCTTCGCGCTCCAGGAAACGTCGGTTGGCCTCGTCGGGGTCGGCGCCGACGTTGGCGAAGATGTCGGCGTAGTTGTCGGCGCCCATCGCCGGGAAGACCTCTTTGGGCGGGCCGCAGTAGGCGGTCTTGCCGCCGGGCGCCACCAGCAGAATCTGGTCGCAGACGTCCAGGTAGGACACCGAGTGGGTGACCACCAGCACCACGCGTCCGGCGTCGGCCAGCCCGCGCAGCATCAGCATCACCTGGCGGTCCAGGGCCGGGTCCAGGCCCGAGGTGGGCTCGTCGAGGATCAACAGCGACGGCCCGGTCAGCAGCTCCAACGCCACCGACGCGCGTTTGCGCTGGCCGCCGGAGAGCTTGTCGACCCGGGTGTCGGCATGCTTGGTCAACTCGAGTTCCTCGAGCACCTGGGCCACCGCCCGGTCCCGGTCGGCTTTGGTGCTGTCCGGGGGCAGCCGCAGCTCGGCGGCGTAGCCCAGCGCCTGGTTAACCGTGAGCTGGCGGTGCACCACGTCGTCCTGCGGCACCATCCCGATCCGGCTGCGCAGCGAGGCGTACTCGGTGTGGATGTTGTGGCCCTCGAAGGTGACCGAACCGGCGGTCGGCTTGGTGTAGCCGGCGATCAGGCGCGACAGCGTCGTCTTGCCGGCACCCGAGCCGCCGATGATCGCGGTCAAGGTGCCCGGCCGCGCGGTCAGCGTGATGTTGTTGAGCAGTCGCTTGCCGCCCTCGACGTCGAAGCAGACGTCCCGAACTTCCAGGCCGCCGCTGCGGGTCGCGGCCTCGGTGCGGCGCAGCAGGGTGCCGCCGGTGAATTCCAGGTCGACGTTGCCGATCGTGACCACGTCGCCCTCGGACAGGATCGCCGAGCCGATCCGGACGCCGTTGACGAATGTTCCGTTGATGCTGCGGCTGTCGCGGATCTCGGTGCCCAGCGGGGTCGAGATCAGCATCGCGTGGTGCCGGGAGGCCAGCACGTCGGAGATGACGACGTCGTTGTCGGTGGCCCGCCCGATGGTCATCGCACCGGCGGGTGCCTCCGGCGGCGCGGCGGCGGGCCGCAGGATGTCGATCATCCGGGTGGCGAGGTTGCCGACCTCCGGGGGCTTGGCCGCCACCGGCGCCATCCGGGTGGACGGCTGCCGCAGCGGAAACACCTCGGCCGGCGACGACGGTGGCGCGGGCGGTTGGTAGCCGGGCCGCAATGCGGCCTCGCCCGCCGAACCCGCCGGGCCGGCCGAGCTGCCGGGGTAGGCCGGTTGCCGGTGGGTGGGAGGCGCCTGCTGCGGCGGCGGGGCGGCCCGGTAGGGCTGCTGCACGCCGGGGTGCCCGGCCGAACGCGGGTCCGGGTAGAGCGCCGGGTCGGGATGGGACGGCCGGCCCGGCGGCTGCGGCGGCCGGACCGGGCGGGCTATTCCTGGCTGGCCCGGCTGGGGCAGCTGGATCGAGACGGTCTGCGGCGGGCGGCCGGCCTGGCCCTGGTGGCGCCCGACCTCGAAGGACACCCGCGGCCCGTCCGGGTTGCCGAGATTGACGGCCTGACCGTCGCGGACCTCGACGACCGGCACCCGCTGGCCGTTGACGTAGATGCCGTTCAGGGAGCCGTTGTCGACCCCCAGCCATCTGCCCTGCTCGAAGCGCAGCAACAGATGCGCGCGCGAAACCAGGGGATGGGGGATGCGGATGTCGGCGCGCAGGTCACGCCCGATGACCACATCGTGGCCTGCGGAGAACGTGCCTTGCGACCCGTCGTAGCGCACGGTCAGCACCGGCGGAACAGGGTGACTCATCGGATCAACTGTATCGGGCGCAGTGAAGGGGTGGTTTGTCTACCGGGCCGCGAGTCGAGATCGTCAGCGAATCGAGTCCGGCGCGCCGGTGACCACGCAGTGGGTGCGTTTATAGATCGTGGGCATGCACTGGTTGCAGTGGATGCATTCCGACAAAGTCGCCGGCTCGGCGGCGATCCGGTTGATCAGGTCCGGTTCGGCCAGCAGCGCGCGGGCCATCGCGACGAATTCGAAGCCCTCGGCCATCGCCTGATCCATCGTTTCGCGGTTGGTGATGCCGCCCAGCAGGATCAGCGGCAGCGACAGCTCGGCGCGGAACAGCCGGGCGTGTTCCAACAGGTAGGCGTCGGTGTAGGGGTATTCGCGCAGGAACTTCTTGCCGGTCATCCGCATGCCCCAACTCAGCGGTGGGGGAAAGACACTCGCGAACTCCTTGATCGGCGCGTGCCCGCGGAACAGGTACATCGGGTTGACCAGGGAGCTGCCGGCGGTCAGTTCCAGGGCGTCCAAGCCGCCGTCGTCCTGCAGCCACTTCGCGGTAGTCAGCGACTCGTCCAGGCTGATGCCGCCGCGCACGCCGTCGGACATGTTGAGCTTGGCCGTTACCGCGATCTGACCGCCCACCGCCTTGTGGACCGCCTGCACGATCCCGCGGGCCACCTTGGCGCGGTTGGCCAACGAACCGCCGAACTCGTCGGAGCGGCGGTTGATCAGCGGAGAAAGAAACGAGCTGGCCAGATAGTTGTGGCCGAGGTGGATCTCGACGGCGTCGAAGCCGGCGTCGAGAGCGTAGCGGGCGGTGTCGGCGTGCTGCTTGGTGACTTCGTCGATGTCGTCGCGGGTGGCCTTCTTGGCGAACCGCATGCCGATCGGGTTGAAGAACCGCACCGGGGCCAGGGCGCGGGCCTTGTTGGAGCGGGCGTCGGCGACCGGGCCGGCGTGGCCGATCTGGGCGCTGACGGCCGCGCCCTCGGCATGCACGGCGTCGGTGAGCCGGCGCAGCCCGGGAACGGCCTCCGGACGCATCCACAGCCCGTCGTCGGAGGTGCGGCCGCCTCGGGAGACCGCGCAGTAGGCGACCGTGGTCATGCCCACCCCGCCGGCTGCCGGCAGGCGGTGGTATTCGATCAGGTCGTCGGAGGCCAGCGCACCGGGTGTGCGGTTCTCGAAGGTGGCCGCCTTGATGACTCGGTTGCGCAGCGTGATCGGGCCGAGCTTGGCGGGGCTGAAGACGTCGGGAGCGGGCATATCGGGAGAGTACGCGGGTGGTCATGCCAGACTGTCCGCGTGGGTGCGATCACGTTGGACGGCAAGGCGACGCGCGACGAGATCTTCGTCGACCTGAAAGACCGGGTGGCCGCGCTGGCCGCCGCGGGCCGTACGCCCGGGCTGGGCACCATCCTGGTCGGCGACGACCCCGGCTCACATGCCTACGTGCGCGGCAAGCACGCCGACTGCGCCAAGGTCGGCATCACCTCGATCCGCCGCGACCTGCCCGCCGACGCCAGCACGGCGCAGCTCAACGACACCATCGACGAGCTGAACGCCAACCCGGACTGCACCGGCTACATCGTGCAGCTGCCACTGCCCAAGCAGCTCGACGAGAACGCCGCGCTGGAGCGCGTCGACCCGGCCAAGGACGCCGACGGACTGCATCCGACCAACCTGGGCCGGCTGGTGCTGGGCACGCCGGCGGCGCTGCCGTGCACGCCGCGCGGAATCGTGCACCTGCTGCGCCGCTACGACGTGCCGATCGCCGGCGCTCATGTCGTGGTGATCGGGCGCGGCGTGACCGTCGGCCGCCCGCTGGGACTGCTGCTGACCCGCCGCTCGGAAAACGCCACCGTGACGTTGTGCCACACCGCAACTCTTGACCTGCCGGCGCTGACCCGGCAGGCCGACATCATCGTCGCCGCGGTCGGGGTCCCGCACATGCTCACCGCCGACATGGTGCGTCCGGGGGCGGCCATCGTCGATGTCGGTGTCAGCCGCACCGACGCCGGACTGGTCGGCGACGTGCACCCCGACGTGTGGGAGGTGGCCGGGCACGTCTCGCCGAACCCCGGCGGCGTGGGCCCGCTGACCCGGGCGTTCCTGCTGACCAATGTCGTCGAACGGGTCGAGAGCGCACTGTGACGCGGGTTCGCCGGGTGCTCGCCGCCCAGTGGCCGATCGTGGTGGTCGGCCTAGTCTTCGTCGCCGCGTTCGCGCTGGCCGGGGCCAATTTCTGGCGCCGCGGCGCGCTGCTGATCGGCATCGGCGCCGGGGTGGCGGCCGCGCTGCGGCTGGTGCTGTCGCCGGATCGGGCTGGGCTGCTGGTGCTGCGTGACCGGGGTCTGGACTTCGCGACCATGGCCGCCATGTCGACGGTGATGCTCTACATCGCCGCGACCATCGACCCGCTGGGCACCAGCTGATCCTGCGGTTGGGCTAGCTCGATGGCCTCGAGCGCGGGCCGGTCGCCGGCGCTACCGGCTAAGCGCCCGGGATGGCCGGGATCCCCCCGGGCAGCCCGGGAATGCCGCCGGACAGCCCCGGAATGCCGCCGCCCGGCATGCCCGGGATCATCGGCAGCTCCGGCACCTGGCCGCTGGCCAGCTGGGACAGCATCTGCGGGCAGTAGACCTGCACAGCGATCTCGGTGAACAGCTGCGCCATCTCCGGTGACATCGCGGGACCGCTGCCCAGGCCGGCGACCGGCGCCGCCACCGAGGCGGCCGTGCCGGCGGGTTCGGTGAGCATCGGGCAGACGGACTGGCCCAACGCCGCGGTCGCGGCCGGGTCGCCGACCGGGACGCCCGCCCCGGTCAGATCCGACAGGAACGACGTGTCCACCGGACTGCCCTGCGCCGGCGCCGCCAGCCACACGGAGGCGATCAGGCCCGCCCATACCGTCCCGGCCGCGGTCATCGCCGTCGCCGTGGGCACCGCTGATCTCGCGCGGCTGTACTCCATGTCCGTCCCCCTCCGTTGCGGTGCGGGCGGCTCGATGGCCGCCCGTCGGTAAGAACACTTCAGGAGCGCAGTCACGACGGTGACACGGGCAGGTCACGCTTGGTGCACAGTGCGGTGGGTCGACTGGCTTTCAGGAGTCCGACAGCGTTGCCCGCACGCACACCGTGACGTAGGGCAGCGCCAGACCGGTCGCACCGACCAGCGCCGGATGGGTGGCCAGCAGCCTGCGGACCTGGTCCAGCGTCTTGGTGCGCACGGCGTCCGGTGAGGTGATGCAGTAGCTGCGGGAGGCGACCAGGTCGATCAGCGCCTGCGGTGTCAGGTAGTTGGTCCACTCCACCTGGTGGCCCTGGATGTCGCCGAACGGTTCGGGTAGGTGCACGCCGGCATCCACCGCGTCGCGGGCGTCCTCGCGGCCGATGATCGTGCCCAGCTCCTTGACCCAGCCCAGCCGTTCGTCGCGGGTGTTCCACACCAGGCCCAGCCGGCCGCCGGGCCGCAGCACCCGCACGAGTTCGGGGATGGCCCGCGCCGCGTCGAACCAGTGCCAGGCCTGGGCCACCAGCACGGCGTCGACGCTGTTGTCCGGCAACGGGATCTGCTCGGCCGTCCCGAGCAGGGCCGGGGTTCCCGGCAGCGCCGCGGCCAGCACCTCGAGCATTTCGGCGATCGGGTCCACGGCCACCACGTCCAGGCCGCGCTCCACCAGCCGGGCGGTCAGCTTTCCGGTGCCGGCGCCTAGGTCGAGGACGTCGCGGGCGCCCGGCGGCAGCAGCCAGTCGATGGCCTCCGGGGGATAGGACGGCCGGCCCCGCTCGTAGGCGGCGGCCTGCGAGCCGAACGACAGCGATCGGTCGTGCCGCGCCTGGGGGCTCACCGCCGGCGGTCCCCGGCCGGGCCCACCAAGTCCAGGGTCTGGCGGATCAGCGCGCCGACGCGGTCGGTCTCGAGCAGGAAGGCGTCGTGCCCGTACTCGGAGTCGAGCACCTGCAGGCCGTCGCAGCCGGGCAGCAGGTCGGCCAGCTCGGCCTGCAGGCGCAGCGGATACAGCCGGTCGGAGGTGATCCCGGCGACCACCGCCGGCACCCGGCAGCCGCGCAGGGCCGCCGCGACGCCACCCCGGCCGCGCCCCACGTCGTGGGAGGACAGCGAATCGGTCAGCGTCACATAACTGCCCGCGTCGAACCGGGACACCAGCTTGCCGCCCTGGTAGCCCAGGTAGCTCTCCACGGCGTAGCGCCCGCCGGCAGCGGGGTCCTCACCCTCTTGGGCGGCGTTGCCGAACCGACGGTCCAGCTCGGCCTCGCCGCGGTAGGTCAGGTGCGCGATGCGCCGGGCGACCGCCAGCCCGGCCTCGGGACTGCGGCCGGTGCCGTAATAGTCGCCGCCGCACCAGTCCGGGTCGGCCTTGATCGCGGCGATCTGGGTGCTCTGGGTGCCGATCTGGTCGGCGGTCGCCCGGGCCCCGACCGCCAGCAGCAGGCCCGCGCCCACCTTCTCCGGGTGGCCGATCATCCACTCCAGGCCGCGGGCGCCGCCCATCGAACCGCCCAGCACCGCGGCCACCTCGGTGATGCCCAGCGCGGCCAGCGTGGCGATATCGGCTTCCACCTGGTCGCGAATGGAGATGGCGGGAAACCGTGAGCCCCAAGGCTTTCCGTTACGGGCCAGCGAGCTCGGGCCGGTCGAGCCGCGGCAGCCGCCCAGCACGTTGGTGGCCACCGCGCACCAGCGGTCGGTGTCGATCGGGGCGCCCGGCCCGACGATCCCATCCCACCAGCCCGCGGTGGGATGCCCGGGCCCGGCGGGCCCGGTGACGTGGGAGTCGCCGGTCAGCGCGTGCAGCACCATGACCACGTTGTCGCGCCGCGGCGACAGCTCGCCCCAGCGCTGCACGGCGATGCTGACATCGTCGAGCACCGCCCCGCTCTCCAAGCGCAGCGAGCCGATGCCGACCACCCCGGTCTCGCCCTCGGCGGGCAGCACCTGCCTGGACACGTCGGAGATCGTCATGGCCGACCGCCTCAACGCGCCGCCAGCGCCGACGATTCGCCGAGCTGTGCCGAGGCCGCGGCGAACCCGAGCTCCAGGTCGGCCAGGATGTCCTCGATGCCCTCGATGCCGACCGACAGCCGCACCAGGCCCGGGGTGACCCCGGTGGACAGCAGTTCGTCCCCGGAGAGCTGGCTGTGGGTGGTGGACGCCGGGTGGATCACCAGTGAGCGCACGTCGCCGATGTTGGCGACGTGGCTGTGCAGCTTCAGCGCGTTGACGAAGGCCTTTCCTGCCTCGACACCGCCGGCCACCTCAAAGGACAGCACACCGCCGACGCCCTTGGGAGCCAGCCGCTGCGCCAGGTGGTGCCACGGCGAGTCGGCCAGCCCGGCGTAGTTGACGCTCAGCACGTCGTCGCGGGCGGCCAGGAACTCCGCCACCCGCTGCGCGTTGGCGACGTGGCGCTCGATCCGCAGGCTCAGCGTCTCCAGCCCCTGGGCGATCAGGAAGGCGTTGAACGGCGAGGCCACCGACCCGTAGTCGCGCATCAGCTGGGCACGGATCTTGATCGCGTACGCCGGCGGGCCCAGGTCGGCGTAGACCAGGCCGTTGTAGCTGGGGTCGGGGGTGGTGAAGACCGGGTGGCGGCCCTGGGTCCAGTCGAAGTTGCCGCTGTCGACGACCACGCCGGCGATCGCGGTCCCGTGCCCACCCAGGAACTTGGTGCACGAGTGCACCACGATGTCGGCGCCCTGGCTGATCGGCTGGATCAGATACGGGGTGGCGATGGTGTTGTCGACGATCAGCGGCACACCGTGGTCGTGGGCCACCTTCGAGACCCCCGGGGTGTCGAGGATGTCGATCTTCGGGTTGGAGATGGTCTCGGCGTAGAACGCCTTGGTGTTGGGCCGTACCGCTGCGGCCCAGGACTCCAGGCTGTCGGGGTCCTCGACGAAGCTGACCTCGATACCCAGCTTGGGCAGCGAGTAGCGGAACAGGTTGTAGGTGCCGCCGTACAGCCGCGGGCTGGCCACAATGTGGTCGCCGGTCTCGGCCAGGGCCAAGATCGCGAACGTGCTGGCCGACTGTCCCGAGGACAGCAGGGCCGCGGCGACCCCGCCCTCCAGCGCGGCGATGCGCTCCTCGATGACCGCGCTGGTCGGGTTGGTCAGCCGGGTGTAGATGTTGCCCGGCTCGGCCAGCGCGAAGCGGGCCGCGGCCTCGTCGGTGTCGCGGAACAGGTACGACGTGGTCTGGTAGATCGGCAGGGCGCGCGACCCGGTCTCCGGGTCACCGGCGTGGCCGACGTGGATCTGCTTGGTCTCGAACGACCAGTTGTTACCGGCGGTCATGTGTGAATGCTTTCTTCCGTGAGTTGTTATCGCTGGCGCAGAGGTGGAGTCAGTGACAACAGCAACGGGCGAGCGGGCACAAAGAGGCACGCATCAGGTTCCCCTGTCTACTCGGGGGGCCCGTGGTGGCGGACCCGCGCTTGCCGTGTAGCCGGTGCTGGCTACTCAACCCGGTCAATCACCCGGGGCACCCCACCGCGGTTGGAGGGTTGCCGGCCAGCAAGCCGGGGCTTAGCGCTGGCACTCATGACCGCCTCGCAGCCTATCTCATCCCGTGGAGGTGCCGCCACCTGATCACCGCCGGTGGCCGCCATTGCGCGGTGCGAGATACTGGGTCCGCCGTGTACAACGCGGAGCACAACCACACACGAACCCTGACGCCGGGAGAACAGCCATGTGCGCCGACCAGCCGACCATCATCTACACGCTGACCGACGAGGCGCCGCTGCTGGCGACGTATTCGTTCCTGCCGATCGTGCAGGCCTTCACCGGGCCGGCGGGAATCGACGTCAAGCCCAGTGACATCTCGCTGGCGGCGCGCATCCTGGCCCAGTTCCCCGACGTTTTGACCGAGGCCCAGCAGGTGCCCGACAATCTGGCCGAACTCGGTCGGCTCACCCACCTGCCCGACACCACGATCATCAAGCTGCCCAACATCAGCGCCTCGGTGCCGCAGCTGGTGGCCGCCATCAGGGAACTGCAGGGCAAGGGATTCAACCTGCCGGACTATCCCGAGGACCCGAAGACCGACGACGAGCGCGACATTCACGACCGCTACGGCAAGTGCCTCGGCAGTGCGGTGAACCCGGTTCTGCGGGAAGGCAACTCGGACCGGCGCGCACCCAAGGCGGTCAAGGAGTACGCGCGCAAGCACCCGCACAGCATGGGCGAGTGGTCGATGGCGTCGCGCACGCATGTGGCCACCATGCGCGGCGGTGACTTCTACCACGGCGAGAAGTCGATGACGCTGGACCGCGACCGCGACATCAAGATGGAGCTGAAGACCAAGAGCGGCAAGACGATTGTGCTCAAGGAGAAGGTGCCGCTGCTGGCCGGCGACATCATCGACTCGATGTTCATGAGTGTGGCCGCGCTGCGCGAGTTCTACGAAGAGGAGATGGAGGACGCCCGCAAGACCGGTGTGATGTTCTCGCTGCACGTCAAGGCGACCATGATGAAGGTCAGCCATCCGATCGTGTTCGGCCACGCCATCAAGGTGTTCTACAAGGATGCGTTCGCCAAGCACCAGAAGCTCTTCGACGATTTGGGCGTCAACGTCAACAACGGCCTGTCCGACCTCTACAGCAAGATCGAGACGCTGCCGGCCTCGCAACGCGAGGAGATCATCGAGGACATGCACGCCTGCCACGAGCACCGCCCCGAGCTGGCGATGGTCGACTCGGCCAACGGCATCACCAACTTCCACTCGCCGTCGGACGTGATCGTGGACGCCTCCATGCCGGCGATGATCCGGGCCGGCGGCAAGATGTACGGCGCCGACGGACGGCAGAAGGACACCAAGGCCGTCAACCCCGAGTCGACCTTCGCCCGCATCTATCAGGAGCTGATCAACTTCTGCAAGACGCACGGCCAATTCGACCCGGCCACCATGGGAACCGTCCCCAACGTCGGGTTGATGGCGCAGAAGGCCGAGGAGTACGGCAGCCACGACAAGACGTTCGAGGTGCCCGAGTCCGGTGTCGCCGACATCGTCGATTTGGCCACCGGTGAGGTGCTGCTGACCCAGAACGTGGAAGCCGGCGACATCTGGCGGCTGTGCCGGGTGACTGACGCCGCCATCCAGGACTGGGTGAAGCTGGCCGTCCAGCGGGCCCGGGCCTCGGGCATGACGGCGGTGTTCTGGCTCGACACCGAGCGCCCGCACGAGGCGGAGCTGCGTAAGAAGGTCAAGGCCTACCTGAAGGACTACGACACCGAGGGCCTGGAGATCCAGATCATGCCGCAGGTGTGGGCCATGCGCTACACCCTGGAGCGGCTGATCCGCGGTCAGGACACCATCGCCGTCACCGGCAACATCCTGCGCGACTACCTCACCGACCTGTTCCCGATCCTGGAGCTGGGCACCAGCGCCAAGATGCTGTCGATCGTGCCGCTGATGGCCGGCGGCGGCATGTATGAAACCGGCGCGGGCGGTTCGGCGCCCAAGCACGTCAAGCAGCTGGTGGAGGAGAACCACCTGCGCTGGGACTCGCTCGGCGAATTCCTCGCGCTGGCAGCCAGTTTCGACGACCTGGGTGTCAAGGCTGACAACGTGGGCGCCAAGGTCCTGGGGTCGACGCTGGACGCGGCGATCGGCAAGCTGCTCGACGCCAACAAGAGCCCGTCGCGAAAGGCCGGTGAGCTGGACAACCGCGGCAGCCAGTACTTCCTCGCCAAATACTGGGCGGAGGAACTCGCCGCGCAGACCGAGGTCCCCGAGCTGGCCAAGCACTTCGCCGCGGTGGCCGACGCCCTGAACAAGAACCAGGACGTCATACTCGACGAGCTGACCGTGGTGCAGGGCAAGCCGGTGGACATCGGCGGCTACTACAAGCCGGACCACGACATGACGGCGGCGGTGATGCGGCCCAGCCCGACGCTGAACGCCGCGATCGACGCCGAGGTCTGAGGGCCCCGCCGAACGTGAAGTTAGCTTCACTGTCGGACTCCGAGCGTGAAGGCAATTTCACGCTCGGCGGCGATTAGGCACGCCTGGCGTGCGACAATGCGCCGGTAAGGCGATGACGCTGTCGATTCGGGGTGGGGCTCCCCGAGAGAGCTGACGAACGTGACCGCGCCGATCTGGATCGCATCCCCTCCGGAAATCCATTCGACGTTGCTGTCGGCCGGCCCCGGTCCCGGCCCGCTGTTGGCGTCGGCGGCGGCGTGGAGCGCGCTGGGCACCGAGTACGCCGCGATCGCCGACGAACTGTCGGGGCTGCTGGCTGCGGTGCAGACCGGGGCGTGGCAGGGCCCGTCCGCCGAGGCGTATGTGGCGGCCAACGCTCCGTATCTGGCCTGGTTGACCCAGGCCGGTGCCGCCAGTGCGGTGATGGCCGGCCAGCAGCAGACCGCGGCCGCGGCCTACACCGGCGCGCTGGCGGCGATGCCCACGCCGGCGGAGCTGGCGGCCAACCACACCGCCCACGCGGTGCTGGTGGGCACGAACTTCTTCGGCGTCAACACCATCCCGATCGCGCTGAACGAGGCCGACTACGGCCGGATGTGGTTCCAGGCCGCCGCAGTGATGGCCACCTATCAGGCCGTGGCCGGGGCGGCGGTGGCATCGAGTCCGCAAACGGTCGCCGCACCGCAAATCGCCAAGGCCGAATCGGCCGACGCGAGCCAACCAGCGCTGCCGCCGGACCGGCAGAACGACATCATGCAGTGGCTGCAGAACAGCGGCTACACCGACTTCTACAACAATGTGCTGCAGCCGATGATCAAGCAGCTGGCGGCCAACCCCTACCTGCAGTCGATCTTCGCCGGGTTCGACCCCTGGCTGACCATCACCGGAAATCCGCTGAGCTTTTTGAGCCCCTACAACGTGGCGTTCGCGCTGGGCTACCCGATGGATTTCGGATCGTTTGCCGCCTACCTGTCGCAGACGTTCGCCTTCATCGGCGCGGACCTCACCGCGGCGTTCGCCTCCGGTAACCCGGGCACCATCGCCTCGACACTGCTGTTCACCGCGGTAGAGGCGATCGGCACCATCATCACCGACGTGATCGCCCTGCTCAAGACGCTGCTGGAGCAGGCCATCGTGCTGATCCCGGTGATGCTGCCGATGATGACCGCCGCGCTGGCGCCGTTGACCGTGGCGCCGCTGGCCGGTTTGGCGGGGCTGTCCGGTCTGGCGGCCCCGCACGCCGTGCCGGTGCCGCTGATCCCGGCGCCGCCGCCGTTCGCCGGTCTGACGGTGGCACCCACACCGCCGGTCCCGGCGTCCGCCCCCGCTCCCGCGCCGGCTCCGGCACCCCCTGCGGCCCCGGCGCCTGCCGCGCCGGGTGCCCCACCGCCCGCGCCCGCACCGCCGCTGGCCCCGGTGGACGGCCTGTCCGCCATGTATCTGGTTGCCGGCCTGGGCCAGCAAGCCCGCCGCGCGGCGGGCACCAGCGCCCGCCGCCGCAAAGCGCCCGAGCCCGATGCCGTCGAGGTTCCCGCCCCAGCGGCCGCTGTCGAGGGGCAGGCCAGGGCCCGCCGGCGCCGCAAGGCGAAGACCGGCATGCTGGGCCGCGGCTATGAATACATGGATCTGGAAGACGCCGCGAGCGCTGCGGGACCGGCGGACGTGCTGCCCAGCGGACTCACCGCCCTGGCCGGGGATGCGTTCGGCGGCGGTGCCGTCATCCCGATGACGCCGGGCACCTGGACGCGGGCGCAGCGCGAGCAGACGCCTTGACGCGTGCGATAATGCGCCGGTAAGGCAACGACGGTGCAGGAAGCCGGTGTAAATCCGGCACGGTCCCGCCACTGTGATCGGGGAGCGACCCTCAACAGCCACGGCTCTTTGCGGAGTTGGAAGGCGAGGCGAGCGTTGATCCGAGAGTCAGGACACTCACGTCGTCGCATCCTGCTACCCGGGGCGGTGTACCCCGAGAGAGCTGGTCGACGTGACCGCGCCTATCTGGATGGCGTCTCCGCCAGAAGTACATTCAACGTTATTGTCGGCAGGTCCCGGTGCCGGCCCGCTGCTGGCCTCGGCCGCGGCGTGGACCGCGCTGGCCGCCGAGTACACCGCCACCGCCGATGAGCTGACCGCGTTGCTGGGCGCGGTGCAGCCCGGGGTATGGCACGGGCCGTCGGCGGAGGCGTTCGTGGCCGCCAACGCGCCGTACCTGGCCTGGTTGGTACGCGCCGGTGCTACTGCGACCGCGACAGCCGCCCAGCAGCAGACCGCGGCCGCCGGCTACACCAGCGCACTGGCGGCGATGCCGACGATGGCCGAACTGGTGGCGAACCACGTCACCCACGCCGTGCTGACGGGCACAAATTTCTTTGGTATCAACACGATTCCGATCGCGCTGAATGAGGCCGACTATGCCCGGATGTGGTTGCAGGCCGCCACCGTGATGACCGGCTACCAGGCGACAGCGGCCACTGCGGTGGCGTCAGCCCCGCAGCTCGAGCCGGCGCCGACCGTGCTCAAGACTCCCGGCAGCGCCGATGCGACACCACCCCAGCCGCCGCAGTGGTTCATCGACTTCGGGAAATGGCTCGAAGGACTCGTCCCGCATCCGCCCTACCCCGACAGCAGTCAGTACCCGCTGTATGCGCAGCTGACGGAGTTCTTCAAACAGATCGGCTTCACCGGTATCTCCGACCCGCTGGCCGAGTGGTTCGCCGGGCTCAACGGGTCGGGGGCGCTGCCGCCACCCGGGGTGCCCGGATCGTGGCTGGCCTGGACCGGCAACCCGCTGAGCTATTTGAACCCGGCGAACCTGGCCTACATCTTCTCGGTGCCACTGGACCCCGGGTCGTATTTCGCGTTCACCAGCATCGTGATCATCGACGACCTGCTGGCGATCATGTACACCGCACTGTTCAATCCCCAGGGCCTCGGCCTGGTCATCCCGATGGCGATGGTCGAGATCGTCGGGGCGACCATGGGCAACACCATCCAGGCGCTCAACTACCTGATCACCCAAACGGCGCTGATACCGGCGCTGATACCGGCGCTGGCCGCCACGACCGTGCTGGCCCCGGCCGGGGTGCTCGGCGGCCTGGGGATCGGGGCGATGGCGCACCACCTGGCTGCCGCGGCCCCCCCCCCCCCGGCCGGGTCC
>NZ_LZIN01000012.1 GCF_001667375.1 Mycolicibacter sinensis | reverse complement strand
GTGTGTTCATGCCGGCCCAGGTCACGCCCCCACCACCACCTCGGCCATGCAAACCGCCGGCAGCGCCGCCGCCAGCCACGCCCTGACCACCGCCACCCAACTGGCCGCACCCGCCGCCGGCACCTCCGGGTCGTATGAAGGCGCCGGCGCACCCGGCCTGCTGCTCGACTTGTTGGTCGCGGTCATCGAGGTGGACAGCATCGCCCCCTTCGAGGGCGGCGGCGCAGGGCTGGAATTCGGCGGACTGGCGATCGAGGCGGCCAGTCTGGGGCCGTTCGCCGGCCTGGGCATCACCGGTGAGTTCGGCGCCGCGAGCGGTCTCGGTCTGATCGGCCAGACGACGCCGGCCGGCGGGCTGTTGGGGCTTGCCCCGCCCCTGGGCGGTCTCGGACCCGCCACCGGGCTGCCGGCGGCCGGCCTGAGCGGGGCCGGCCGGGTGGGGGCGACCTGGGCCGGCATGGGCAAGGCGGTGCCGCTGGGCGGGCTGTCGGTGCCGCAGGCCTGGGCGGCCGCCGCCCCCTCGGCGCTACGCGAAGTCGCTTTGCTCTCAGCACAATCCAGTACCGCCGCGGCCGCCGGAGCCGGAGCCGGAGCTCCTTACGCCGAGATGGCGCTGGCCACCATGGCCGGCCGCGCCATGGCCGCCACGGTGGCCCCGGGCCGGCGAGCAGCGGTGACCACCCAGCCCAATCCCACCGCGGCGGCCAAACCGGCCCCAGACAACGAAGAACCAGCAGCACGCCCGGACGAGGTAACCGGCGTGGAGGTTCTCGCGGAACTGCGCGGCCTGGCCGAACTGCGCGACTCCGGCGTGCTGACCGACGAGGAGTTCCACAAACAACGCGAACGCGTCATCGAACATTTTGTCGACGAATGAATTCAAGGGGAGGTAAATAGATGTCTTTCGTGGTTACCCAACCGGAGATGCTGTCCGGGGCGGCCGGCGAGTTGCAGGGAATCGGTTCGGCGGTGCAGGCACAGAGCGCGGCGGTGGCGACACCGACCACCGCGGTGGCCGCACCCGCCGCCGATGCGGTCTCGACGTCGATTGCCGCGCTGTTCAACGCCAACGGTGCGCTGTTTCAGAGCGTGGCCGCTCAGGCGGCGGCCGTCAATCAGATGTTCGTCGCCGCGCTGAACGGCGGCGGCATCTCGTATGCGACCGCCGAGGCGGCGAACGCGGCGGCTGCCGGCTGATCGCGGAGTAGCCGATGAATTTTGCAGCGTTGCCGCCGGAGGTCAACTCTGCGCTGATGTATTCCGGCGCCGGATCCGGCC
>NZ_LZIN01000011.1 GCF_001667375.1 Mycolicibacter sinensis | reverse complement strand
TCTCCGCCAGCGCGCGGATCGCCGCCCGCAACTCGTCGTGCTCCTCGGGGAGTTTGAACAGGTCAAACGACGGATTCATTCGTTCTCCTTAAGTACTCGATTGCATGGATGCGCATCACGTCTTTACGGACCTTGCCGGTGACGGTCATCGGAAACTCGTCGACGATGCGTAGATAGCGCGGAATCTTGAAGTGCGCCATACGTCCGGTGCAGAACGAGCGCAGCGCCTCAAGGGTCAGCGGAACCGCCGGGTCCCGCAGTGTGATCACCGCCATCAGTTCCTCGCCATAAAACTCATCCGGCACCCCGATGACCTGGACACCGACGATGTCGGGATGGGCGTAGAGAAACTCTTCGACCTCGCACGGGTAGACGTTCTCCCCGCCGCGGATGACCATGTCCTTGATCCGGCCGGCGATCCGCAGATAACCGTCGTCATCCATGACCGCCAGATCCCCGGTGTGCATCCAGCCCTCGGCGTCGAGGACGTCGGCGGTGCGCTCCGGGGCGTTCCAGTAACCGGCCATCACGGAATAGCCACGGGTGCACAGCTCCCCGGTCACTCCGCGTGCCACGGTCGCGCCGGTGGCCGGATCGACGACCTTGGCCTCAAGGTGCGGCCCCACCCGGCCCACCGTGCCCACCCGGAGTTCCAGCGAATCCCCGGCGCGGGTCTGGGTGGACACCGGGGACGTTTCAGTCATCCCGTAGCAGATGGCCACCTCCGCCATGTGCATCCGCTCGATCACCGCGCGCATGACGCTCTCCGGGCAAGGCGAGCCCGCCATGATCCCGGTGCGCAGACTGCTCAGATCGACATCCTCGAACTCCGGAGCCGCCAACTCGGCGATGAACATCGTCGGTACTCCGTAGAGGCTGGTGCAGGATTCGTCGCGCACTGCACGCAACGTGGCCAGCGGATCAAAACCGGGTCCCGGGATCACCACGGCAGCGCCATGACTGGTGGCCGCCAGGTTCCCCACCACCATCCCGAAGCAGTGATAGAACGGCACCGGAATGCAGATCCGATCATGCTCGGTATAGCCCAACAGCTCCCCTACCAGATAGCCGTTGTTGAGGAGGTTGCGGTGTGTGAGCGTGGCGCCCTTGGGATACCCGGTGGTGCCCGAGGTGTATTGGATGTTGATCAGATCATGGGCACTGAGCGTAACCGCGACCGCGGCGAGCGCTGCCCTATCGATGCTCGTGCCGGCCAGTGCTTCCCAGCGGGCACCGCCCAACAGCACCACCTCGCGCAGCTGCGGACAGTGCGGCGCCACCTCGGCCAGCATGGCGGCATAATCGGAGCTTTTGAACCCGCGCGCTGCGATCATCATCGCCGGCGCTGCCTTCTGCAGCGCGTATTGCAGTTCGTGCGCGCGGTAGGCGGGGTTGAGGCTGACCAGCAGCGCCCCGATCTCAGCCGTCGCGTACTGCACCAGCACCCATTCCGCGCAGTTCGGCGCCCAGATGCCGACCCGATCGCCAGGCCCTATTCCCGCCTGAAGCAATCCCGTGGCCAACCTCGCCACGGCCTCCGACAGCTCGGCGTAATTCCATCGCTGACCGGATACGACATCGACAACGGCATCGCGATCGGGCACCCGCGCGACAGTTGCGGCTAAGTTGGCACCGATCGTCATCTCCAGTAGCGCGGGCTCGGTCTCTCCGCGCGCGTAGGAGTTCCGGCCAGCGAGAACGCTGCCCGAGTTGCTAGAGCGCGACATTGACCGACTTCGTCTGCAGGTAGAGATCGAGGGCATCAGCCCCGAGTTCACGGCCCCAGCCGGACTGCTTGTAGCCGCCGAACGGCATCGCCGTATCCAAGCCGTTGTACTGATTGACCCAAACCGTTCCGGCCTTCAGCGCTCGTGCGACACGATGGGCTTTGGAAATATCGCGGGTCCAGACACCGGCAGCCAGACCGTAGTTCGAATCGTTGGCAGCCCGCACCGCTGCACCGATGCCGGCGTCGGCGTTGAACGGCAGCGCGGCCACAACGGGGCCGAAGATCTCCTCGCGGACGATGCTGAATTCCGGTCGCACGTCGACGAATACCGTGGGCTCGATGAAGAATCCGCGGTCGCCGTGGCGCTTGCCGCCGGTCAGGGCACGGGCCCCCTCGGCGAGTCCGTCCCGCAGATATCCGGTGACCTTGTCTAGCTGTTCCGCCGAGACCAGTGGACCCAGTTCGGTACGCGGATCGAGTCCCGGACCGATCTTCACCTTCGAAGCCGCCTCGGCGACGGCGGTGGTGAAGTCGGCAAAGATCGCGTCCTCCACAAACAATCGGGTACCTGCCACACAGCACTGACCGTGATTGAACAGCCACGCATTCACAGATCCTGCGACCGCCAGATCGAAATCTGCGTCGGCGAACACCACGTTGGGGCTTTTGCCGCCCAACTCCAGCGACACCTTCTTCAGATTGCCGCGCGCGGCGTCGGCGACGAGCTTGCCGACCTCGGTGGAGCCGGTGAACGCGATCTTGTCGACCCCGTCGTGAGCTGACAGCGCAGCGCCGACATCACCGAATCCCGTGAGGATGTTGACCACCCCCGGCGGGAAACCGGCCTCGCAGAAGATCTCACCCAGCAGCAACGCCGACAACGGCGTCTGCTCGGCCGGCTTGAGGATCACGGTGTTGCCCGCAGCCAGCGCCGGCGCCAACTTCCACGCGGCCATCAACAGCGGGAAGTTCCACGGCACGATCAACCCGCATACCCCGACCGGCTCGCGAAGTGTGTAGGCGTGGAACTGCGCTTCCGGCGGCGCAAGCGGCATCGACACATTGACGGTCGAGCCGCCGATCTTGGTGGCCCAACCCGCGTAGTAGTGGAATGCGTCCGCGGACAACCCCGCGTCCACCGCCGCAGCGACTGCCGCGGATTTGCCGTTGTCCAACGCCTCGATCTCGCCGAACTCCGCGGCCCGCTCGGCGATGATGTCACCGACTCGCCACAGCAGCGCGGCCCGCTCATTGGGTTTCATCGCCTGCCACGGTCCATCGTCGAACGCGTCGCGGGCTGCAGCCACCGCACGATCGACATCGCCGGACTGTGCCCAGGAAACGTCAGCCAGCCTCAGTCCGGATGCTGGGTCGCTGGTGACAAAGGTGCGCCCCGATTGTGCGTCCATCCAGCGTCCGCCGATGAGCAGCTGCTTGCGCCGGTCCAAGAAGGCCCGGACATCGGCTTGGATGGGAAACTCGGCAATAGTCGTCATGGCAGGCTCCTCGCAATGTTCGGCACGACAGTTGGCAACGTTCAGCGTGCTTCACGGTCGACGGAGTTGATCCACGGGAAAAAGCGAGCCGCTCCCACCGCGATCACGCGCTGATACGCCGGCCCGGCAACCCGTGCCAGCACATCGAGGGCATGAGCCTCCCACCCGATCACCACTCGGGCATTCCCCTTGCGGACCCCTGCGACGATCCTGTTCGCGGCCATCTCCGGGGAATGCAGTGCCAGGTACTTGTCGAAGAACTCAGCGAACGTATGCGCGTCCTCGCCGTCCGCGACTGACGCGTTGCGGGCCACGGCGGTCTTGATGCCGCCCGGATGCACACACGTCACCTTGACCGGGTGACCACTGATCAGCATCTCCTGGCGTAGCGCTTCGGTGAAGCCCCTTACTGCGAACTTGGCTGCGTTGTAAGCGCTTTGGCCCGGCACCGCGACAAGACCGAATAGGCTCGAGACGTTGATGATGTGCCCGTCACCCGACGCGATCACGTGCGGAAGGAAGGCCTTGGTGCCGTTGACGACTCCCCAGAAGTCAACGTCCATCACCCGCTCCATGTCCTTGAACGCCACCTTCTCGACGTCACCGTTGTAGGCGATACCGGCGTTGTTGTAGACCTGATGAACGTGGCCGAAGTGGGCGACAACGTCTTGGGCGTGGGCCAGCACCGCGGCCCGCTCGGCCACATTGACGCGGTCCGACTTCACCTGCGCGCCCATCACTTCAGCCCTGCGCACGGTCTCGGCAAGGCCCTCGGCGTCGATATCGGACAGCGCGAGTTTGGCGCCCTTGGCAGCGAGATTGAGCGCCAGCGCCCTGCCGATCCCCGACCCTGCACCCGTGATGACGACGACCTTGCCTGCGAACTCAGTCATGGCACGATCATGGTCATCCGTCATACCATCGGTCTTGACATTTTGTGACATATTTTTGTCATTTCACGACACAGGGGTTGATGCGTGGGCAGTCTCATCCGGGCACCGGCGATGTCGGGCTACGCCGAGCTGGTGCGCGAACTCGACGCTGACCCACAGATTTTCTTGTCGCGCTTTCACATTCCGCCCGACGTCGAATACCACGAGGATGGGTTCGTGTCGTCCGGCGCGTTCATTCGCCTGCTGGAGAACACCGCCGACGAACTTCGGTGCCCGGACTTCGGCCTCCGGCTCTCCGGCCGGCAAGGCCTGCACGTCCTCGGTCCGCTCGCGGTGATCGCCCGAAACGCGCAGACCGTGCTGGGCGGCCTCCGAGCGATCGCCCGCTACCTCTACATTCACTCACCGGCATTGGGGCTGGCCGAGCGGCCAACCGACGGCGGCATCGCCTTCGGCTATGCGGTGGCCGAATCGGGTATCCCATATCCACTGCAGGCCTACGAACTGAGCATGGGCATCGCGGTGCGCATTATTCAGTTGCTCGGCGGCCCGCAGGCCCGAGCAGGCGCGATCGTGTTCATGCACGCCCAACGAGCCCCTGACGAGGCGTACCGCCAAGCGTTGGACTGCCCGGTGCGGTTTGGGCAAACCTGGTGCGGGTTCGAGCTTCCCGCCCGGCTGGGCGAGCAGCGTATCGAGAACGCCGACCCCAACACCCGGCGTCTCGCCACCAGCTACCTGGAATCCACCTATCTGCCCAACTCGCCTTTGTTGTCGGTACGCGTAGCCGAACTGGCGCGTCGGCTCCTGCCCACCGGCCAGTGCAACATCGATGTCATCGCGGCCGAGCTGGCCATGCATCCGCGGACCCTGCAACGGCAACTGGCCACCGAGGGCATGGGTTGCCGGGCGGTCATCGACCAGCAACGCCGCGATCAGGCGATGCGCTACCTCGCCGAACCCGATCTGCCGATCCAACACATCGTCGCCCTACTCGGCTACTCCGAGCAGAGCGCATTCAACCGGTCGTGCCGGCGCTGGTTCGGGAAGACGCCGCGGCAGTTGCGGGACAGTGGGCCGGGCCCGCTCTCGCCCTAGCCTGAGGTCACACTCAGCGCCTCATGTGTCGTCGCACACATATCCCGGACTTTCCTGAGCGCTCGGCCATGTCGCGGTCGGGTGGCCGTCAATAACGTTGCCCAGGTCACTTACCGGGCGGTGCTCACCCGCCGTTCGACGCCAGTGCTGTCGTGTATCACCGACTCACTCGAAGCGAGGAGAACTCATGTCTATCGTCTACACCGCCTCACTCGCGGATGCCGCAATTACCGGCGCGCCCGCCAACCGGGCGGCGCGCCGCGGCCGGCTACGCCGGGCCGCTCACATGGCCGGGTTGGCCTCCAGCATGGGGACCGGCGCATTGGCGATGATGCTGATGACCCCACACGCGGCTGCCGAGGCCGGCGCTCTGCAAGGCGCGGTCGCGGCACTGGAGCAGGCGCAGGCCAGCATCGCGGACTTCGACGCCAACAACCCGCTGTTCGACTTCATCAATCACGGGGCGTCGGACGGCATGCTGCCGCAGTACATCCAGAACATGTCGTCGACCACCCTGGCGATCATTCTGTCCCAGTTCAACGCGGGCACGCTCAAATTCCCGGGCTTGCCGGACTTCCCCCAAATCAATGGCACCGCCTACACGGCGGCACCCTTCATGTGGAACGCCTCGGCCGCCGACCCGCAGTCGTACCTTATCTACGGCAACCCGGACAACCAGTACGGCCTGATGCCGCTGGACCCGAACGCCAGCTACACCATCACGGTGCACGCCGGCGACGGTTCCATCGGCGGTGGCCTGGCCACCTACTCCGGCAGCGTCGTGAATTCGAATTTCGCCCCGATGGAGAGCTTCAGCTTCGCCAACGCCACCCCCAATGCGGACGGCAGCTACACCATCGTCGTGAGCGCCACCGACCCGGGCAACGGCGTCAACTGGTTCAGCAGCGCCGGGGCGACCTCGCTGCTGGTTCGCGACACCGTCGGCGACTGGGGCCAGATCCACAACGACGTCCACATCGTCAAAGACGGTGCGGCGATGAGTGTTCCGTGGCTCAACGACGACCAGATCGGCACCATCCTGGGCATCACCGGCAAGGTGCTGCCGCTGGCGAACATGTCCGACACCTACTACCACCAGATCCAGTACCCGCTGCTGAACGACCCGAACGAGTTCAGCAAGCTCGGCGACACCGCCGCCAACGTCCCGGGCCTGACGCTGCCGGGTCAGGTCACCAGCCTGGGCAACTTTTCGTTGGAGCCCGGTCAGGCGCTGGTGCTCAAGGTGCCCGAGCTCGAGTCCGCCTACCACGGCCTGCAGCTCACCAACGAGTGGGGACAGAACGATGCGTTCGCCAGCGCGACCGGCAGTCTGAACAACACCCAGATCTTCCAGGGCGATGACGGCTACACCTACTACATCCTGAGCAGCGAAAACCCCGGTTACGCGAACTGGGTCAACATCGGCGACCTGACCAATGGCGGGGTCATCCTGCGCTGGCAGGACGTGACCGGAACGATCACCAACCCCAACATCGAGACCACCGTAGTGCCGATCTCCGACGTCAAGGACTACCTGCCGGCGGACATGCCGACGGTCACCCCGCAGGAGTACGCGGCGCTGGCCCAGGAGCGGCTGCTCGAGTACGGCTACTCCTTCCACCAGTCGTCGAACATCAACTGGCTGTGGGACAACCTGCAGATCGGCCAGATCAAGGCCGCCATCGGCGCAGACACCTTCGACCAGCTGTTCGGCGGCCAGGACTCGGTGCCTTCGATCTTCGACCGGATGACGTCGGCCGATCTCGGGCCGAACTGGGCAGGCGTGTTCAACAACGTGCTGGCCCACCCCGAAGGCAGCTTCAACGCACTGCTGAACAACCTGCCGCTGGCGATCAAGGACTTGGAACTGCCGAGCGTGCTGGCGGGGCTGCAGCTGCAGCACTTCACCGAGCAGACCTTCGCGGCGATGCAGACGTCCGACTACTGGTCGGACTCGGCGAACCTGATGGCCAGCTTCAACTCGTTCGGCACCATCCTCAACGACGCGCTGTTCGACCCGGCCACCAGCATCTCCGCCGGGTTCCTCAACGCTCGCGACGACCTGTCGGTAGCGCTGCTGAACGCGACCGACGGCACGGAGCTGACAAACACCCTGTGGGCGCAGCTGTCCGAGCTCAACGACACGCTGGCGCAGGCGCTGGGCGGTTCGGCGCTGTGAAAACCACTGCGGCAGTGCTGCTGGAGCCGGGTAAGCCGTTCGAGATCATGGAACTCGATCTCGACGGCCCCGGCCCGGGGGAGGTTTTGATCCGGTACGTGGCTGCCGGACTGTGCCATTCGGATCTGCACCTGACCGACGGCGATCTGCCACCGCGCTACCCGATCGTCGGCGGGCACGAGGGCGCCGGGATCATCGAGGACGTCGGTGTCGGCGTGACGAAGGTCGCCCCGGGCGATCACGTGGTGTGCTCATTCATCCCCAGCTGCGGCACCTGCCGCTACTGCGCCACCGGCCGCCAAAGCCTCTGTGACATGGGCGCCACCATCCTGGACGGGTGCATGCCCGACGGCACCTTCCGATTCCGCTCCGGCGGCACGGAATTCGGCGCCATGTGCATGCTGGGCACGTTCTCCGAGCGCGCCGTCATCTCCGAACATTCGGTGGTCAAGATCGATGACTGGCTGCCGCTGGAGACCGCGGTGCTGGTGGGCTGCGGCGTGCCCACCGGCTGGGGTGCGGCCACCTACGCCGGCAACGTCCGGCCCGGGGACATCGCGGTGATCTACGGTGTCGGCGGTATCGGCATCAACGCCGTGCAGGGCGCGCTGCAATCGGGCGCCAAGTACGTCGTCGTAGTCGACCCGGTGGAATTCAAACGCGAAACCGCGCTGAAATTCGGTGCCACCCACGCATTCTCATCGGCAAATGAGGCAGCAGAGAAGGTTTCTGAACTGTCCTGGGGACAGGGTGCGGACCAGGCGATCGTCACCGTCGGCACCGTCGAGGAGGAAGTGATCTCGTCGGCCTTCGACATCGTCGGCAAGGGCGGGACCGTGATCGTGGTCGGCCTGGCCAGCCCGGAGAGGCTGACCGTGCACGTCTCCGGCATGATGCTGACGCTGATGGAGAAGACCATCAAGGGATCACTGTTCGGATCGGCCAACCCACAGTACGACATCGTGCGGCTGCTACGGCTCTACGACGCCGGTCAGCTCCGGCTCGACGAGCTGGTGACCGCCCGTTACCGCCTCGAAGACGTCAATCAGGGCTATCAGGATCTGCGGGACGGCAAGAACATCCGGGGCATCATCACCTACGCGTGATCGTCGACTCCTCCCGAGACAGCACCCGGGGGCCGATCTGATGGGCGAGTTCGAGCGCTAGTTCGACCGCCAGCCGACGGTCGGAGACCTGGTAGCCGAGCAATTCGGTGGCGCGTGCCACTCGTTGCAGCACGGTGTTTCGGTGGGTGTGCAACCTCGCCGCGGCCCGCGGCGCGTTCTCGGCTTCGTCGAGAAACACCCGCAACGTCTCACGAAGCCGCTCCGCGCTCGCGGCGTTCTCGGCCAACGGTCCCAGGGTGGTGGCCACGAACTCGGCTGCCCGGTCCAGGTTGTGCGCGGCCAGCTCGGTCACCTCCAGTTCGTGATAGAACGCCAGCTTTGCACCGTTTGGGTGTACCGCGAGCAGCCGTTGTATCGCCAGAGCCGCGGCGTGCGAGCGACGGAATCCGCCGATCCCAGGCCGCGTCGGGCCAACTGCGGCGCGGACACCGTTGTCCACCTTGCCGATCGCCTCCCGCAGTTCGTCGGCCGGCGGATTGGAGTCCGTGCCGATCCATGCCCACAATGTTGAGACTCCGGCGGGAAGCGTGATCGGGCGTCGCGCACCGATGGCCTGCGCCAGAATGGCGGCTGCCGATTCCAAAGCGCCCTGGACTTCACCGGGGGGTGGCGACCACAACACGACCGCGGTATGCCGCCGCGCGAGGTCGTATCCCAGCCGCTCGCTTGCCCTTCGGCTGTCGATCGGGGCGCCGTCGAGTATCAGCCGGATGGTTTCCGCACGGCGCGCCAACGCGCCACCGAGGACCTCCTCACGCTCACGTTGTGCTTCGGCGATAACGCGGCCGATCACATGGTCGACGTATTCGAACATCAACTGCGACGACATCTCCAAGAGCTGCTGCAGCACCGGTCCCGGGGCGGCGACACGCGCGGCATGGGTCATGTAACGCCGCCAGGCGATGTTCTGCCCGCGCCGGTAGGACTGGAAGATCACGTCGAGTTCAACTCCGCGCCGCGCCACCGTGCGGGCCACGTCGAGAGCCTCGGGAGGGACGTCGAGGGGCACCCGCCCGTCGCGCCGGGCCAACATGTGGAGCAGGCGCGCGGCATTGGCGCGGTTGCTTGCCGACATCTCCGCGGTCAGTGCGGCGTCGGCGCCCATCAACGGGGTCAACTCGATCTCCGCAGCATCCATCTCAGCGACCAGCTCGTCGAGGTCGGCCAACATCAAGTCAGCCACCTGGCCCATCAATTCGGTGATCTCCGACGGCGACTCCACACTATTCATCCGCCAAGTGTGTCGCGGCACACATATCGGCGCAAGATCAGGGCGCGCGGCACTGTCGGGTGCCGAATTCCGGAACTACCGTGCAGAGCACCAACCCGGCCGAGTTCAGGAGATACCCGCTGTGACATCCGCCCCCGCGAAGCAGAGCATGGATTTCGACGTGTTGATCATCGGCGCCGGGATCTCCGGTATCGGGATGGCCCGTTACCTCAAGACCCACCGCCCCGCTACGACGTTCGCGATGCTGGAATCCCGCGATGGCATCGGTGGCACCTGGAGCCTGCATCGCTATCCGGGTATCCGCTCAGATTCCGACATGGCCACTTTCGGCTTCAGCTTCAAGCCATGGACACACCGCCAGGCGATCGCCGACGGGCACGTGATTCTGGACTATCTGCAGCGGACGGTTGCAGACAACGGCCTGGCCAAACACGTTCAGTTCGGCTCTCACGTGGTGGCCGCGGAGTTCTCCTCGACGCAGGGGCGCTGGATAGTCACCGTGCAGCGCGGTGGTGCCACGGAGCGCGTTACCGGACGGTTCTTGTTTCTGGGGACCGGCTACTACGACTACGAGGCGGGTTTCACACCTGACTTCGCCGGCGTATCGGACTTCCCGGGTCCGGTCATCCACCCCCAGCACTGGCCGGAGGATCTGGATTACGCTGGGAAACGGGTGGTCGTGATCGGCAGCGGTGCAACGGCCGTCACGCTGATTCCGGCGATGTGCGAACGGGCCGAACACATCACGATGCTCCAGCGATCACCGAGCTATGTGTTCTCGATCCCAGCCGAAGACGCGATCGCCAACGTGCTGAACAAGATTCTCGGCCATGACCGTGCCTACCAGATCATCCGTCGTAAGAACATCGCGATTCACCGCGGCCTGTTCAAGGCCTGTCAGCGCGCGCCGAAGGTGATGCGCCGCCTGCTGATTGCCAATGTGGCTCGCCAGTTGCCCAAGCACTACGACGTTGACACCCACTTCACTCCGCACTACAACCCGTGGGAGCAGCGGCTGTGCATGGTGCCCAACGGGGACCTGTTCAAGGCGATCTCGTCCCGACAGGCCTCGGTGGTCACCGACCGGATCGACCGGTTCACGAAGACCGGAATCCTGTTGGAGTCCGGCCAAGAGTTGGCTGCTGACATCATCGTCACCGCGACCGGCCTCAACATGTCGCCGTTCGGCAAGATCACTCTGCGCGTCGACGACGAGCCGGTGCACGTGCCCGACACCGTGGTCTACAAGGGCATGATGCTGTCGGGGGTACCCAACTTCGCGTTCGCGATCGGCTACACGAATATCGCCTGGACCCTCAAAGTGGACCTGGTCTGCGAACACTTCTGCCGTTTGCTCGACTACATGGACGCCCACGGACACGACACCGTGACGCCGGTACTCGACGATCCCGATATGCCACGGGTACCGCTGATGGAGATGAGTTCGGGTTATGTCCAGCGGGGGATCGCACAGTTCCCGCGCGGGGGCACAGTCGGCGCCTGGGCGTTCCAGCACGCTTACGAAGTGGACGTCAAGCGGCTTCGCGAAGGGCCCGTTGCCGACCCGGCGCTGACCTTCACCGCGAACCAGCCCGCCGCGCTGGTGTCGTGACAGCGACCGTCGAAGTGAAAGACCTCCTCTTCACCAGCCATGGAGTTCGCTGCGCTGCCTGGCACCTGCCGGCGCGCAGCGCCGCACTGAGGGCCCCGGCCGGCCGGCCCTGCGTCGTGATGGCCAACGGCTTCGGCGGCACCCGCGATACCGGTCTACTGGCCTTCGCCGAGCCCTTCGCCGATGCCGGGATCGACACCTTCGTGTTCGACTACCGCGGCTACGGCGACTCCGCGGGCGAACCGCGCCAGGATATTTCGGCCCGCCGTCAGCGACAGGACTACCACGCGGCGATTGCGGCTGCCCGGCACCTACCCGGCGTCGATCCGGATCGGATCGCGTTGTGGGGCACGTCCTATTCCGGCGGGCATGTGGTGGCCGTCGCGGCGCAAGATGCGCAGCTCGCCGGCGTCGTTGCGATGAATCCGGCAACCGACGGCATCGCCGCGCTGCGCCAACTCGTCGGATATGCCGGTGTCGGCCAGCTGATCCGCGCGACCCGACACGGCCTGCGCGATCTTGCCGGATCCCTGTTCAGCCGCGCGCCGCACCGCGTGCCGGTAGTGGGCCAACCCGGGACGTTGGCATTGATGACGACCCTCGGCGCCGAGCAGGCCTACACCGCCATGGCCGGTCCAACCTGGTGCAACGAGGTGTGCGCGCGCACGGCACTGCGAGTCGGGTTCAACCGGCCCACCACCTTCGCAGGCCGTCTGGCTTGCCCGATCCTGCTGCAGATCGGCACCAACGATCAGATCGCGCCGCCCGGCGCTGCACGCCGCACTGCGGCCAAGGCCGGGCGCTGGGCACACGTGTTGGAGTACCCGATCGATCACTTCGCCTTCTACGACGGCACCTGGCAGCAGCAGGCGCTGGCCGATCAGCTGGACTTCATGACCCGATTCCTTTAAGGAAGTCGCCAGTCGATCGGCTCGGCGCCCAGCTGGCCCAGCAGCTCGTTGGCGCGGCTGAACGGCCGCGATCCGAAGAACCCCCGGGACGCCGAGAGCGGCGAGGGGTGCGGCGACTCGATCGCGACGCAGTTCTCGGCCAGCATGGGCTTGAGCGTCCCCGCGTCGCGCCCCCACAGGATCGCCACCATCGGTTGCTTGCGGGCCACCAGGGCGCGGATGGCGCACTCGGTGACCGCCTCCCAGCCCTTGCCGCGGTGTGACGCCGGGTTGCCCGGCCGCACCGTGAGCACCCTGTTGAGCAGCAGCACGCCGCGCTGCGCCCAGGCGGACAGATCGCCGTTGGCTGGTCTGGGATAGCCCAGGTCGGCGGTGTACTCGGTGAAGATGTTCTCCAGGCTGCGCGGCAGCGGCCGCACCTGCGGGGCGACGGAGAAACTGAGCCCCACGGCGTGCCCGGGCGTCGGATAGGGGTCTTGGCCGACGATCAGCACCCGCACGGCATCGAACGGAAACGTGAAGGCGCGCAACACATTCTGACCATCGGGTAGGTAGCCACGCCCGGACGAGATCTCCTCGCGCAGGAACTTGCCCATCAAGGCGACCTGCTCGGTCACCGGCGCCAGTGCGGTGGCCCAACCGCTTTCGACGAGCTCCGGCAGCGGGCGTGCGGTCACGCCAGCCCCTGCACCAGCAGCACCACCGCTTCGGCGCCGGCCTGCCGGTCTTGCGAAATGCGCTGATATTCCGGCGATTCGGCCCACTGGCGGAATGCGTCCTGGTCGGGAAACGACATCAGCACCACCTTCTCCCGGTCCCAGTGCCCCTCCACGACCTCTGGTGACTCGTCGGCGGCCAGCAGCGTTCCCGAGTAACGACGGAAGACGTCGGCGAACTGCTCCTGGTACCGGTCGTAAGCGGCGCGGTCGGTAAATCGGAGCTGGGCGATCACGTAGACGCTCACCGCGCCACCCTAGCTGCCGTAGGACTGCCAGCCCGCGTCCCCGTCCCACGGTGCCCCGTCGACCAGAACCCCGGCCGGCCCGTCGGCGACCCGCCCGATCACCCGCCAACCGGCCGGCACCGCGCCGGGAAACGCGGCGACCAGGGCGTGGTCTTCTCCCCCGCCCAGCACCCACGCCCACGGGTCGGCGCCGAGGGCGGCAGCGGCCGGGGCCAGCGCCTGCTGGTCGGCGGCCAGCGCGGCGGTGGACACCTCGATCGTCACCTGCGACGCCGACGCGAGGTGGCCCAGATCGGCGAGCAGGCCGTCGGAGACGTCGGTCATCGCCTGCGCCCCGGCGTCAGCGGCCGCCACGCCCTGGCCGTAGGGCGGCTGCGGGACGAGGTGGCGTCGTCGCAGCTCCTCGAAGCTCCCGTGCCCCTCGCTCCACAGCCGGTAGCCCGCCGCCGAGCGGCCCAGCTCGCCGGCCACCGCAACCACCGCCCCCGGCCGCGCCCCAGACCTCAGGACCGGCGCCCGGCCGGCCAGATCACCCAGCACCGTCACCGACACCACCCAGGATCCGGCCTGCACCAGGTCGCCGCCGACCACGCCGGCACCGAAGCGCTGCGCTTCGGCCCACATGCCGTCGGCCAGGGCGGCGGCGTCAGCTGCCGGCGTGTGCGCCGGGGCACCGAATGCCACGACGAACGCGGTCGGGCGGGCGCCCATCGCCTCGATGTCGGCGGCGTTCTGCGCGATCGCCTTGCGCCCGACGTCGTGCGGGCTCGACCAGTCCAGCCGGAAATGCCGGCCTTCCACCAGCATGTCGGTGGAGATCACGGTCCGGCCGTCGGCGCAGCGCACCACCGCCGCGTCGTCCCCGGGACCCAGTTCAGTGGTGGCGGGCTGACGGCGGCCGGCCACCAGCCGGTCGATCATGGGAAACTCTCCAAGCTGACCCAGCGTGGGCTCGTTACCGCGCACAGGCTGGAGTGTAGGTGCGATCGAAAGGGTGGTGCGCAGTGATGACCGACGCCGACGGTCCGCCACGCGCCGCGCTGATCGCCGCACTGGTGGTCGCCGTCGTCGCGGTGATCGCCGCGCTGGCGTTCGCGGCGGCGCGCCAGCCCGGTGCGCCGTCGACCGAGCCGCTGCGCCTTGCCACAGTGCCGGCCCCGCATGCCGGCGCCGCGCCCTGCCGTGCCGTGCTCGAGGCGCTGCCGCAGCAGCTGGGCGACTATCGGCGGGCCGAGATCGCCGAGCCGGCACCCGAGGGCGCGGCGGCCTGGACGGCCGGCGCCGACGAGACGGTGGTGCTGCGCTGCGGGCTGGATCGGCCGGCCGACTTCGTGGTGGGCTCGCCCATCCAGGTGGTCGATCAGGTGCAGTGGTTCGAGGTCCGCGAAGGCGAGCGCGCCACCTGGTACGCGGTCGACCGGACGGTTTATCTGGCGCTGACGCTGCCCCGGGGTTCGGGGCCCACCCCGATCCAGGAGCTGTCGGATCTGATCGCCGAGAAGCTGGACGCGGTGCCGATCAGGCCGGGGCCGGCGCGCTAACCCTCCCGTCGAGCGTGTAACCACGGCGAAAATTCGGCCGATTTTTCGCACTCAATGCACGCTCGGCGCACGAGGCGCACCGTCGCTTCAGCGCAGTCCCACCCCGCGGGCCAGTGCGGTGTCGACCATCGTCGCCAGCAACGTCGGGTAGTCCACCCCGCTGGCCGCCCACATCCGCGGGTACATCGAGATGGTGGTGAATCCGGGCATGGTGTTGATCTCGTTGATCACCGGTCCGGTGTCGGTGTGGAAGAAGTCCACCCGGGCCAGGCCCTGGCAGTCCAGCGCGACGAAAGCACGAATTGCCAACTGGCGCACCGTATCTGCGACGTCGTCGTCGATCTTGGCGGGCACATCGAGTTCGGCGGCGTCATCGAGGTACTTGGTGGCGAAGTCGTAGAAGGAGTCGTCGCGGTCACGGACGCCGGCGACCCGGATCTCCCCGACCGTGCTGGCGGCCACCGTGCCGTCGGGGAATTCGAGCACCCCGCATTCGAGCTCCCGGCCGACGACCGCGGCCTCGACGATGACCTTCGGGTCGTGCCGGCGCGCCTGCGCGATGGCGGCGGGAAGCTCGTCGTACGACGTCACCCGGCTGACCCCGATCGACGAGCCGCCGCGCGCGGGTTTGACGAACAACGGCAGCCCCAACCGCTCCCGGTCGTCGATCGACAACGTCGCCTGCCGGCCCCGTAACACCGCGTACGGCCCGATCGGCAGGCCCTCGGCCGCCAGCAGCTTCTTGGTGAACTCCTTGTCCATCCCGGCGGCGCTGGCCAGCACCCCGGCCCCGACGTAGGGCACCCCGGCCAGCTCGAGCAGCCCCTGCACGGTGCCGTCCTCGCCGTAGGGTCCGTGCAGCACCGGAAACACCACGTCGACCGACTGCAGCACCTGTCCGGCACCCACAGCCAGCAACTGGCCGGCTCGCTGCGGGTCGGCGGGCAGCGTCAGTTCGGCACCGGAGGCCATGGTGACCGCGGGCAACTGCCGGCCGTTGATCACCAGCGCGTCCGGGTCACCTTCGGTGAGCACCCAGGAGCCTTCCGGCGTGATCCCCACGGCGACCACCTCGAAACGCTGCGGATCCAGGTTGCGCAGGATGCTGCCCGCTGACACGCAGGAGATCGCGTGCTCGCTGCTGCGGCCGCCGAACACGACGGCCACCCGGGTGCGCTGGTGGGAATTCACACGCCAGAGGGTACGGCAACGCCGGGCTCACTCCGGTTTGGTGCGCCGTCCCAGCAGCAGCGCCACCGCCTCGTTGACCGACAAGCCTTCGTGGCACACCCGGTGCACGGCGTCGGTCAGCGGCATCTCCACGTCATAGCTCGACGCCAGCGCCAGCACCGACTGACACGACGTCACCCCTTCGACGACGTGACCGTCGGTGGTGCCCGACAGCCCCTTGGAACCCGGTATCGGCGGCATCGCCTCGCCCCGGCCGAGCCGCTCGCCGAACGACCGGTTCCGCGATTGCGGTGAGGTGCAGGTGGCCACCAGATCGCCCACCCCGGCCAGGCCGGCCAGGGTGGCCCCCTTGGCGCCGAGCGCTACACCCAGGCGGATGATCTCGGCCAGGCCGCGGGTGATGATCGCCGCCGCGGTGTTCTCCCCCAGGCCCACCCCGGCCGCCATCCCGCAGGCCAGGGCGATGACGTTCTTGCAGGCGCCGCCGATCTCGGTGCCGATCACATCGGCGTTGGTGTACGGGCGGAAGTAGCCGGTGTTGAGCATGCGCTGTAGCGCCACCGCGCGACCGGAGTCGGTGCAGGCCACCACCGTTGCGGCGGGCTGTTCGGCGGCGATCTCGGCGGCCAGGTTGGGGCCGGAGACCACGGCGACCTGACCGGGATCGAACCCGGTCACCGACGCGATTACTTGGCTCATCCGCATCAAGGTGCCCAGTTCGATGCCCTTGGCGACACTGACCAGGGTGGCGCCGTGGCCCAGGTGCGGCGTCCATGTCTCGAGGTTGGACCGCATGGTCTGCGCCGGTACGGCCAGCACCACCGTGGTCAAGCCGTTCAGCGCCTCGGCCGGGTCGGTGGTGGCCCGCACCCCGTGTGGCACCGTGAAGCCGGGCAGATAGCCGGGGTTGCGGCGGGTCTCGTTGATCTGCGCGGCGATGTCGGATCGGCGCGCCCACAGCCTGACCTCGCTACCGGCGTCGGCGAGCACCTTGGCCAATGCCGTGCCCCAGGCTCCGGCTCCCATCACCGCGACAGTGTTTTCCGCGCTCTCGGTGCCCACCGCACATCACCTCCCTTAGGCGGATCACCCTAACCTGGCACCGACGCTGCGGCGGACGAACCCGACGCTGGCAGGATGTCGGTTGTGAACGCCGTGGCCGAGGAAGCGGGTATCGGCCTGATCATCGCCGTCAAGCGGCTCAGCGTGGCCAAGACCAGGCTGGCGCCGGCTTTTCCGGCGCCACAGCGAGAGGCCGTGGTGCTGGCCATGCTGGTCGACACCATCGCCGCCGCGTCGGGCGCCCGGGGACTGGAGCACATCACCGTGGTCACCCCCGACGAGGCCGCCGCCGCGGCCGCGGCAGACCTGGGCGCCGAGGTGCTGGCGGATCCGACTCCGGACGGCCACGGCGACCCGCTGAACAACGCACTCGCCGCCGCCGAACGCGCGGTGGCCGGATCGGTGCCGAATATCGTTGTCCTACAAGGAGATTTACCGGCTCTGCAGTCCTACGAGCTCGAGGAGGCGATCGCCGCCGCCCGCGCCCACCCGCGCAGCTTCGTAGCCGACCGGCACGGAATGGGCACCGCGGCGCTCTTCGCGTTCGGCAGTGCCCTAAACCCACGGTTCGGGCGGGACTCGTCGACGCGGCATCGGCAGTCCGGCGCTCTGGAGCTGACCGGAGCCTGGCCGGGCCTGCGCTGCGACATCGACACGCCCGAGGATCTGGCGGTGGCGCGGCGTCTCGGGGTCGGCCCGGCGACCGCCCGTGCCCTCGCGCAATCCACGATCGGTGGCAGCAGCACCCGGTGATGAGTAATGATTTCGGAGTGGATGAAATCGAGGTCGGCCAACTGACCGAGGCGCGCGGCGACGAGACCGACTGGCGCCCCAGTGAGGCCACCCCTACCGCGCCGCCGGCGGCCACCGCGGCCTTGCCGAGCCAAAGCGGCGATGAACTGCCCGCGGACCGCTACCTGAACCGGGAGCTGAGCTGGCTGGACTTCAACGCGCGGGTGCTGGCGCTGGCGGCCGACACCTCGCTGCCACTGTTGGAGCGGGCCAAGTTCCTGGCGATCTTCGCCTCCAATCTCGATGAGTTCTACATGGTCCGGGTCGCCGGGCTCAAACGCCGCGACGAGATGGGCCTGTCGGTGCGCTCGGCCGACGGCCTGACACCGCGCGAGCAACTACGCCGGATCGGTGAGCAGACCCAGCAGATCGCCACCCGCCACGCGCGGGTGTTCCTCGAATCGGTGCGGCCGGCGCTCGCCGACGAGGGCATCCACATCGTTACCTGGGCCGACCTGCTCCCGGCCGAACGCGACCAGCTGTCGGTGTACTTCCAGGATCAGGTGTTCCCGGTCCTGACGCCGTTGGCAGTCGACCCGGCACACCCGTTCCCGTTCGTCAGCGGACTCAGCCTGAACCTGGCGGTGACGGTCAAGCGCCCCGAGGACGGCGGAAATCACTTCGCGCGGGTCAAGGTCCCCGACAACGTCGACCGGTTCGTCGAACTCGATGCCGGTGGTGAGGGACGCGGTGAGATCCGTTTCCTGCCGATGGAGGAGTTGATCGCGGCGTTCCTGCCGGCGCTGTTCCCCGGCATGGAGATCGTCGAGCATCACGCCTTCCGCATCACCCGCAACGCCGATTTCGAGGTCGAGGAGGACCGCGACGAGGATCTGCTGCAGGCCCTGGAACGGGAATTGGCGCGCCGCCGGTTCGGGTCGCCGGTGCGCCTGGAGGTCGCCGACGACATGACCGAGAGCATGTTGGAGCTGCTGCTGCGAGAGCTCGACGTACACCCTGGCGACGTCGTCGAGGTGCCCGGGCTGCTGGACCTGTCGGCGTTGTGGCAGGTGTACCGCCAGGACCGTCCGGACCTCAAGGACCGCACCTTCGTGCCGGCCACTCACCCGGCGTTCGCCGAACGAGAAACCCCCAAAAGCATTTTCGCCACCCTGCGAGAAGGCGACGTGCTGGTGCACCACCCCTACGACTCCTTCGCCACCAGCGTGCAGCGATTCCTCGAGCAGGCCGCCGCCGATCCCGGAGTACTGGCGATCAAACAGACGCTGTACCGCACCTCGGGCGACTCGCCGATCGTCACCGCGTTGATCGACGCCGCAGAGGCCGGAAAACAGGTGGTGGCTCTGGTCGAGATCAAGGCCCGGTTCGACGAGCAGGCCAACATCAAGTGGGCTCGCAAGCTGGAACAGGCCGGCGTGCACGTCGTCTATGGACTGATCGGTCTCAAGACGCACTGCAAGGTCGCGTTGGTGGTGCGCCGTGAGGGCTCGGCAATTCGCCGGTACTGCCATATCGGCACCGGCAACTACAACAGCAAGACCGCGCGCCTCTACGAGGACGTCGGGCTGCTGACCGCCGACCCCGACATCGGCGCCGACCTCACCGACCTGTTCAACTCGCTGACCGGCTATTCGCGGAAGATGGAGTACCGCAACCTCTTGGTGGCCCCGCACGGCGTGCGGTCCGGGATCATCGAACGTATCGAACGCGAGATCGCCGCCCATCGCACCGGCGGCGGACAGGGCCGGATCCGGCTGAAACTCAACTCCCTGGTCGACGAGCAGGTCATCGATGCGCTCTACGGCGCCTCGCGCGCCGGTGTGCAGGTCGAATTGGTGGTGCGCGGGATCTGCGCACTGCGGCCGGGAGTCGAAGGCTTCTCCGAAAACATCGTCGTTCGGTCGATCCTCGGCCGTTTCCTGGAGCACTCCCGGATCATCGAATGCCGCGCCATCGACGAATTCTGGATCGGCAGCGCCGACATGATGCACCGCAACCTGGACCGGCGGGTCGAGGTGATGGTGCGGGTGAAGGATCCGCGCCTGACCGCTCAACTGGGCGACGTGTTCGACTCCTCGATGGACCCGGCCACCCGCTGCTGGGAACTCGGGGCGGACGGCCAGTGGACCGCGGAACCGCAGGGCGGCGCGACCGTGCGAGACCACCAGGTGTCGTTGATGGAACGACACCGCAACCCCTGACCCACCCCGTCCACGAGGCCCGAATCGACCTGCAGGAGTGAAGGTGCCCACAGAGACCTCGTCGAACGGCTCCCCGCCGGCGGGTAAAACCATCCACGCCGCCGGTGCGGTGCTGTGGCGGATGCGGCGAAAGTCCGTCGAGGTGGCGCTCATCCACCGCCCCCGCTACGACGACTGGTCACTGCCCAAAGGCAAAGTCGATCCCGGAGAGACCGAACCGGTGACAGCGGTACGGGAGATCCTCGAGGAGACCGGCCAGCATGCCCAACTGGGTCGCCGGCTGGGCTCGGTCAGCTATCCGGTGGCCCAAGGCGTCAAGAAAGTGCGCTTTTGGAACGCGCGGGCGCTGGGCGGTGACTTCGTGCCCAACCGCGAGGTCGACGACCTGGTCTGGTTACCGGTCAACGCCGCGATGAAAGAACTGCACTACGCCTACGACCGGAAGATATTGCGGCGGTTCGCCAAGGCTCCCGCCGACACCCAGACGGTGTTGATCGTGCGGCACGGCACCGCCGGGCGCCGATCCCGGTTCTCCGGCGACGACACCCTGCGCCCGCTGGACAAGAAAGGCCGCGCACAAGCCGAGGCGCTCACCGACCAGCTGCTGGCCTTCGGCGCCACCGACGTCTACGCCGCCGATCGGGTGCGCTGTCATCAGACCGTCGAACCGCTGGCCGCCGAACTCGGCGTGACCGTGCATAACGAGCCGACGCTGACCGAAGAGGCCTACTCCCACACGCCGAAGAAGGCCCGCCGCAGGGTGCTGGAGATCGCCAGGTTGGGCGGCACACCGGTTATCTGCACGCAGGGCAAGGTGATTCCGGATCTGATCGCGTGGTGGTGTGCCCGCGACGGCGTCACCCCGGACAAGTCCCGCAACCGCAAAGGCAGCACCTGGGTGCTGTCACTGTCGGGGGGCCGGTTGATCGCCGCAGACCACATGGGCAGTCCGTTGGCGACGCACGCCTTGGTGTGAACGACCGGGCGCCGCGGGGAATCCCCTGTCTCTTATACAGATCTGACGCTGCCGAGGATAAGGCTCGTGTAGATCTCGGGGGTCGCCGTATCATTTAAAATAGGGGGGGTGGGGGGGGGGGGTGGGGGGCGGGG
>NZ_LZIN01000010.1 GCF_001667375.1 Mycolicibacter sinensis | reverse complement strand
GGCCAGCAGCACCGCGGCGGCCGCGGCGGGCCGCCACCAGAGCCCGGCCAGTACCGTCGCGGCCGCGAGCAGTGCGCCGGCCGCGGCGATCCCGGACGCTCCGGAGCCGGCGGCAGCGGCCATCGCCAGCCCGCACGCCGCGGCCGGCACCAGCGGCAGGAACCGGGCGGCCGGAGCGGCATGGCCTGAATGCTCCATCACCGCACCGCCGTTGGGCGACGGCGCTGCGTCACCAGGCGCATGGACTGCTCCAGGGGCTGCTGCGGCGACCACGCTGCGACGTCGACGCCGACGCTGGCCATGTCCCGGTACATGGCGGTGCGCTGCAGCGTCCAGAGCCTTGCCACCAGCGGTGCGGGTTCCTCCTCGAACGGGGGGCCGGACAGCACATCGACCGCCAGCACCACGTGCCCGCGCGTGCGCAAGTCGGTCAGTGCGAGCGCGAACTCGGTGTCCAGCAAGGTGGAGAACGCGATGATCAGGGCGCCCGGCGGCACGGCTGCCCGCGGTGCGAGCGTGCCGGTGGTGGGCTCGAAGCCGTCGCCGGCACCCAGGACGGCATCGACGATGCGGTAGAACTGGCGCTGCCCGATATCGGCGCCGACCCAGCGCGGGTCTCGGCCACCGAGCGTGACGATCCCGGCGCGGTCACCGTTGCGCAACGAGGTCTGCACGACGTGCGCCGCGCCCAGCACCGACCGTTCGGTCGCCGCCGTCGCGGGCCCGCGCGGCTGCGGGTAGGCATCGATCAGCACCACCACGTCGGCGGCCCGGTCGGTCAGCCGCTCGGTCACGTGCAGGTTGCCGCGCCTCGCGCTGACCGGCCAGTTCACCGCCCGCAACGGGTCGCCGGGCACGTAGGCGCGGATGTCTGCGTATTCCACACCGCGGCCCGGGTGCCGCGTCAGGTGGGTCCCGACTCGGTCGAGCAGCTCGCTGTGCGGCAGCGGCGTGGGCTGCGGAGGCGCCAGCGGGAACACCGTGACCTCGGCGACCTCGACGGTGGCCGTCCCGGCCAGCAGCCCGCCCCGGCCCACGGCGGCGACGGTGGCGCGGATCGGGTAGCGGCCCCAGCGCCCGGCGCTGGCCGTCACCGACTTGTTGGCGCCGGGCTCGCCGGCAGCCGTGGCGATATCGAGTTTCATCGCCGGATGCGCCGACACCTTCAGGCGCACCGCGGCCGCCTCACCCGTGGATACCGCGGCCCGAACCGTCACTTCGACCGGCTCGGATTCGAAGCAGCGCTGCGCCGCGGGACTCACCCGCACCTGCAACACCGGTACCGGCGGCTGCCAGCCCAGCGAGCACAGCACGCCGAGCAACGGTGCGGCGAACGCGATCAGCTGCCAGCGCGACCCGCCCACCGCCACCGCCAGGGCCAGCGCCGCACCGGTGGCCAGCGCACGGGCCAACGGCGAGGCCCGCCAATGCAATTCGACGTCCACTTCGGAAACCTCGCGGGCTTGCGGGTGGTGCGTCACGGCGGCGTCGCACCCGGTGGCGGTCCGGGCGCCCCCGAGGTGCGCGGCACCGGCAGCCGCCGCAGGAGCTCCTCCACCACATCCGAGCCCTGGACGCGTCGCACCCACATCTCGGGCCGCAGCGTGATCCGGTGCGCGACCGCCGAAGTGGCCAGCGCCTTGACGTCTTCGGGAATCACGTAGTCACGGCCGAGCAGCAGCGCGCGCGCCCGGGCCAGCTGGATGAGGTCGAGTTCGGATCGTGGACTGGCGCCCACGGCCACCTGCGGATGGTGGCGTGTCCCGTACGCCAGCGACACCACGTAGCGCAGTACGTCCTCGTGCACGCTGACCTGCTCCACCGACTCCCGCATCGCGATCACGTCCTGCGCGTCGATCACCTGGCGTACCGTCGGCGACGCGGCGCCCCGATCGAGTCGCCGGCGCAGCATGGCCGCCTCGTTCTGTTCGGTGAGGTAGCCCAGGCGGAGCCTGATCGCGAACCGGTCCAGTTGGGCCTCCGGCAGCGGGTAGGTGCCCTCGTATTCGATCGGGTTGTCGGTGGCCAGCACGATAAACGGCGTGGGCAGCCGATGGGTGTGGCCGTCGATGCTGACCTGGCCTTCGGCCATCGCCTCCAGCAACGCGGCCTGGGTCTTGGGCGGGGTCCGGTTGATCTCGTCGGCCAACACCAGATTGGTGAAGATCGGCCCGCGCCGGAATTCGAAACGGCCCGAGGCCATGTCGTAGATGGTCGTGCCGAGCAGGTCGGCCGGCAGCAGGTCCGGAGTGAACTGCACCCGGGTGAAGTCCAGGCCGAGGGCGGCGGCGAACGACCGCGCGATCAACGTCTTGCCCAGGCCCGGAAGGTCTTCGATGAGCACATGGCCGCCGGCGAGCACCGCGGTCAGGATGAGGGTGAGCGCGGCCCGTTTGCCCACCACCGCCTGCTCGATCTCATCGAGCACCGCGGTACAGCGCTCGGCGGTGATCGCCGCTGTGCCCGACAGTCCCGCGCTCATCGCTGCTCCAGGCGGTACAGGATCTCCTCCAGCGCAGCACGTCCCGGGCCGGGCCCGCGGCCCTCGGCGGGCGCGACGTTGCCCGGATCCACCCAGGGCCACAGCTCGTCACCGAACAGCATGGCCCCGGTGGCGTTGAACGCCGCCGGGTTCTTCGCCCGCCGCTGGCCGCTGGAGACCTCGAACTGACGGGCCAGGATCGGCCGCCAGCGCCGATCCCAGTCCGCTCTGGTCGATTCCGCCCAGCGGATTCTGGCCTCGGTGCCCGACAGCCACCGCCGCAACGATTCTCCCGGCTCATCGGTGAGTTCCGGCGCCGCCGACTCTCCGGGTGGAGTCAGCAGTCGCCGGATTCCGGCCAGCGGCACCGCGACCGCGATGCCCGCCGCCCACAGCACGCTCTGCCGCTGGTGGGTGAAAAGCGCCGCCAGCTGCACCGCGGTGACCAGCAGTACGCCTTGTAGCGCAAGGGTTTTCATGTCGGCGTCCGCAACTCGTCGAGGACCAGCCGCAGTATCGCGACCGCGTCGGCGCGGTGCCGCTCGGTCATCAGGTGCGGGCTGAACCGCGCCTCGGTGAACAGGTCCACCAGCCGTGTTGCGTTCTCGGCCGGCAGTGCGTGGTGCTCGACGGCCCGTGCCAGCACTTCGCTGGGAGTGTCGAACTCGCGCGGCGCGGCATCGGGAACGTCGGCGAGGTGGCGCTCCATGACCGCGTAGCAGGCGATGATCGCCTCTCGCGGACCGCGGCTTCGGTCGGCGATCCGGGTCAAGCCGAGTTCGGCTGCCCGGGCCAGAGATTCCCCTGCGGAGGGCGCGGGCACCGCCGCCGTCACCGGCCCGGTTTCCGGCGGCGCGGGCGGGCTCCGGCGGGAACGCGCGATGACGACCGCCGCGGCGATCAGCACCAGTAGGACTGCGGCCAGCACCAGCAGTGGCGCAAACACAGCGCCGGTCGGGCCGTCCGGCAGCGGGTGCGGCGACACCGGAGCCGGCGCTTCCGGGCCGGCCGGTGCTGCGGGCGCCGCACCGCGCACACCGAAGAACCCTGCCGAAATCGTGAAACGGTGCGCCGCGCCCAGCTTGGTCAGCACCACGACCGTCAGTAGCCACACCGCCACCGCGGCCACGGCGATCAGCAGCACCCGCCATGCCGGCTTTGCCCGCTGGGCACCGACTGTGGCGGACAGTTCTCCTATGCTGCCGGCGACCGCGCGATGCTGGCGCGCCCGCTGGATGGCGGCGACCACGACGGCGCCGACGGATACCGCGAGCAAGGCGGCCAGGATGATCGGCTGCAGCGGACCCGTCGCGGCCGGTCGGTGTGCGACATGCTCGGCGCCGGGTAGATATCCGCGCGTCGCCGCGCCGGCGACGAGCAGCAGGATGATCAGGCCGATCACCGGCCCCGTCGTTCGGGCGGCGGCGGCCAGCACCGGAACAGCGCTTGTCTGAGTCCCTCGCCGTCGCTGCGGCATTCCCCATACTGGCACGCCAGGACGGCGGGCGGCCAGCGTCGCGCGACGCCGCGGTCGGCCGAACGGGCTAGCTCACGCGGATTTCTCGTCGTGCCCGCCGAATTGCTTGCGCATCGCCGAGAGCACCTTCGCGCCGAACTCGAACAGATGGCGCGAAGCGAAGCGCGCGTACAGCGCCGTGGTCAGCACCGGAGCGGGCACTCCTTCGTCGATCGCGGCGATGACGGTCCAGCGGCCCTCCCCGGAATCGGAGACCCGCCCGGCGAATTCCTCCAGCGCCGGCGATTTCTGCAGCGCGCTGGCGGTCAGGTCCAATAGCCAGGAGCCGATCACGCTGCCCCGCCGCCAGACCTCGGTGACCTGTTCGATGTCGATGTCGTACTGATAGAACTCGGGATGGCTCAACGGTGCGGTCTCGGCGTCACCCCGTTGTTCGGATTTGCCGATATTGGCGTGGTGCAAGATGTTCAGTCCCTCGGCGATCGAGGCCATCATCCCGTACTCGATGCCGTTGTGCACCATCTTCACGAAGTGCCCGGCCCCCGACGGGCCGCAGTGCAGGTAGCCGTTCTCGGCCTGCGAGACCTCACCGTCGCGGCCCGGCGTGCGCGGGGCGGCCTCGACGCCGGGCGCAATGGTGGCGAAGATCGGTTCGGCCCGGTCGAACGCGTCGCGATCTCCCCCGACCATCAGGCAGTAGCCGCGTTCGCGGCCCCACACGCCGCCGCTAGTGCCGCAGTCCAGTAAGTGAATCCCTTTGTCGGACAGCATTTTTGCGTGCGCGATGTCATCGCGGTAGTAGGAGTTGCCGCCGTCGATCACGATGTCGCCTGCCGCCAGGGTCTCGGCGAGTTCTTCGATGACGCCGGTGGTGATCTTGCCGGCCGGCACCATCACCCACACAACGCGGGGGCTGGGAAGTTTCTCGGCCAGCTCGGCGAGCGAGGACACCCCGGTGGTGTTGGCCTCCGCGGCCAGCGCGGCGACCGCGTCGGCATTGTGGTCGTAGACGACGCATTCGTGGCCGTCGGCGGTCAGTCGCCGAACGAGATTGGCTCCCATCCGGCCCAGGCCGATCATCCCCAGTCGCATAGCTGTCCTTCCTACTGTGCCGGGCCGCCTTCCGGCAGCCATGGGTCCTGCCAACTGCGATGACCGCGCACCAGCTCATGCGCGGCCTCGGGCCCCCACGAACCGCTTTCGTAGGAGTGAACGTCGCCCGGCTGCTCGAGCAGCGGTGCCACGATGCGCCAGGTCTCCTCGATGCTGTCCTCCCGGGCGAACATCCGGCGATCGCCGATCATCGCCGCACGCAATAACCGCTCGTAGGGCCGGATCGGTTCCCCCAGATCACGGGCGAACGAGGAATCCAAGTGGACGTCGCGCCAGGTGTCGTCGTTCTGGGCCACCAGTTGCAGCCGCAGTCCCGGATCGGGGTCGATACGCAACACGATCTGATTGCGTGGGGCGCGTCCGCGTTGCGGCATGAACTCCAGGGCCGGAACACGGCGAGTGAACAGCCGGACCTCGGTGATGCGCTCGGGCAGGGCCTTGCCGGCCCGCAGGAAGATCGGCACCCCCGCCCAGCGCCAGTTCTCGATTTGCAGGCGCAGCGCGACGAAGGTCTCGGTCTGCGACCCGGGGGCCACCCCGGGGACCTCGGCATAACCGCGGTACTGGCCCCGCACGTAATGCGCGGGGTCGGCCGGGGGCATCGCCCGGAACACCTCGGCCTTCTTGTCGTTGAGGTCGTCGTCGCCGGGCCCCACCGGTGGCTCCATCGCGAACAGCGCCAGCACCTGCAGCAGGTGGTTCTGCACCACATCCCGCAGCGCACCGACGGCGTCGTAGAAGCTGCCGCGCTCCTCGACGCCGAAATTCTCGGCCATGGTGATGTGGATCTCGGCGATCGTGTGCCGGTCCCACAGCTCGGCCAGGGTCGTGTTGGCGAACCGCAGGTGCTCCAAGTCGGCGACGGGCTGCTTGCCCAGAAAGTGGTCCACCCGCAGGATCTGGTCTTCGCGCAGCACCGCGCGCAGCCGGGCGTTCAGGTCGCGGGCGGAGGCCAGGTCGTGGCCGAACGGCTTCTCCACCGCCACCCGCGAACGCTCCAGCAGCCCGGCCCGGCCCAGATTCTCCACGATCGGGGCGAATAGCGACGGCGGCATCTCCAGGTAGTACAGGCACTGCTTGTCGGAGCCGACGCGCTCGGCGAGCTGCTCGTAGAGCGCGGCATCGGTGACGTCGCCGTGCAGATACGACATCCGCTTCGCCAACCGGCGAAACACCGTCTCGTCGAAGGACTCTCCGGACTTGCGGATCGCCTCACCGGCCCGATCGACCAACTCCTCGACCGTGATGTCGTCGCTGGCTACCCCCAGGACCGGGCAGTCGAGCAGCTTGCGGCGCTCCAGGCGGTACAGCGCGCGGAAGGTCATCTTGCGGGCCAGGTCTCCGGTTATCCCGAAGATCACCAACAGTTCCGACGTCGCCTCACCGCGTTCGCCCAACTCCTCGGCACCTCCTGCATATAGCTACCCCGGCTGAAGCTAATGCAACCGCCTGGACGAACGCTGTACGCCGGAGACGGGGGGCGGGCTCACGCCGCGGTCATCCGACCTGGGCGATCCCGGGCGGGAAGTACGGCCCGATACCCCCGGTGTAGATGCCGGGCTGCCAGCCCCGCGCGCCCAGGCACAGCAGCGGCAATCCATCGGGCGATTGTGCGGCCGATTGCGGGTTGGGGCACGGCGAACCGATGTCCTGCACCCCGTAGAGCGGGTAGGAGATCTGCCAGAACCCGGTGTCCTTGGGCGGCCACTGGTTGGCGATGAAATGGCATGCCAGCGCCTGGCCGTTAGGGCCGTGGCCGTAGATGAAGCGCTCCCAGCTGAAGCAGGCGTCGCCCTGCCGCTGCCCTTCGGCCATGCCCGGCACGTCACCGGGGTAGGCCTCGGCAGCCGGCGCGCCGCTGACGGCGACGGCACCCGCGGCTCCCGCGAGGAAAACAGCTGCGGCTAATTCACGAATCATTCTTCTTCGCCCCTACTGCCCTTCGTCCCTCTTCGATCCGGGCCAGCAGCCGGCCCCGCGTGGAAGCCTAACGGGTGGCTGCGGCGCCTCATTGCGAATCCGCCGAATGCCGTCGCCGGCCGACCGGGCCACTAAAGTGCCGCAGATGGCCAAGGGGCAGTTCGACGCATCACACGGGCAGCTGCAGCTCGGCACGGGTGTGACCGGCCGGGGCGCCAAGATGGGCCACCGGCTCACGATCGCCATGGAGCGCTGGCAGGCGCAGCTGTCCTGGTCCGGCCAGCGGCCCACCGCCGCGGCGCTGACCGTCGAGGTGGATTCGCTGCAGGTGCTGCGCGGTGACGGCGGGCTGACCCCGCTGACCGCTCCGGAGAAATCCTTGATCCGCAGCAATGCGCGCAACTGCCTTGACGCCGCGGAGTACAGCCGAATCCGGTTCGAGTGCAGCGACATCGCCCCGACCGACGACGGTTACCGGTTGGCCGGCAGCCTGGAGATCCGCGGCCGCACCAGGCCGCACGTCATCAAGGTGCGGGTGACCCGTCTCGATGGGCCGTGGCGGATCGAGGGCGAGACCGTGGTGCGCCACACCGATTTCGGCATACGGCGCTATTCGATGCTGATGGGCGCCCTGCGGGTCGCCGACGAGGTGACGGTGCACCTCTGCGCGACCGTCCCGGAGGAGAAGATCCGCGGATCCTGACCTCAGCGGCCGGGAAGACGCGGAAGACGCTCGCGGAACCGGTCCAGCAAGGACGGCCCGGTGCTCGGCGGGGGCGCCGGCGGCCCCGGGGCCACGGCCGGCCCGTCCCACAGGGAACCGAACTCGACCGGGTCCTCGGGCAGCTCGGCCAAGGGAGCGGGAGCGGCCGGCGGCGGCGCCGCGGGCGCGGCCGGTGGTGGGGCGGCGGGCACCGCGACGCGAGCCACAGTCGCGTGCTCGGGCGGCCGCACGTCGGGGACGTCCCGGCCCGGGCCCAGCTGCAGGCTCAGCGCGGCCGAGAGTGAGGCCACGAAGGTCACCGCTCCGCCGGTCAGCATCGTCACGGCCGCTGCGTACGAGAAGGGCATCGCACGTTTTGAGCCGACGCCGCCGATCCGCAGCCCGGCCGGGGCGCCGGTGACCGGCGGGCCGGTCAGGTCGGCGTACGGCGCCAGGGCCAGCGCCGCACCGCGCGCCAACGCCTGCTGCGCCCCGGACTGGACAAAGACCGGTACCGAAAGCCGGGCCTCCAGGCGGCGTCCGAGCCGGTCCATGCCGCGCATCGAACCCGCCACCATCAGCGTCTCGGGCCGCCAGCCGCCCGCGGCAAAGGCATCGGCCAGCCAGTCGATCACCTCGTCGGTGCCGCCGATCGGACAGGTGCTGACGACCGGGCCCTCGTCACCGCGGCCGCTGAACACCAGCGTGGCCGACCCGGGTTCGATGACACACACCGCGCTCTGTTCGCCGCGGGATCCGATGCCACTGGTCAGCGAGGCGGCGGCGCGCGCGAATCGCACCGGCACCACATTGTCGAATCCGGCGTCGGCCAGCGACTCCAGCAGCAGGGCGGCCCCCACGGCTGCGTCATCGCTCCAGGTCACTCCCACGCCGTGCAGCCGGTCGCCGCGGGCGGCCAGCACCGTACGGACCCGAGCGGCAACGGCCGACGCCGACGACGCCATGCTCACCGCATCTAACCCGGCGTCACCGCGGGTGATGCCGAACTCGTCACCGGAAACCGTCGGGCAGCCATCGGCCTGACCTTCGGCCATGACCCAGCCGAGCGCCGTCGGCGTCATCGCCAGCCCCAGTACGGTGTCCAAAATCGCGCGCCCCAATCGTCCTGATCTGCGATGTCACCGCGTCGGCGGAGAGCCTGCGCCGGGTCCCCGTGCTGGGACTCGGCGGGCACCGGAACGGACCGGAGACGGCCCAGGACAGTGTGGTCTTGTCGGCTTACCGCAGGGCAGCCTACGCGTGTCGGAGGGTTGTGGCTAACCGGGTACCGCCCGGAATTCGGGTATGCTATGTCGCGAGTCGGATACCCGAGACGGCCGCGGAGTTGCGGATAGCGGCCGTTGTCGCATGTTGAGGGCCCGATCCAGAAGTGGTGGCGTGCGTTGCGTCGCGAACGACAGATTAGTTACTTTGACAGTATTTCGAGAGCGTTCCGTAGCAGACGACAAGGGGCAGGAATGACAGACGTGACCAAGGGAATGCGCTGGGTGCGCCGACTTGTGGTCGGCGCGGTGGCCGCAGCAGCGCTGCCGGGCCTGATCGGCCTGACCGGTGGCGAGGCGACCGCATCGGCGTTCTCGCGGCCGGGTCTGCCGGTCGAGTACCTGCAGGTTCCTTCAGCGGGTATGGGCCGTGACATCAAGGTTCAGTTCCAGAGCGGTGGTCAGGGTTCCCCGGGCCTGTACTTGCTCGACGGTATGCGCGCCCAGGACGACTTCAACGGCTGGGACATCAACACCCCGGCGTTCGAGTGGTACTACCAGTCGGGCATCTCGGTGATCATGCCGGTCGGCGGCCAGTCCAGCTTCTACAGCGACTGGTACAAGCCGGCCTGTGGCAAGGCGGGCTGCACCACCTACAAGTGGGAGACCTTCCTCACCAGCGAACTGCCCTCCTACCTGGCTTCGGAGTACGGCGTGAGCCAGAGCCGCAACGCGGCGGTCGGTCTGTCGATGGCCGGCGCGTCGGCGATGACGCTGGCCATCTACCACCCCAACCAGTTCACCTACGCCGGTTCGCTGTCCGGCTACATCAACCCATCGGACGGCAAGAGCTGGATCGGGCTGGCCATGGGTGACGCCGGTGGCTACAAGAAGGAAGACATGTGGGGCCCGGACGACGACCCGGCCTGGTTGCGCAACGACCCGACCGTCAACGTCGGCAAGCTGGTGGCCAACAACACCCGGCTGTGGGTCTACTGCGGCAACGGCCGCCCGAACGAGCTGGGTGGCGATAACCTCCCCGCGACGTTCCTCGAGGGCAACTTCATGATCGGCCAGAACAAGAAGTTCCAGGAGCTCTACACCGCGGCCGGTGGCAACAACGCGGTGTTCAACTTCCCGGACTACGGAACCCACAGCTGGGAGTACTGGGGGGCTCAGTTGCAGGCGATGAAGCCTGACCTGCAGAGCCACCTGGGCGCCAGCGCCGGCGGCGGCAGCGCCGAGAGCGGCAGTTCCGAGGGCTGACCCGAAAAGTCAGACAGCTGAAGCACTGAGCCCCACCCGATCCGGGTGGGGCTCAGTGCTTTGTTCGGGGTAGCCGTAGCTGGACCGCGGCGGACGTGCTTGGATTGGCGAGCATGCAGGGTTCCGCGACAGTTCACATGGCAGCACCTCCCGAGCGGATCTGGGATCTGGTGGCTGACGTCCGCAACATCGGGCAGTTCTCCCCCGAGACCTTCGAGGCCGAATGGCTCGACGGCGCCACCGGCCCAGCAGTGGGGGCGCGGTTCCGGGGACACGTCAAGCGCAACGGGATCGGTCCGGTGTACTGGACGACGTGCCGGGTCACCGAGTGCGAGCCCAATCGGGTCTTCGGCTTCGCGGTGCTCGCCGGTGATCGAGCACTGAACCGGTGGCGCTACGAGTTGACGCCCACCACAGACGGCACCGACGTCACCGAGTCGTTCAAGCTGGCCGACTCCTTCCTGACCAACGTGTACTACTGGGTGTTCGGCGGTTTTCTGCGGCAGCGCAACAACATTCGCGATATGCGGCGCACGCTGGAACGCATTCGGGACGTCGCAGAAAAGGGCTAGCAGAGCAGGGTTAGTCCAGCGCGTCCGGATCGGCCAGCGGCAACAGCAGAAACGACGGGGTGGGCCCACCTTGGTGCAGGCGGTAGGTGCCGCCGGCCAGCGCCCGGCGTGCGGGCGCGGTCGGCACCAGGTGCGGGAAATCGTAGGTGGTCAGGGTCAGCCGCAGCCGGTGGCCGGGAGCGATCATCGCGGCGGTCGGAAAGATCTCGATGTCATAGCCGGTCAGCTCCCCCGGTTCGACGGGCCGCACCGCTGACCGGGTGCTGATGTGGTGCGGGCGCAGCACGGTGCCGTCCGGCAGATACCAGCTGCGCTCCGGATCGAGCGCTCGGTGCGAGCCCAGCAGCGCCCCCTGTGTCAGTGGGCGGCTCACCCCCTCGGGCGCGACGTCGTCGAGGTAGGCGACCCACAGCGTCTCGGTGGTATCGGCCGTCGCCTGCACGTGCAGCGTGATCGGTCCGGCGATCAGCGTCGGCGCATCGAACGGTTCGCCGGTGTAGGTTAACGCATTTCGGTGCAGGCGGCGGTTGTCCTGGTCGTAGCGGGTGCGGCCGCCGGCGGCGGCGGTGATGAAGCTGTTCAGGCCGAGCGTCCACTGTTCCAGGCTGCGCCCCGACATCGGACCGCGAGTGCGGTATGGCAGCGCGGCCAGCGTCTGCTCGGCCGGGGCGTCGGCGGTCAGCCGGCCGCCCTGCGACAGGTGCAACCGGGTGGGCGTCGCCGCCGGAATCGGGTACTCGCCGGCGTGGTACCAGCGGCTGTCGCCGATCGCCTGAAACGTAAACGGCGAACCCGAGATCTCCGCGGCCGCATCGTTTTTCAGCCAATAATCGAACCAGCGCAGCTGCAGGTCCTGGATACGCAGCCCGTCGTAAGCCGATACGTGATACCAGGGCCCCATCATCAGCCTGATCCGGTCTGCCAGTGGCTGCCCGGGCTGCATCGGGGCGTGTACCGGCCGGTCGCTGCAGGCGTTCTGCAGGGCGGCGTAGTTCAGCGGCGCGCCGCGCTGGAAGGCGTCGTGCCAGCCGCCCACCAGAAAGACGGCCACCTTGTTGGCGGCGATCTCGGGCAGCACGAGGTCGGGCCGCATGCTGTCCCAGAACGGGCCGTCGTAGGCCGCGTCACCGCCGATGCGCGCCTCGGTCACCAACGGCCCGAAGTAGCCGCGCTGATCCCTGCCGCGCTGGCGCACCGCGGCCAGTCCGCCGGCCCGGGGCCGAGGATGGTCACCGCGGGTGAAGAACTCGAGGGCCGGGTTGATCACGTTGAGCATCGTGTAGAGCGCGCCGTAGCCGCGCACGGTCGCCAGGTGCGGAGCGCCGCCCATCGCGGCGGCATCCCGGTAGAAGTCGTTGGCCGCCATCACCGGGAAGATCGCCTTCAGCGCGGAGTCCGGGCCGACGGCGGCCGCGGTGAACAGCTGGTTGATCGCCAGGTAGGAGATGCCGAACATGCCGACCCGGCCGTTGGCGTTGGGCAGCGTCGCGGCCCAGTTCACCAGCTCGACGCCATCGCGAGCCTGGTCCGGGCCGAACATCTGGAACGACCCACCGGACGCGCCGGTGCCGCGAACGTCGACCATCACCTCGATGTAGCCGCGCCGGATCAGCCGAGGCGTGGGCCCCCCGCCGATCTGCGCGGCCGGTGGCGGGGCGAGTTTGCCGTAGGGGGTCACCGACAGCAGCACCGGAAACGGCCCGGCCGCCGGCGATCCGGTGTCGCGTTCAGTGGGGTAATGGATATCGGCGCGCAGCACCACCCCGTCGCTCATCTCCACCGCGACATTGCGGCGCACCCCGACGCCGTACTGCGCCGGCGGCGCGGACCACTCCGGGCGCAGCGGCGAGGGGCTGCTGTTGCGGCCCCGGACGGCAGCCGATTTCAGCGCCGCGACACCGGCAACCCCGACCACAGCGGCGGCGGCCGCCGCGGCCCAGCCGGCCCGGCGCGAGGACCGTCGCACCATCAAGCGCGGCTGGGCAGGGTGAATGCGCAGGCCTGACCGATGTCGAGCGTGCGCAGCAACCGTCCCATGCCCAGCCACAACGCACACGACAGCGCCAGGTCGGCCAACAGCTCGTCGCTGAAGTGCTCGGAGCACCGCGACCAGAAGTCCTCGTCGTCGCGCAGGCCGGTGTGGTCGGTGGCGAACCGGTGGGCGAACTCGGCGGCCAGCCGCTCCTGGTGGCTGTAGCCGGGCCAGGTGCGCCATTCCGACGCGTGGTCGTAGAGCTCCTCGCCCACTCCGGCCGCCGGACCGTCGGCATCGCGGGTGTTGACGCACACCGCGCACTCGTTGTCGAAGGCGATCACCATCCGGGCCAGCTCCCGGACGCGCATCGGCAGCCGGCCGCGGTTGTAGACGGCGGTACTGAATCCACCGATGCCCGCGGCGAGTTCGGGCGATTTGGCCATCCAGGCCGTCAGGTCATCCGCGGGGAAAGTTCCGATTCGGCTCATACCTGGGGATGCTAACCGGCTTTGCCGTCACCATGGGCGCTGCCGACGAACTCCCCCGGATGTGCCGACCAATCCCGGTCGACCAGGGCCCGGTGCGCGATCCGCTGCAGGGCGGCCTCGACCTCGGCGCGGTCCGGGCGGCCGGCGAACCCGGACGAGCGGGCCAGCTTGTCGCTCACCCAGTCCTGCACCAGCGAGGTCACAAACCGCACCTGACGCAGCCCGGCCCGGGTGAGTCCCAGGTGGTCGCCGTCACGCAGCACGTAGCCGTGGTCGACCAGGCGATCGACGGTGGGTTCGAGGATCTCGTAGGGCACCCGCAGGTTCTTGCCGATGTCACTGAGGCGCGCCGTCCGGAACACTTCGGCGTAGCGGTAGATGCGCAACACCATCCACAGCCCCGCGACATCGAGTTCGCTGTCCTCGCGCATCGCGATGCTGCGCAGCCGCACCCCTGGTGCGTTGCGCAGCAGGCGCCCGATCGCGGTCTCCAGCAGTTCGTCCGATGATGCGGTGGTGGGCATGCCGAAGCCGTCGCCGAGGTCGACTGCGCTGTCATGCAGCTCCTTGAGCGGGACCTCGCGCAGGAACAGTGCCAGCACGAACCCGAGCAGCGCGACCGGCGCAGCCCACAAGAACACCTGGCCGAGCGAGTCGGCGTAGGCCTGCACGATCGGTTCCGCCTGCTCCGGGGAGAGCCGGTGCAGCGCTTCGGGCGAGGCGGCCGCGTCGGGAGCCAGCCCGGCGGTGCGTAGCGCGGAACCGAGGCGGTCGTCGAGGAAGTTGACGAACAGCGACCCGAAGACAGCGGCCCCGAACGAACTGCCGATGGTCCGGAAGAACGTGACCCCGGCGGTGGCGACCCCCAAGTCGGCGAAGCTCGAGGTGTTCTGCACGACCAGGACCAGCACCTGCATCGACAGCCCGATCCCGGCACCCAGGATGAGCAGGTACAGCGACTGCAGCAGCGCCGGGGTGGCGGCGTCCATCTGCGACATCAGCCCGAACGCAATCGTCATCAGGGCGGTGCCGAGCACCGGAAAGATCTTGTACCGGCCCGTCCGGCCGACCAGGGCGCCGCTACCAGTGGACATCACCAGCATGCCCACCACCATCGGCAGCGTGCGCACGCCCGAAGTGGTCGCCGAGACCCCGTCGACGTACTGCATGAAGGTGGGCAGGAAGGTCAGTGCTCCCAGCATGGCGAAGCCGACCACGAACGCCAGCACACAGCACACCGCGAACACCGGTTCGGCGAAGAGCCGGGTCGGCAGGATCGGGGCCGCGGCCCGGGTTTCCACCCGGGCGAACAGCGCCAGCGCCACCACCGATCCGGCGAACAACGCGATGATCGTCGGCGACCCCCAGCCGTACCGGGTGCCGCCCCAGCTGGTGGCCAGCGTCAGCCCGGTGGCGCCCAGGCCGATCAGGACGATCCCGGCGTAGTCGATGACGGGCTTGGCCCGGCCGGTCAGCGCCGGGATCGCCGCCCCGGCCACCAGCATCACGACCACCGAGATCGGCACGTTGATCCAGAACGCCCACCGCCAGCTCAGGTAGTCGGTGAAATAGCCACCCAGCAGCGGACCGATCACAGTGGTGACGCCGAAGACCGCGCCCAGCATGCCCTGGTAGCGGCCCCGTTCGCGCAGCGGAATGACTTCTCCGATCAGCGCCGCGGCGGTCACGGTGATCGCGCCCCCGCCGATGCCCTGCAGCGCCCGGGCGCCAACTAGCATCTCCATCGACGCGGACCACCCGCACAGCACCGACCCGGCGACGAAGCACACCACCGCGGCCTGGAACACCAGTTTGCGGCCGAACAGATCGCCCAGCTTGCCGGCCAGAATCGTCGCGATGGTCGAGGTCAGCAGGTAGCTGGTGACCACCCAGGACTGATGCCCGGCGTTGCCCAGATCCGAGACGATGGTCGGGAGCGCCGTGGCGACGATGGTCTGGTCGAGCGCGGCCATCAACAGGCCGAATACGATCGCCAGGAAGATCAGATTGCGGCGCTGCGGGCTGACCGGCTCTGGCCGCACATCGTCTGCGACCTGCGTCGCGTCGGTCATTCTTGCCTTCCCGTCGCGGTCCGTGCTGACGGGACCCGGCCGCTACGCTGACGACGGCGGGCGCGAGACACACTGCGCCGCGTACAGCGCCTCGCCCAGCTTGTCCATCAGCTCCAGTTGAGTTTCCAGGTGGTCGATGTGGGACTCCTCGTCGGCGAGGATGGTCTCCAGAATATTGGCGGTGGTGCTGTCCTGTTTGTCGCGGCACATGACAATGCCCGGGCGCAGCCGGTTGAGCACGTCGATTTCCAGTGCCAGGTCGCTTTCGAACTGTTCGCGCAAGGTCTGCCCGATACGCAGTGAGCCGATGCGCTGGTAGTTGGGCAGGCCACCGAGCACCAGGATCCGGTCGGTCACCGTCTCGGCATGGCGCATCTCTTCCATCGACTCTTCGCGAGTGTGGCCGGCCAGCTCGGTGAAACCCCAATTGTCCTGCATCTTGGCGTGCAGGAAGTACTGGTTGATCGCGGTGAGTTCACTGGTCAGCTGCTCATTGAGCAGTTTGAGAACCTCTGGGTCGCCTTGCATGATCACTCCTCTGGTGTGAAGAACCGCGCATACCCCCAGCGCCGAATGGGCTTGATCATCGCCGTAACGCGCCGAATTCAATCTAATGCAGGTCACCGGTCGCAGTGCGGTGTTTACCCGTGTCTCGGCGCGTCGAACCCACACATCGGCCTCGGGCCCGGCGAAATCGGATCGCCATGCGGGCCTGCGCGATGCGCGGAACTTAGGTTAGACTCTACTAACATGAGACTTGCTTCGCCTAGCCGCCGTGCCGGCATTTCGGGCAGTTGCATGTCGCACCGAGACAATCCGCATTCGCTGGTACTGGCGCTGGACTACCACGTCGGCGACATCGACCGGACCTGGTCGCTGATCCGCGATGATCACACGCCGCTTCTCGAGCTCGGAGCCCGCCATGCGGTGCTCTACACCTCGGTGTCCGAACCGGATCGAGTGCTGGTGACGATCGGGTTGCGCCACCGACTGTCGGTTAAGGAGTTGTTGCGCTCCCCCGCGGTATTCGAATGGTTCGACCGCTCCGGGGTCAACGATCTGCCGGCGATCTTCGTCGGCGAGGTCATCGAGAAAATCAACCTCGCCCAGTCCGGCCTCGAACAGCCCGGTTCACGGTGCGGTTCCAGCTTCGGCTCTCCTTCGTCGAGCCTCGCTGAACAGCCCGGCCCGGAGGTGATCGTCGGGGTGGTGTCCACCGTCGCCGATCCCGCGGACCTGATGGCCAAGGTGCATCGCGGGCTGGATCGGTTCGCCGACGCGGGCGTGCGCAAAGTGTGGGTATATCAGGCCGTCGACGACGGAAATGAGGTGATGACGCTGTTGGAGATCGACAACGCGGCGAGCGCGCAGCGCTGGATCGACCACCCCGACACCGCTGCGGAGTGGATGACCGCGGTGGGCGCCGGTGGTTACCCCGGACCGTTCGTCGGAAAATTAGCTGCTGCAATCGATCTCATGGCTCCTACGAGCGACGGTCGGTAGGGGTATAGCCATGTATGTGTGCCTTTGTGTCGGAGCCACCAATCAGATGGTTTCCGACGCCGTCGCCGCCGGCGCGTCGACATCCAAAGAGGTTGCCGCGATGTGCGGGGCGGGCGGGGACTGCGGCCGGTGCCGCTGCACGGTCCGTGGCATCATCGAAGCCACCTTGGCCGCGGCGCCGTCCGGTTCGGCCAACGGCTCGCTGCGGCACCTTGCACTGGAGATCACGCCGGTCGGGTCACGCTGATCAGCGCTTGCGCCGCACGGTGAACTCGGCCAGGGCATCGGCGTTGGCCTGCGCACCCATTAGCTCGGCGAACAGCGCGTTTTCTCGCGCCGTGGCCGCAGCAACCTCCTCGCGCACCGGCGCGACCATGGTGGCCTTGACCGCTTTCAGGCTTGAAATAGGCCGGGAGGCAAGCACTTCGGCATGACGGCGAGCCTCGTCGAGCAGCGCCTGTGGTTCGCACACTTTCCAGACCAGACCCATTCGCAGTGCCTCCTCGGCGTCGACCCATTCCGAGGACATCAGCAGCCAGGCCGCATTCTGCCGTCCGATCAACTGCGGAAGCAGATAGGAGGACCCGGCTTCCGGGGCCACCCCCAGGCTGGTGAACGGGCATTTCAGCCGGGCGGTCGCGGACATGAAGACCAGGTCGGCATATCCGAGGATGGTGGCGCCGATGCCCAGGCCGATCCCGTTGACCGCGCAGATCAGCGGCTTGGGGAAGCGCGCCAGGGCGTCGACCAGTCCGGTGAAGCCGTACTTGCCGGGGGTGAACTGCGGGTCGCTGATCCGGGCCTGCATCTCGTTGAGGTCGGTGCCGGCACTGAAGGAGCGCCCAGCGCCGGTCAAGAGCACGACGGCGACCTCCGGGTCGTCGGCGGCGGCCAGCAGCGCCTCGGCGGTGGCGTCGTACAGCGCCTCGTCGAACGCGTTGAGCGCGTCGGGGCGGTTCAACGTACAGGTCCGGACCCGGTTCTCGTCCTCGATCTTCAGAATCACCCGTGCAGCCTAAACCGTGCTCGAACCGAGGGAGGTAGCCCTTACGGGACCCGGTCGACCTGGTGCCGCGCGGCGATCAAGTCGCCGATGATGCCCGCCAACCGCCGGTAGGACTCCTCACGCCCGCTGGAGGTGCGAAACACCAGCCCGATCCGCCGGCCCGGGCGGGGCGCGGCGAAGTAGGCCAGCGCCAGGCCGCTGCGCTCGGCCTCCACTGGCACCGCCGTCTGCGGAATCAACGTCACGCCCAGACCGCCGGTCACGCACTGCACCGCCGTCGCCAGCGACGCCGCCCGGGTGTTGGCCAACTGCGCCCGCACCCCCGCATTGCGGCAGATGTCCACTGCCTGGTCCCGCAGGCAGTGACCCTCGTCGAGTAGCAGCAGCGGCAGGTCCGCCAGGGCGGCCGGCGATACCCGCCGCTTGCCGGCAAGCGCATGCCCGGGCGGGAGCGCCAACACGAAATCCTCGTCATAGATGGGAATTTCGGTCATTCCGCCGGCGTCGGCCGGCAACGCTAGCAGCGCCGCATCCACCGCCCCCTCCCGCAGCCCGGTGAGCAACCGTTCGGTCTGGTCCTCGATCACCCGCAGGTTCAGCGCCGGTAGCCGTTCGGATACCCCGGCCAGCACCGCGGGCAGCACGTAGGGCGCCACGGTCGGGATCAGACCGAGCCGCATGGTGCCCTGCAGCGGGTCGGCGACCCCGGCCGCCGCGGCCGAGAACTGCGCCGCCGCGTCAAGCACGGCGTGCGCATGGGCCAGCAACTGCTGTCCCTCCGGGGTCAGAAAGACCCGCCGGGTGGACCGCTCGATCAGCTGGATGCCCAGGCCCGCCTCCAGCGACGACAGAGCCTGCGACAACGTCGACTGGCTCAGGCCCAGGCCGGCTGCCGCGAGACTGAAATGGTGCTTCTCGGCGACGGCGGCGAACGCCCGCAGGCCCGCCAGCGTCGGCTGATAGCTTGAATCGGTCATACCGATAATTATAGTGCCAAGTATCACCTTTCATTTTCAATCGAGATAGGGCACCATGGAGTGTGCGGGCGCCGGACTGACCCGAGCGCCCGGAAAACTCACCCAACGACTCATACAACGAGGAGTGTCATGGCACTGCTGACCATCGGCGACCAGTTCCCGTCCTACCGGCTCAAGGCGGTTATCCCCGGCGACCTGTCCAAGGTCGATGCCAAGCAGCCGGAGGACTACTTCACCACCGTCACCAGCGACGACCACCCCGGCAAGTGGCGGGTCGTGTTCTTCTGGCCCAAGGACTTCACCTTCGTCTGCCCCACCGAGATCGCTGCCTTCGGCAAGCTGAACGACGAGTTCGCCGACCGCGACACCCAGGTGCTCGGCGCGTCGATCGACAACGAGTTCGTGCACTTCCAGTGGCGCTCGCAGCACGAGGACCTCAAGACGCTGCCGTTCCCGATGCTGTCCGACCTCAAGCGCGAGCTGATCGAGGCGACCGGTGCGCTCAACGCGGACGGAGTGGCCGACCGGGCCACCTTCATCGTCGACCCCAACAACGAGATCCAGTTCGTCTCGGTGACGGCCGGGTCGGTGGGCCGCAACGTCGACGAGGTGCTGCGCGTCCTCGACGCTCTGCAGTCCGACGAGCTGTGCGCCTGCAACTGGAAGAAGGGCGACCCGACGATCGACGCCGGCGAGCTGCTCAAAGCATCGGTCTGATCGCGGCCCGGTGCAGCGTGCCGGCGACAAGAAGGAGTAGCGCCAGATGAGTATCGAGAATCTCAAGAACGCGGTCCCGGAATTCGCCAAGGACCTCAAGCTCAACCTGGGTTCGATCGCTCGCACCACCGCTTTGAACGAGGAGCAACTCTGGGGCAGCCTGTTGGCCAGCGCCGCGGCGACACGTAACGCCATGGTACTGGCCGAGATCAGCGCCGAAGCCGCGGACAACCTCTCGGCGGAGGCCTACCAGGCCGCCCTGGGCGCGGCGTCGATCATGGGCATGAACAACGTGTTCTACCGTGGCCGGCACTTCTTGGACGGCGCCTACGACGACCTGAGGCCCGGATTGCGGATGAACATCATCGGCAACCCGGGAGTCGACAAGGCCACCTTCGAGCTGTGGAGCTTCGCGGTCTCGGCGATCAACGGTTGCCAGGCGTGCGTCGCCTCGCACGAGCAGGTGGTGCGCGAGGCGGGTGTCGACCGGGAGGCGGTGCTGGAGGCACTCAAGGTCGCCTCGATCGTGGCGGGGGTGGCCCAGGCCATCTTCGCCGCCGACGCGCTGCCGGCCGCCTCGTCCTAGATAGTCGCCATCGGCGCGGGGGGGGGGGGGGGGGGGGGGGGGGGGGGGGGGGGCGGGGGGGGGCGGGGGCGGGGGGGGGGGGGGGGGGGGGGGGGGGGGGGGGGGGGGGGGGGCGGCGCGGGGGGGGGGGGGGGGGGGGGGGGGGGGGGGGGGGGGGGGGGGGGGGGGGGGGGGGGGGGGGGGGGGGGGGG
>NZ_LZIN01000009.1 GCF_001667375.1 Mycolicibacter sinensis | reverse complement strand
AACGGCAGCTGGCCGGGCAACACCAGCGACACGCTCTGGGACCGGCTCTTCGACATGCCGATACTCAACGGCAACCTGACCCCCAACGAAGCGTTCCCGGCGACCATCTACACCTTCCCGGGTGATCCCGTCGCCGACGCCAGTTCCAACTCGATGCTCGGCCTGTTCTACGAGCACGTCATGTACCTGGGGCTCACGCCCGATCAGGTGGCCAACCACCTGGCCACCACCGACGGCGCGATCACCGACATCGACATCTCCGGTGACTTCGACCAGTTCGGCGCCTGGATCAATGCGTGGAGCCACGGGCTGGTCGACAGCGGTTGGTGGGAAGGCTTGTTCTACTCAGTTGTGGCGTTCTTCTACAGCGCCTTCGGCGACATCAAGGACTTCTTCGGCGACTGGATGGGCATCGACTGGAGCGGCGTCGAAGACACCCTCGACTTCTGGTTCCCGGCGGAGGCCTAGCGTCGGGGAACTCGTCGCCCATCGCGTTTCCAGCTTTCCCGCCTTCCAGTAGCCGATCGCGCCCAGCCAGGTGACGGCGAACATCGCGACGATCGCCAGCCCGGCGTTATTGAGGCTGATTTCGCTGATCCAAGTGCTCACCGGACCCTCCCAATGCAGGTCGTCGTGCAGGACCGTCACCAGCTCGATCGTGCCGATCAGCAGTGCCACCGCGACCGACAGGCCGGTGACGGTGAAGTTGTAATAGATCTTGCGGGCGGGCTGCATGAAGGCCCAGTCGTAGGCGGCGGTCATCAGCAGCCCGTTGGCGGTGTCGGTCAACGCCATCCCGGCCGCGAACAGCAAGGGCAGCACCAGGACCGCGTACCACGGCAGACCGGCCGCGGCGCCGCTGCCGGCCAGCACCAGGATCGCGACCTCGGTGGCGGTGTCGAAGCCGATCCCGAACAACAGGCCGACCGGGAACATCTGCCATGGACGGCTGATCCGGTGCATGATCGGGCGCAGCAGCCGAGCCAGCAAGCCCCTGTCGCCCAACGCCGCCTCGAGGTCGTCCTCGGAGTACGAGCCGCGTCGCAATCGGGTGAACGCGCGGAATATGCCCACCATCGCGACGATGTTCATGATCGCGATCAGGTAGAGAAACAGCCCCGAAGCCGTGATGCCGGCGATGCCCAGCACGCGTCGGGTCGGTGAGGTGTCGTCGGCCAGCGTCCCCGCAACGCGAGCGCCCGCGATAACCAAGACGGCCATCAACAGCACCAGACTGGAGTGGCCCATCGCGAACCAGAAACCGACGGTTTTGGGCTTCTGTCCGTCGCTGATCAGTTTGCGGGTGGTGTTGTCGATTGCCGCGATGTGGTCGGCGTCGAACCCGTGCCGCAGCCCGAGCAGGTAGGCGGTCACGCCCAGCCCGAGCCCGAAGGCCTCGGCGCCCGCGTAGTAGCCGCGTGGTGCGATCAGGACCAGGGTGCCGAATCCGACCAGGTGCATGGCCGCGACCACGCCGGCCAGCACGGCGACGCCGACACGGTCGCGGTGATCGAAGATCGGCACGATGGCCGGCTAATGCGCGTAGGCGGGGGTTTTCGTGTCGCTGACCCGATCGGGATCGCCGGCGAAAACGCTTGCGGATGGTTGCTCGACGCGCCAGCGCGGCAAAGCCGCGGGGTGCGCGCGCTGCAGCCAGTCGACCATGCCCTCACGAACAATGCATCTGAGGTCGAACAGCGCACCGGAATCGGCCGCGCTCACCGTGATCCGCACCCGAAGGTAGCCGTCGACGGCGTCGGTGACCACCAGCCCGCTGGATCGACCGTCCCACAGGTCGCTCGCTGAGAGCAGGCGGTCCAGCTCGACGCGCATCGCATCAACCGGTGCAGCGAAGTCCACGTCGAGTTGCACGGTGCCGAGCAACTCGGTCGCTCGGCGGGTCCAGTTCTCGAACGGAGTCTTGGTGAAGTAGGTGGTCGGAAGGATCAGTCGTCGCTGATCCCAGATTTGGACCACGACATACGTCAGGGTGATCTCTTCGATGCGTCCCCACTCGCCTTCGAGCACGACGACGTCGCCGACCCGGACGGCGTCGGAAAACGAGATCTGCATGCCGGCGAAGACCGAGCCCAGCGAGGTTTGTGCTGCCAGGCCCGCGACCACCGAGAGAATCCCGGCCGACGCGAACATCGTCGTGCCGATCTGGGTGAAGGACGGAAAGGTCATCAGCGCCGCCGCCGCGCCGAGGACGACGACGACGGCGATCGCGAGCCGCCGCAGCGTGGTGATCTGCGTTTTGACCCGCCGCTGGAACCGGTCAGCATCGCTTACCTGCAACTCGCCGCCCGCGAAGCGGGCGATGGCGCGTCGCTCTGCCAGCAGCGTCAAAGCGGCAAACAACCACGTCACGGCGGCGATCATCAGGATGTGGAACAGTTGATCGACTCCGCCACGGCCCGGCGTCGATGCGGGGACGGTTGCACTGACCGCGATGCGCGCGGCAATCACCATCAGGATCACCCGAACCGGCATTCGGGTCAAAGCCGCGAAGTCGTTGACCAGTCCGCTACGCCGGCTGACGCGCTGCAGCAGCCAATACAGCGCCCAACCCAGCAGCCAGGCGCCGGCTGCCGCGCCCGCCAGCCACGCCGTGGTGACGGCAAGGTGGATTGCGGAACCTCGATCGAGTTCTTCTGGCATAGCCATATCACCTCTTTCGGTCGGATTGGGATCGCCCGCGAGTCTAGGGGAGATCGCCGTCGGGACGCCGCTGCTGCGCGATCGGTGGGGCTGACCGGCCGTCGGTGAAGATGCCCGCAGGGCACTCCCTCGTAGGGCGTTTTTAAACCGTTGCGGGTCCGATGAATTCGACGCCCGCGCGAATCGCGGGGCGGTGCCGCAAGATTCGGAAATGCGCCAGCCGGCCGAGTCCTGCCGTCGTCATCAAGCGTGCGCCCGGCCATGAGGCCACGACCTTTTCGCTCGTCGCATAGGGAGTGTCGGGGTCATCGGGGTCGTGGATGAGCAGCAGCGGCGGATAGTCGGTGCGCTCGGCAATCCGGACCATGTTGGTGTCCTCTAACGTCATTCCGATACGGCGTTCAAGACGTCGTTGCAGGCCGGCGCGTATCCGTCGGCCGAAGTTGTGGCGCGCGGCGAACAGGTCCAGGTAAATCGGGAACTCGCCCATCGGCGCGAGGAACACCAACCGTCCGACCGTGCTGCCCCACGACGCCGCGAACGCGGTCGCGTTGGCCCCCAGGGAGTGGGCGACAACCGCGCGGGCCGGCCCGTGTGTGCGGATCATGGCTGCAACCGCTTCGGCGCACTCGATGGCGGTGGTGCGACCGGGTGCGAGTACGCCCCGCTCGGACTCGTTATGGCTGGGCAGGTCGAACGCGATGACCCGATGCCCGGATTCGACCAGAGGTTTGATGAACATGCCGAGGTGTGGGCGACGCCCGCCCCAGCCGTGCACCAGATAGACCGGCGGCCCCTCGCCCCAGGACTCGCCCACGATCCGGTGTCCGTTCCAGTGCGCTTCCAGCGGCTGGCCGGGCGGGACGCCGGGCGGCATACGCAGGCTGGAATCCATGACCGGCGGGGTGCACCACAGTTCGACCGCCCACCGCGACCCGATGGCGGGCGCGAGTCGCTCCAGTAGCCAGAACGCCCGACGCACCCGAGAAGTGACCGGCGGTTGGACACCGGAGCCCTCCACATCGAGAACGATGGGGCTGGCGCCATCCGAAGCACTGGGTTTCATTTCTGGTTCCCGGCGCAGACGTCGAGCGGGCGGCGGGTTCGTTACGTCCGGCACATATCGAGGGTAGCGAGATGATGCGGTTTAGAGCCATCCTCCAGGCCGCGCTCCCCGTGACTACCGTCGATACGGTGACCGTGTCGAGATCGCGCATCACCCGGGCTTGCGCCGTGGGAAGCATCGCGCTCGCACTTGGCGCGGCCCCGTCCTGCGGCCACCCGGAGCATCCGCTGCTCCCCAGCACTCCGTTGACCACGGTGCCGGCCATACCTCGTTTCGACGCCCCCTACGCACCTCGCAAGGAGCTCGTCGCGCCGGTCTCTGCGCTGATGAACGATGCGATTGCGGTACCCCGGCTGCCGGGTGCGGTGGTCCGGATCGGGCACGCCGGCACGATCGCCTTCAGCCAGGCATTCGGCGCTCGCAAGCTCGCGGACGAACCGGGGCTCGACGGATCGCCCGCCCCCGCCGAGCCGATGACCGAGGACACGATCTTCGACATCGCGTCGTTGACGAAGTGCCTCGCGCCGGCCGTCGCGATCCTGCAACTGTATGAACAGGGCCGGGTCCGGATTGACGATCCCGTCCAGACCTACCTGCCGGAGTTCAACGAGGGCAACGACCCCCGGCGCGCCCAGGTGACGTTACGGATGCTGCTCACCCACACCTCGGGCATCGGCGGCGATTTGAGCCACCAGGGCCCATGGGGCCTGACCGAGCCCGACAAGGCCGGTGGTGTTCATCGGGCACTGACCGCGCCGCTGGAGTTCGGCCCCGGCGAGATCTTCCACTACTCGGACATCGGTTTCATCATCCTGGGCGCACTGGTCGAGACGATGACCGGCCAACCGTTGGACACTTACGTGCAAGACAACGTCTTTGCGCCGCTGGGCATGACCGAGACCCGCTATTTGCCCGCCGCCAAAGTCTGTGGCCCGCACCAGGTCCGCGGTACGGCTATCGCTTTCGATGCGAGCGCATCCCAGGACGGCCAGTGCTCGGCAGGTGGCTGGAGTACCGACCTGTTGGCCCGCATCGCGCCGACGGCGCATGACGAAGACACCCCGGGGATCAACCCCGACTACGATCAGCTGCTGCGCGGCACGGTGAATGACCCGACGGCCCGCCGCATGGGAGGGGTGGCCGGCAGCGCCGGAGTGTTCTCGACCGCCGGTGACATCGGCAGGTACGCCCAGGCCCTACTCGATCGGCTCGCCGGGCGCCCGAGTCCGTTTCCGCTGCGGCGATCGACCCTGGAATTGATGACGACACCCCAGCAGCCCGGGCACGAAGCAGCACAGCTGGCGGCCGCGAACGCCGCTGCGCAACAGGCGAATGCAACGTCACCCAATAGGGCCGATCCCCTGCTCGCTGCGCACTATCCGGCGGTCAGCGGGCAGGATCTCCGCGGTTTCGGCTGGGATATCGATACGCCCCACTCCCGGCCGCGCGGCATGAGCTTTCCGATCGGCAGCTTCGGGCACACCGGTTTCACCGGAGTGACCCTGTGGATCGACCCGGGGTCGGACACGTACGTGGTCGTGCTCGCGAACGTGATCCATCAGCGCGGCGGTCCGCCCATCGCGGGGCTCAGCGGCGAGGTGGCCACCGTGACCGGCCGGGCGCTGCATCTGTACGGCAACTGAAGGGCCGGCTCCGACCCCGTGTGGGCACTGCCGATAATGGCCGGGTGGCCGATCGCAACACGCCCGCTATCCCCGTCATCGCCCTCACGGGTTACCTCGGGGCGGGCAAGACCACGCTGCTCAACCATGTGCTCCGCGCGCCGGGAGCGCGAATCGGCGTCGTTATCAACGACTTCGGTGAACTGAACGTCGACGCCGGCCTGGTCACGGGCCAGATCGACGAACCGGTGTCCATCGCCGGCGGGTGCATCTGTCATCTGCCCGATGACGGCGCGCTGGACCAGGCGCTGGAGAAGCTGGTCGACCCGAAGCTCGCGCTCGACGCGATCATCATCGAGGCGAGCGGGGTTGCTGAGCCGGCGGCGGTATCACGAGTCATTCGGTTCAGCGGGGTGGAGCGGATACGCCACGGCGGTGTCGTCGACGTCATCGACGCAGCCGAGCACTTCGACACCGTCGACACCGGGACCGCGCCGCCGCCACGCTACGGCGTGGCATCCCTGGTCGTGGTCAACAAGTTGGATCGGATCGCTGAGGACGCCCGTGCCGAGACGCTGCGTCGGGTCGAAGCCCGTGTGCGGGAACTGAATCCCGACGCGCACGTGGTCGGCGCGGTGGCGGGACGGGTGGATCCCCGGTTGCTCTACGATGTCAACGACGGCGGTGAGTCCGGGCAGATGTCGTTTCGGGAGCTGCTCCTCGACGAGGCCCCCGGCGCCCACGATGAGCACCACGACCACGTGCACGCGACATCGGTGACCGTCGTCGGCGACGGCGCCGTCGACCCGGGACCGCTCATCGACCTGCTCGAGCAGCCGCCGCAGGGCGTCTATCGGATGAAGGGTACGGTCGCGATCGGCAAGCGCCACTACCTCTTTAACGTCGTCGGGACGTCTGTCCACGTGATGACCGCCCCTGCGGGCGCGGGGGCCAGCCACCTCGTTGCGATCGGCACGCACCTCGACGCCGAGGACGTTCGGGCACGGCTCGAGGAGGCTCTGCGTCCCGCCGGCGAGAAGGTGGCCGCCGCCGGGATGCGGCGGCTGCAGCGGCTGAGGCGCTACAGCATTTAGGCCTTGCCCTCCAAGCAGTCGCGCTTTTTCGCTTTCACGCCGGCACCCGCGCCTGAACTGACGGTCTCCCAGTTTCCGGCAACCGGATCTAGCGCAAACTGATTAGCTCCGCTGCCGGGCACGTACCAATATCGACGGCATGGCCCCCTCATTGCTTGACCGGGCGATCTACTCCTACTCAGACGTGGACCGCCTTGTTGGCCTGCACGCAGGCACCGCGAAGCGTTGGCTGGAGGGCTACACCCGCGGAGCGAAGTTCTACGACCCCGTGCTCCGAGAAGAGCCGACTGGTTCCGATTCCGTGACCTGGGGCGAAATGGTTGAGTCTCGGCTGCTGGCCGAGTATCGCAGCCGAGGCGTCCCCGTCCAACGGCTCCGTCCGGCCATCGTGGCGCTTCGCAGTGAATTCGGGCGCTACCCGCTGGCTCATGCACGCCCGTTTCTCGATGTCGAAGGACGCGAACTGGTCCGGATCGTGCAGGACCGAGTCGGCCTTGAGCGCTCGCTCCAGCTTGTGGTAATTCGCAATGGGCAGCTTGTGCTGGCTGTCCCCGCCGAGCAATTCCAATCGGCGGTCGAATACGCCGATGACGTGGTGGCTCACATGAAACCGGATGTCCGCACCCCGGACGTTGTGATGGACCCGCGCAGAGCATTCGGCCAGCCTGCGATCCGCGGCGTGAAGACTGAATCCCTCGCTGAGGACTACCGCGCCGGCACCAGTTGCGAGGCCCTCGCGGATCTTTACGACCTTGACCCCCAGCAGGTCGATGAGGCCATCCGCTTCGAACTGATCGCAGGTAGCGGGCGCACTGCCTGATGGCCCAGAGGGTTACGCCGGTGTACTTCACTGACGAGAACACCCTCGGACTGGGCAAGCTCTTACGACGCTCCGGGCGCGAGGATGTCCGCTATCGGACACGAGGACCTGCCCGAGGTCCCGTGCGGTACCGACGACCAGGACTGGCGTCCGGTCGTCGGCGCCCTCGGGCTCATTGCGCTCAGCCGAGACCGGCGCATTAGGTCACGACCTGCTGAACTGCGCGCCTACCATGAGCACGGTGTCCGCTCCGTGTGGATTGGGGCGAAACAGGATCTTGGTCCAGAGCAACAGATGGAGATTTTCCTTCAACACGAGGAGCGCTTGAAGCGGCAGATCGTCAAACGCGGTCCTGGACCCTGGGCCGTGGCGATGAGCCGGTCAGGCGTGCGGCCACTGAATCTGCGACCCAACCCCGGGGGATAAACCCGCGGTCGGCCCCATCAGACGGCCCTCAGGGCTTGCGGCGGACAGCGATACCGTTGAGCAGGCTTTCCAGGGCCGCCAGCGAATCTCTGCTCGCGCGTTTGGGGTCCGGTGAGCGGGCAACTGTCATCGCGGCTTCGCACATCGCGCCATGTACGAGGTGCGCCAGGGGCTCCACGCGCTGGCGTTCGAGGTGGCCGTCAGCGATCGCTTGAGAAAGACCCTGCCGCAGCAGCGACGTGACATGCTCGTCCTCGAGCTTGCGCATCATCTCCCAGCCGAGGACAGCGGGCGCGTCGATCAGCGTGATGCGCTGCACGCCCGGATCCAGCACAGCGTCGAAGAAAGCGCGGCAGCCGGCCAGGAAATTCTGCCAGCTGCTGTCGCCGCCTCGGGCAGCGCGCAGGACAGCCTGGCCGATCGCATGCTGCTCGGCTTCATAAACGGCGGCGAACAACGCGCGTTTGCCCGCGAAGTGGTGGTAGAGGGCGCCTTTGGTCATGCCGGCACGCTCGACGATGCCATCGACGGAGGTGGCGTCGAAGCCGTCGTCGGCGAATGCGCGGCGCGCCACCGAGACGATCTGCTCGATGGTGACGCGCGTGCGTTCTGCCTGGGTACGCGGGCCGGTCACGGTCGTCAGCATAACGTACTTGCGGTACATACTTGCGGTACATACCGACGGTATGTTTATACTGACGGTATGGAAGTTCGACGGCATGTCTGTTCGCTCTGTGAGGCCGGTTGCGGTTTGGAGAGCAGCGTGGATGTCGGTGAGGTCGTCTCCATTCGCGGCAATCGCGACCATGTTCTGAGTCGCGGACATGTGTGCCCGAAAGCCTTCGGGCTCAAGGAACTTCATGTCGATCCCGACCGTGTACGCACACCGCATCTCCGCGGCGCCGACGGGCGGCTCGAGCCCACGTCCTGGGAGGAGGCGTTCGCGGTCATCGATGAACGACTCACCGCGATCATCGACCGGCACGGCGCGGATGCCGTGGCCTTGTACCTCGGCAACCCCGTGGCACACGACTTCGCCACGACGCTGTACGCCAGTGCCGCGATGCGGGCCCTCGGCTCACGCAACATATACACCGCGAACACCGTCGACGCGATGCCGAAATTCGTTGCCTGCCAACTCATGTTCGGCGGGATGTACACCGTGCCGCTGCCCGACATCGACCGCTGCTCCTATCTGTTGATCTTGGGCGCCAACCCGATGGTGTCCAACGGGAGCCTGCTCACTGCTCCGGGTATGCGGGCACGGCTAGGCGCACTGCGGCGCCGCGGGGGACGGTTGATCGTGGTCGACCCCAACCGCACGCGAACCGCCCAAGGAGCCGACGAGCACTACCCGATCCGGCCGGGCACCGATGCGCTACTACTGGCGTCATTGGTGCAGGTGCTGTTCAGTGAGGGTCGCATCGATCTGGGCCGGCTGGGTCCGCACGTTCGCGGCGTCGAGACTGTTGAGCAGGTCACGCGCGAGTTTTCTCCGGAAACTGTTGCGCCGCGCTGCGACGTCCCGGCCGCGGAAATTCGCCGGCTCGCGCGTGATCTCGCCGCCGCGCCGGCCGCTGCCGTCTACGGCCGCACCGGCACCTGCACTCAACGATTCGGCACCGTGGCGAGCTGGCTGATTGATGTCCTCAATGTGCTGACCGGCAACCTCGATCGGCCCGGCGGCGCCATGTTCGCCCGCCCGGCGGCCGATCTGCGACTGGTGACCGCCGGGCGGACGGGCACCGCGATCGGGCGATGGCGCAGCCGCGTGCGTGGCGCCCCCGAAACCCTCGGCGAGCTGCCGCTGGCGTGCCTCGCCGAGGAGATCGACACCCCGGGGACCGGGCAGGTGAAGGCGCTGATCACCGTCGCCGGAAATCCGGCGCGCTCAGCTCCGAACAGCTCTCGCCTCGCGGCGGCATTCGAGCAGCTCGATCTCATGGTCAGCCTGGACCTGTACCGCAATGAAACGACCCAGCACGCGCACGTACTGTTGCCGGCGCCCTCGCCGCTGACCAAGCCCCACTATGACTTGTTCTTCGGCCACTTCGCGATCCGCAACACCGCCACCTACTCAGCGCCGGTGCTTCCCGCGCAGCCCGGCGAGCTAGCCGACTGGCAAATCCTGCTGCGCTTGATCGGAATCCTGGCACGGCAAGGCGCCACCGCCGACCTGAATGCCATCGACGACATGGTCGCCGAATCGCTGAACCGTGCCGTGGGCGGCGACGGGCAGGCAGGCGGCGATTCGACTGTCGAGCCCGGCGGTCCCGAACGTCTGCTCGACTTGCTGTTGCGCGCCGGGCCCTACCGCGACGGCGGCCAACCGCTGACCCTCGCCCGGGTGCGCGAATATCCCGACGGCATGGATTTCGGCCCACTGAGCCCACAACTGCCCGGGATACTCACCACGCCGTCGGGGAAGATCGAGCTCGCCCCGCCACCGCTGGTGGACGATGTTGCCCAGCTGCGCACCAGCTTGCAGCGGCCCCGCAAACACAGCATGGTGTTGGTCGGGCGGCGTCACCTGCGGTCGAACAACTCCTGGATGCACAACCTGCCCACGCTGGCCAAAGGACCAGACCGGTGCACGTTGCAGATTCACCCCACCGACGTCGCACGTCTGCAGCTCGGCACGCACGCCCGGGTGACGTCGCGCGCCGGCGTCATCGACGCTCCGGTGGAGGTGACCGACGCAGTGCGCCCCGGCGTGGTCTCGCTGCCGCATGGTTGGGGACATGACGAACCAGGAACCGCTGCCGCTATCGCGGCACGACAGCCGGGAGTCAACAGCAACGTTTTGGCGGATGGCATAGAACTCGATCCGCTGTCCGGCACCGCGGTCCTCAATGGCATACCGGTACAGATCACGGCTGCAGCAGCTTTCGAGGTCACGGAGGCAAACCTCGATGACCGCTGAGACTGTGCTGCGCGACGCACTGCGCAACTACGCCGAGGCGAAGAACCGACACGACGTCGACGCGATCGTGGCCGCCTACGCACCCGATGGCAGCTACCAAGACTCCGGTGTTCGTCAACCGGTCACCGGCCGCGCGCAATTGCGCAAGTTCTACGCGGCCTTCTTCGAATCGGTGCCCGATTACCAGGGCCACTTCGATGGGACGGCATTCGGCGACGACACGGCCGTGGTGTGGGGGCGCATGACCGGGACGGTGGGGGCCAATCTCCTTGGCCTGGCTACTCATCCCGGCAGCCGCATCGATGTGCCGGTTGCGTTCGTGGCACCTTCCGCGACGGGCAGCTCGCCAGCGACTGCGGTTACTTTGACACCAGGATCCTTCATCGCCAAGTTGATCTCGCCCGGGCGGCCAAACCATAACTGAGGAGGCAGCTTTCGTGCGCGCAATCATCCAACATGAGTGGGGCGGCCCCGCGTCCCTACGGTTGGCGGAGGCCCCTGAACCGCAGCCGGCTCCGACCGAGGTGAAAGTCCGGGTTCACGCCGCAGGTGTTAACCCGGTGGACCACTACACAAGTGACGGCCGGGCATACAACCGAGTGCTCAATCTGCCGTTCATTCATGGTTGGGACGTGTCAGGGGTCATCGAGGAGACCGGTTACGGCGTCAACCGGTTCCAGGTCGGCGATCGGGTTTTCGGAATGCCGTGGTTCCCGCGGCAAGCCGGCGGTTACGCCGAGTTCGTCACCGGGCCGTCACGGCACTTCGCGGCTATGCCCGCCGGGTTGGACTTCACCGAAGCAGCCGCCCTACCGCTCGCGGGGCTGACCGCATGGCAGATGCTTGTCGACGTCGCCCACGTGGCGCCCGGCCAGCACGTGCTGATATCCGGCGCCGCGGGGGGCGTGGGGCACTTGGCGGTCCAGATCGCCAAAGCGCACGGCGCCTACGTCATCGGCACCGCCCGCGCCACCAAACACGGCTTCCTTCGCGAGCTGGGTGTTGACCAGGCGGTGGATTACACCGTTACGCCGGTCCACGAGGTGGTCCGTGAGGTGGACGTGGTGATCCAGATGTTCGGTGGCGATGCCGGTATCGAGGCATTGGAATGTCTTCGTCCCGGTGGAATCCTGGTCAGCGCTCAAGCCGCCTGGACGCCGGGGCTTTACGAGCGTGCCAAAGAGCTCGGGGTTCACGCCTACGGCTACCTGGTCGAGCCCGACGCTGCCGGCCTGCAGGGCCTCGCGCGCCTCGTCGAAAGCGGACAGTTACGGGTGCACATCTCCGAGCAGCTCCCGCTATCCGACGCGGCGCGTGCCCTGGCCATCAGCAGCCAGGGCCGCACCAGCGGCAAGATCATTCTCACCGTGGTGTGACCGAACATGACTTCTCGTGAATTGCGTGTCGGGGTCGTGGCGCTGCTTGCCGCCGACCAATGGCCGGGTACCGAGCTTGGCCAAGTCGTCGGTCTGGTGCGGACCGTCGAAGATCTCGGCTTCGACTCGCTCTGGGCCAACGACTCATTGATCGGCCCACGCATCGAAGCACTGACATTTCTTGCGGCCGCTGCTGCGGTCGCTGAGCGGGTCACCCTTGGCACCGCTGCGCTTCTTCCTGCGTTGCGCAGACCGGTGCAAGCCGCGCAAGCGCTTGCTTCCATCGATCGACTGGCGCAGGGTCGACTCGTGGTAGCCGTCGGCGCCGGCTTTCCGGGGATATCGGAGACCGAATACGCGGTGTCGGAAGTGTCGTGGCGACGGCGCTCCCGGCGGCTCGATGAGACTGTTGCGCTCTGGCGGCAGCTCTGGGCCGGGGCAGGGCCGAACTCGTTTCACGGCGACACGATTGCCCTGACTGACATACCCTCTGGCATAACGCCGTTCAATCCGGGCGGGCCGCCGGTCTGGCTTGCCGGGGACACGCCGCGCGCCCGTGCTCGGGCGGGGTCGGCCTATGACGGGTGGCTGCCCTACCCACCGACGCCGTCGGGTTTCGCGGCGGGTCTCGGTGATGTTCGCGCCGCGGCCGTGCGGGCTGGGCGGCCGACTAACGCCGTCACCCCAGCCCTTTTTGTGACGGTCCTGGTGACGGAATCGCCCGATGGCGGTCGATCCGAACTCGATCGCTTCACCACCGCAACGTATGGATTCCCACTTGCGGTCGTCGAGAGTCTGCAGGCCTTCGCCGCCGGGTCCGCTGAGGCGGTTGCGGCCAAGCTGGCGAGCTACATCGATGCCGGAGTGCGCCATTTGGTCTGCCGTATCGGGGTGCTCACACAGGACGCGTTCCAGGTGCAGCTGAGGCGACTTCGAGATGTGAAGGAACGCTTGGAGAAGCCGTCCCATGCTTACCCGTGAGCGCACGACGGTCGGCTTGCTCCGCGAGTACCAGAGCTTCGCTGGTTTGCTGGCCACGCTTGACATGTCGATGTGGACCCGGGCCACCCGCTGCGCCGGTTGGCAGGTGCGCGACGTCGCCGCCCACGTTGTGGGTCAGGCCATCGACACCGTCACCGGAGCAGGCGGTACGCGAAGCGCCGATGAACAGGCGGCGTCGCTGCGCGGCCAGCCGCCTAGCGACCTCGCCGCCCAGATGCGCGAGATCGGAGATTCGGCAGCAGGGCTGGTGGCCGCCTTCGACGACGACATCTGGGCCCGGCCCAGCCCCTTGCCGCGTTTCACCGTCGGCCAGGCGATACATGCGTTGCTGATGGACGCGTACGTGCACGCCGACGACATCCGCGACGCCATCGATCAGCCATCTGACTTTGGCGAGGGACTTTATGACAGCCTGGATTTCGTGGTCGATACCCTAAGCCAGGACCCGGTCGCTGCAGCCGACTCGTGCTTGGCTCGCCTGCTTGCGATACCGGCGGCGACATTCGCAACGGAGAGCGGAATCGACGCCCATGAATTCCTTCTCGCTGCTACCGGGCGACGCGACCCGCGCGTGCTTGGGCTTCCCGAAACGGTCAATATCTTTCGGGCGTGAGTGGTGAGTGGCCAGCAGCTCAGTAGCCGAGATGCTCGGACACGGGGCGATGAATTCCCAGCCCGAGCAGGGTCTGCCAGCGCTTACTTCATGGCGCCCCGGCTGGCCGGTCTTGGCGAACGAAGGTAACTCGCAGCGCCCGATAATCGAGCCCCGCGCGCCGCGCATTTGGTGCGGCGCATCGCAGGGAAGTTGGTTAGCCTGAGCCGGTGATTGTGGAGCTCAACGGGAGCCAACGGGGAGGGTGGCTCTATGCCGACGGCACCCCCTATGCGCAGCGATCGCTTCCTCCTAATCTAGTGATCAGAGAGTTTTCTCGGTTCGAGCTCGCCAGTGGCGGCGGGCTTCCCCGCGGATGGCAGATCGAGTCGTTCGTTGTGGCTCCATGGTTCGGCCAGCCTGGCGGTGGTACTGCGTATCGGCTGCTCGATCAGAACAACCACACCGGCCCCTTGTTACGGCTCATCGACGCCGGGCTCGCTAGATCGACACATGCCGAGATTACGCCGCTCCCCGTACCGCCGGACCACATCGCAGCTCCCATGGTCGATCTTCGTGCCTACCCCGAGCCGTACCGCCCTGTCGCCCGGGCGTGGTTTCAATGGCGGATTATCGCGATCGAGGGCAGGCAGCCGTTTTTCGACGCCAAACGATTTCCTTGGCTGCCTGCGGACTTTGGGCCTTTGTTGACAGCTAGCGAGAGACTGTGGGGTGAGGAGCAGCCGTTGGTTACCGATGGCATGCTCACCTTCAGTCTGGGCGGTATTGAATTCGGGTTTTTTCTCAACACCGACGACAAATGGGTTGTACAGCAACGTGATCGCAATATCTGGCACCAGAACTGGGGCTTCCTCCTACTCGACGATGCCCAGAAGTTCCTGCTGTTCCTGATCGCAGAGGAAGCCAGAGCCTTGCGCGGTCTACCGAACATCGGCACGAGCTGGTACCGCGACAAACCGGCTTGCGGAATCGAATCCGTTCGATACCAGCAGGACTCGCGCGCAGGTGCGGTGTATATACGGGCGGCGGGGTCCAAGAGCGAGTACCTGGCGTGGATGGACGAGTGGGATGCCACGCGATTCGCACCCGCTTTCGGGTACAGCTACAACGAACTGCATACGGTCCTCAGCCAAGATATTCCACCCGCGTGGTTCGTCGAACTCGGGTGAGCTGCTGGATGAAGACTCCGTATACCCCCACTCGCATGACACGAGTTGAGATACATGGCAAGGGGATGACGCCGGCGCTCATTGCCCGCCCCGGGCGGTGAGGCCGCCGTCCGTAGCACGGGAACCCAACGAACAGCAGGCCCTGCCACCACTGCTGTTCCTGCGCCAGGACGTCCGCCCAACAGAGAACCTCGGTGTTCTGTCAACGGCCAGCGGGGGCGCGTATTACAAATAGCAAAACCGGCTCTGCGTCCGGGGCCAAGTGGCAGGTGGGCGAAAACCTCGACGAAGCGCCAAATGTCGTGTCCGTGGCCATGTAAAAGTCTCCAGTGGTGGCCAGGTGTAGGTCCCCGCTGATGGCCAGGTAGATGTCCCCACTCCCTTGCTTGTCGTGTTGATCCGGGGAGCTCGTGGCCTGGGCGGTGACGGTGATAGCGCCAACTGTCACTTCACCGCCCAGGGAGTTCCATTGAAGTCTGCGAGGGAGAATATGAACATCGTCTCGACGTATCGGGAAGTCGGAACGTATCGGGGTGCCGCCGATTTGTGTGGCACGACGCATAAGACGGTCAAGCGGGTGGTCGAGCGGGCCGAGGCCGGCGGCGAGCTGCCGGCGCGGGTGCCGCGTGCCCGCAATTTCGATCAGGTGGTCGACCTGGTTGCGCAGCGGGTGGAGAAGTCGAAGGGCCGGATCTCGGCGAAGCGGTTGTTGCCGATCGCCCGTGCTGACGGTTACGAGGGTTCGGCGCGTAACTTCCGGCGTCTGGTTGCGGCGCAGAAAGCGTTGTGGCGCAAGGATCATCATCGTGGTCGGCGTCCTGGGGTGTGGGCGGCGGGTGAGTATCTGGTCATTGATTGGGCCGAGGTCGCTCCGGGGTTGTTCGCGTTCTGCGCGGTGCTGGCGTTTTCGCGGTGGCGGTTCGTGCGGTTCGCCGCCGATCAGAAGGCGGCCACCACGATGGCGATGATCGCCGAGGCGCTGGCCGTGATCGGCGGGGTGCCGGCCAAGGTGCTTGCCGACCGGATGGGTTGCCTCAAAGGCGGGGTGGTCGCCAATGTTGTGGTGCCGACCGCGGACTATGTCCGGTTCGCCACCCACTACGGTTTCCGCCCGGATTGGTGTCACGGCAACGATCCGGCCTCCAAGGGCATCGTGGAGCATCTGTGCGGCTATTCCCAGCGCGACCTGGTGGTGCCACTGCTCACCGAGGCGCAGATCGCAGGGGTGCCGGTGAGCCTGGCGACCGCCAATACGGCCGCGGTCGCGTGGTGCGCCGAAGTCAACGCCGCGGTGCACTCAGAGATCGCCGCCGTGCCCGATGAGCGGCTGGCTACCGAGCAGCAGGTGCTGGCACCGTTGCCCTCCCTGCGACCCGAGATCGGCGCCGCGTCGGTGACCCGCAAGGTCGACCGGTTGGCCTGCATCCGCTACGGCTCGGCGCGTTACTCGGTACCCACCCGGCTGATCGGGACGGCCGTCAGGATCGTCATCGACCACGGTGCCCTGATCGTGGTGGAATCGGCCACGGGCGCGATCGTGGCCGAGCATGAGCTGCTCGCACCCGGTGAAACGTCGATCCTTGATGAACACTACGACGGGCCACGTCCGGCACCCAGTCGTGGGCCACGCCCGAAAACCACTGCGGAGAAACAGTTCTGCGCTCTCGGTGAGGAAGCTGAAGCATTCTTGGTCGGTGCTGCCGCGATCGGCTACACCCGGCTGGGCTCGGAGTTGGACATCCTGCTGGGCCTGGGCGCCGCCCACGGCGAGCATGCGCTGGTAGCGGCGCTGCGCCGTGCGGTGGCATTCAAACGGTTCCGGGCTGCCGACGTGCGTTCCATCCTGGCCGCGGGCACTGGCACCCCCCAACCCCGCCCCGCCGGGGAGGCCCTGGTGCTTGACCTGCCGGTCTCCTCGACCCGATCCCTAGACGCCTACAAGGTCAGCGGCACTCGTGACGGGAGCCGCCCATGAGCACAACCGGCGCTAAAACCGTTACCCCCAAGGCAGCTCCACCGCTGGCCGCCGACCTCGATGCCGGCTTACGTCGGCTCAAACTGGCCACCGTACGACGCAGTGCCCCCGAGGTCTTGCTGACAGCCAAGACCCAGCGCTGGACTCCCGAGGAGGTGCTGCGCACCCTGGTCGAGGCCGAGATCGCAGCCCGCGACGCCTCCAACGCCGCCAACCGGCTCAAGGCCGCCGCCTTCCCGGTCATCAAGACTATCGAGGGCTTCGAAGTGACCTCCTCCTCCATTCCGCAGGCCACCGTGGATTACCTCTCCAGCCTGGAATGGATACGCGCCCAACACAATCTGGCGATTATCGGCCCGCCGGGCACCGGCAAGAGCCACGTCCTGATCGGGCTCGGTCACGCTGCTATCGACGCCGGCCACAAGGTCCGCTACTTCACCGCAGCCGACCTGATCGACACGCTCTACCGCGGCCTGGCTGACAACACCGTCGGCAAGATCATCGACACCCTGCTACGCGCCGACCTCGTAATCTTGGACGAGATCGGCTTCGCCCCGCTCGATGACACCGGCACCCAGCTGCTGTTCCGGCTCGTGGCCGCCGGCTACGAACGCCGGTCATTGGCGGTGGCCTCCCACTGGCCGTTCGAGCAATGGGGACGCTTCCTGCCTGAGCACACCACCGCGGCCAGCATCCTCGACCGGCTACTGCACCACGCGACCGTCGTCGTCACCGACGGCGAGTCCTACCGCATGCGCCACGCCCACCACAAACAAGGAGGTGGCCGCTGAACTAGCCCGCAAGGGGTGGGGACTTTTCCTGGCCACCAGCGGGGACTTCAACTTGGCCATTGACAACTGCGGGTAGTCGGTTCATCGAGTTGTCCCTCGACTTTCGTCTATCACGGGCGAAAACACCTTAGGGACAGCGGCTGTCGACGTTGTCTGAACATTCGTTCACAAGTGTTGCGCTATCGGGAGAGTTCGAATATTTCGCCCTTGATCGCCCACCCCTCTTCGGCTGATTCGGGCGTAGCGGCCAACAACTCTCCAGCCACACAGAGGTGGTCGTCGGGATCCCACTTCACCCCTGCCCGATAGGGTGATACGAGCCGCGGCCTTGCGCCGAGCACTGCCCGGTGGTCGTCGCGAAGATACCCCTCGATCTCTTCAGGTTGTGCTGGAAGGATTTTCGTGAGTCGTGCCGCGACCTCAGGCAGGACTGCCGTGTCGGTGTGGGTCTCAAAGGCGCAGATCACACCGTCGACGATCCCTTTCACCCAACTGCCCCACACCGGCTGGGGCCGGCGATGACGGGGTACCCGAACTTCGATGCGGACACCGAAGGGACTGTTCGGCGCAATCACCGGAAAGAAGGCCTGGGCCTCTCCGCGCCACAGCGCCAACCACACCTGAGCCAACTGCTTCTCGGCCTTGAACGCACCCAGGTCGGTCCAGCCAAATGCGGCCAGTGCTCGCCCCTTTTGCCAATGTGTGAGGGCGTCCGCCCGTGACGCGAGCGCGTATCGGTAGTAGAACCGATGCTCGTCGCCTTGATCAGTCGGCGGCACCAGGTCGCCGTATTCAAAGCGGATCCCGTTGCTACTAGCGACGCGAAACGTGTCAATGTTGTAGATCACAAGGTTTTCGACATCGGCGTTCGGGAGCTTCGCACCGCAGAACGTCGCGTGCAATACCTGCCCTGCCTCGGGTTCGAGTTGTCGGCTTCGACTGCGGATCTGATCACGGACATGCTTTTGCCAGGCTGGCAGGCGCTCAAAGCGGATGTAGTCATCGGTCCAGACCCGGATTGCGGCGTTATCCGGATTCGGCCCGTCAATCACGAAACGCCCCTCGGGCATCGCGGCAGGCATCGCCCTCTGCGTCCGTTTCGCTTAAGCAGGCCGGGCAGCGGCACCTGCCGGATGGCAGGTCCCGCAACGTTGGATGGACTCCCCGACACGGTCGCGCGCCCATTGGTCGAGGTCGGCCAATTGATCGGCGCACACCTTCACGTAGTCGCCGCTCGTCCATGTACCACCGTGCGCTGGGACGCCATTGATCGTCCAGCAACTGGCACGATGCACCTTCGCAGTGGTCGGGTTGTGACTACGCAGGGTGTTGATTACGTAGCCATCGGGATGGCCGTCAAGCCAGTTCAGATAGCTTTCGTCGTCATCCCGGAACTCATGGGCTGCCATCACTATCCCTCCCCGGATCTCCGCTGAAACCCGACCTCGAAACAGGCCCGTAGTTTAAAGCCGCACTCTGACAATTCGAGAGGTCGCTGGATACCATCGCCGTATTGGTACGAACGTGTGTGGCGCTCCACGGGTTTTCGTGGGCGCCTTTCGGCTGTTCAGGGCGGTTTCCTGTTGCGGGGAGCGGGTTCGGCGTTTCTTGGGTGAAATGAGGGACGCGCACGCGGTGTGCCTCTAGGTTTCGGGGTTACCACACCAACCTCAACCGCAAGGAACGATCCGCGTGCGCGTCAGTACTGCATTTAACCGCCTATTGCAGATTCCCGGGGCTTCGGTCACCGATGTCGTCATCGATG
>NZ_LZIN01000008.1 GCF_001667375.1 Mycolicibacter sinensis | reverse complement strand
ACCGCGATCTTCGTCGGCGGGACGATGTTGCCGACGCCCTCGGCGGCGTTCGCCCAAACCGCGGCCGACCTGTTCCTCAACCCGCTAGGCTTCGACGCCGGCGACGATCCGACGGTCTGCGTGATCGGTGCCGGCATCTGCGATTCCCCGCTGCAGGTGCTGACCACCCCGCAGCTGATCCTGCAGGGGCACAGCAGTTTCGTCGGCGCGGCCGAGATCGTGCGGGCGGTGCACGCCGAACTCAACGCCAACCCCGACGCCTACGATGCCGACAACCCGCTGTGGGTGTTCGGCTGGTCGCAGGGCGCCACGGCCGGTTCGATCGCCATGGCCCAGCTGGAACACGACGGCGTCGACCCGCAGTTGCTGCATTTCGTGTTCATCGGCAATCCGGTCGGTGCCGACACCGCGTCGGAGGGTATGGGCGGGGTTTCCTCCTCCGACTTCTTCGACACTGCTCTGCTGTCGGGTGTCCAGACCCCGAACAACTGGTTCGCGGTAACCGATTACACGATCCCCGGAGATCCGGTCACCGACCCCACGTCCACCTCTGAGCTCGGTTTGTTCTACGAGCACATGATGTATCTGGGGCTCACGCCCGATCAGGTGGCCAACCACCTGGCCACCACCGACGGCGCGATCACCGACATCGACATCTCCGGTGACTTCGACCAGTTCAGCGCCTGGATCAATGCGTGGAGCCACGGGCTGGTCGACAGCG
>NZ_LZIN01000007.1 GCF_001667375.1 Mycolicibacter sinensis | reverse complement strand
ACCGCGATCTTCGTCGGCGGGACGATGTTGCCGACGCCCTCGGCGGCGTTCGCCCAAACCGCGGCCGACCTGTTCCTCAACCCGCTAGGCTTCGACGCCGGCGACGATCCGACGGTCTGCGTGATCGGTGCCGGCATCTGCGATTCCCCGCTGCAGGTGCTGACCACCCCGCAGCTGATCCTGCAGGGGCACAGCAGTTTCGTCGGCGCGGCCGAGATCGTGCGGGCGGTGCACGCCCAGCTCGACGCCAACCCGGGCGCCTACGATGCCGACAACCCGCTGTGGATATTCGGCTACTCGCAGGGCGCCACGGCCGGTTCGATCGCGATGGCCCAACTGGCCCACGACGGCGTCGACCCGCAGTTGCTGCATTTCGTGTTCATCGGCAATCCGGTCGGTGCCGACACCGCGTCGGAGGGTATGGGCGGGGTTTCCTCCTCCGACTTCTTCGACACTGCTCTGCTGTCGGGTGTCCAGACCCCGAACAACTGGTTCGCGGTAACCGATTACACGATCCCCGGAGATCCGGTCACCGACCCCACGTCCACCTCTGAGCTCGGTTTGTTCTACGAGCACATGATGTATCTGGGGCTCACGCCCGATCAGGTGGCCAACCACCTGGCCACCACCGACGGCGCGATCACCGACATCGACATCTCCGGTGACTTCGACCAGTTCGGCGCCTGGATCAATGCGTGGAGCCACGGGCTGGTCGACAGCGGTTGGTGGGAAGGCTTGTTCTACTCAGTTGTGGCGTTCTTCTACAGCGCCTTCGGCAACATCGAGGGCTTCTTCACCGAATGGATGGGCATCGACTGGGGCGGGGTGGAAGACACGCTCGACT
>NZ_LZIN01000006.1 GCF_001667375.1 Mycolicibacter sinensis | reverse complement strand
GAAAACGGCATGGTGGGGCTTTGTTGAGGGCGCGTTCGGTGTTGATGCGGTGGGTGCGGTCTTGGGTGCGGGTGCGTTTGCGGGTGGGCATCATGAGGTCTCGGCCCGGGTTTGGTGGGGTTGGTGGGGTTGTCGGCGGGGGTGGTGTGCCGGTAGGTAGGCACAGGGTGGGGAAGCGCAGGGTGCTGCTTGGTCGGGTGGTGTAGGTATGGCCGGTGGGGCTGGTCCACTCCACGGTGCCGTCGGGGTGCTGGGTATCGTGCCAGCCACCTGGGCCGGTCCAAAAGGTCTTGAGTAGGTGGTGTTTTCGGCAGAGGCAGCGCAGGTTGGCCGGGTGGGTGGGCCCGAGTGGGTAAGCGATGGCGTGGTCGATGTCGCAGACGGTGGCGGGCTGGTCGCAGCCGGGGAATCGGCAGGTCAGGTCGCGGGCACGGATGAAAGCGGCCAACGCTGTCGAGGGCCGGTAGTGCGGTTCGGTCGGCAGATCGGTCGGGTGGCGCAGTGGTGTGACGGTGGCGCCGTTGTTGACCAGTTGGGCCAGCAGCGGTGCGGGTACGGTGCCGCCGCCGATGATGTGCCCGCCGCGTGCGGGAGGGGCGTGGGGTGTGGGGGCCGGGGCGGTGGGCGATTGGTCGCCGGTGCCAAAGCGTGGGTCGGCCGCGGTGTCCAGGGCGGCCGGCTCGGCCAGGACGTGGACGGTGACGTTGGCCGCGCGGGCGTCGGTGCCGCCGCGGGCTGGGCAGTCGGTGGTGCCGCAGGCGCAGGCCAGGGTGTCGGCTCCGGCGGCCAGGGCGCCGAGGGCATCGGCGCGGCGCTGGGCCAGGGTGCGGGGATCGTCGTCGCAGACGGTGTGGGCCAACTGGGTCAGGCGCCGGTCGAGGGCGGTGGCGTCGGTGGCAAACAGCCGGCCCCACAGGCCGGTGGTGCCGTTGTCGCTGTGGCGGGTGTCGACGACGACTTCGCGGCCGCGGGCGTCGCGCTCCTGGCGCCGGATGGCGTCGGGGTCGTGCCGCTCGATCAGGGCGTCGATGGCCGCAGCGGTCTTGGCCGCCGAGAGCGGCCCCAGGGCGGTGGCGATCTCGGCGAGTTCGGTGTCGACCGCGTTCAACAGGTAGGGGTTGGTGATCAAGGTGGTGCGCCAGGCGATCGTGGCGACCAGCCGGGTGGTGATCGCCCCGTCGAGAAACAGCGCGGCAACCTTGGGCAGCCGCTCCCGCAAAGCAGAGGCCAGATACATCTGCGATGACGCCATACCGTGGCTGATCTGCTCGGCAGCGCCGACCTCGCAGGCGGCGGCATCCCAGTAATCGCAGGACCAGCGCGACCGGTTCACCGCGTCGCGCCCGCGGGTGCGACGCGCCACCAGCTCACCGATCGCCGCCAACCGGCGCGCCGAGGCCGCAGCCTCCACCCGGGACCACCCGGC
>NZ_LZIN01000005.1 GCF_001667375.1 Mycolicibacter sinensis | reverse complement strand
GGGTGGAAAAGTAGGACACCGCCGAACACAACATAGCGAAACGCCCCCCGAGAAATCGGGGGGCGTTTCCAATTCCCCACCGTATTTCTCGTGTCCCCTCTGCGCCAAGCCCGGCTCGCATTCCTGGTCGGGTGGCGGCTGGCAGGTTTGCCGAGAATGCGGCCAGATAGCTCATTCCGGTTGCCCCACCCGTCGCGGCGCTATACCGTTAAGCCTCACTTAAGGGGGTTAATAGGAGGTTATCGGGTGCGCGCCTACCACTGCTTACCCATCGTCGCCGGCATCGCGACCGCCAGCCTGATCGCCGGAGTACCGGTGGCATCGCCGGTGGCCAGGGCGCAGGCTCCGGCGTTCGCGCTCACGGGCAACGGCACGGCGCTGGGGGACGGGGTCGCGTTCCTGATGGGCGGAACCGGGATCCCGCAGCCGCCCCAGACTTACCTCGATGCCGTCAATGATCTGTTCTTGAGCCCGCACGGATTCGGTGGCGAGCTGGTATCTCTGTTCACGCCGGAGAACGTCAGCGACACCTCGCGTGCCGTTGGGCTGCAGCTGCTCGAGAATGCGGTGGCTGAGCGCCTGAACAGTGGAGATGTGGACGCTGAGCACCCGATCGTGGTGTTTGGCTACTCGCAGAGCGCCTCGATATCCGTGGGGCTGATGGAATGGCTTGACGAGCGTGACGTGTCGAATGACCTCGTCCGGTTCGTGATGATCGGCTCCCCGGCCACCAGCTCCATCCCCACTGACCTGTATCACACCGACGTCTACAACTACGAGTACGACCCGGTCGCGTTCAAGCCGACCTACTTCAACCCACTGGCGGACCTCAACTCCGCGCTGGGCTTCATCTATGGACACTCGGTGTACCTGAGTGCGACGGCCGAGCAGATCGCGAACGCGATCGAGCTGCCGACCTCGGATCCCGACGCGCTGACCACCTTCCACATGCTGCCCTCCGAGATCTTGCCGCTATTGGCGCCGCTGCAGTTGGTCCCGATTTTCGGAATGCCGCTTTATGAGCTTCTGGAGCCCGTCACCCGGATCCTGGTGAATCTTGGCTACGGCAGCATCGATCATGGTTGGCCGCCGGGAGACGTCGATGTGGCGGCGGGATCCGGGCTATTCCCGACCGACATCGATTTCGGTGAGCTACTCACCGCGTTGGGCAAGGGCGTCGTCGACGGGGTTAACAACTCGATCGCGAGCTTGTTCGACCCCGACACCTACACGATTTACTCGTTGCAGGAGCACCCGTCGCTGGCCGGGATCGTCAACGAGGGATACCTCGCCGGCTACCTCGACTCGCCGCATCCGTCGCTCGAGGAAGCGATGACGGGTCTGTTCAATTTTTTGACGGCGTTCACCGATACCACCCCGTACGACATGCCTGACCCGATAGACCTGCTGGGCTAAGCGGGCATTCCCCGGAGAATTCCTTCGATCCGATCCAGCAACTCGCTCGGGTCTTCGTCGGTCGCGTCCTTCCAGGCGACGAGTGCGTTGGCGAGGTTGATCGGCTGGACGGTCAGGTGCAAGCCGAGCAGAACCGTGTCGATGTCAGTGCTGCGGGAATCTGCTGGGTGGTAGGCGATCTCGGTTTGCAGCGACTGGCCATTGACCGGGTTCCGGACCATCTTGGGGGTGATCGACTCGACCTGCTCGCGAGGGATTTTCGTCAACTTAGAGCCCGGCGTGGCTGCTCGCAGCGTCAATGCAGTGGGGGAGATGCAGAGCGGGCATCGGCGCCACATGCGTAGGACACTGAACAATGCCAACGGCATGATACCCATCAGGAGTATGCCGATGAACTGAAGCCACGCCGGATTGCTTGGTTCGCGCCCAGCCGCAGTGCCGGCTACTCCCGTAAGCGGGATCACGATGATGACCATGTAGGCGTTTCCCTCGAACCAGGGGGTGTAGCGGCAGATAATCGCATCAGCTGTGCGGGCGACGCCCGGCCGGAAGATCCGGCGCTGCCCAAGGATGACAATTAGCGCCGTACAGAGGTTGACGACTGACCAATACCACTGCAGGCCAGCCCACGCGCCCACCGGCAACAACAGGCACAGCGCTGCGGCGAACGCGTACCGCAGCGCCGGCCCCCAGCGATTTTTCGTCCCGCTACCTGCCATCAGTAGGTATCTCGTATTCTGCTCACCGGCCTGCAGCCGGAATCGCCGGTGGTTAAGTGACTTACCGTCGGCCCCAGTCGGACGGACAACCAGATGTTCGCCACTGTCGCTGGCGAGTCCGTTAGCGCGGTCACCGTCAGTTGCGCAATCAGCGTCTCCTGCTCGGTCGCGATGATCCGGGAACGGGACATACTGTCGAGGGTGCCGAGCTCGTGGGCGATTCGCATTGCGAGTTCCCCCGCGAACCCTGGGCCCTCGGCGGCGGCTACGAGTTCCCGGCGCAGTTCGTGAGCCCCGGGTGCCGACTGCAGCTGCTGCTCGGACAACATGGCGAATACCTCACCGACGTCGAGCGATGCCTCGACATGATGCAGCGTCAAAACTGCGTTGGCGCAGAACCGGTCGAGGCGCGGATCGCTGTGACCGACCCATACGCCGATGCCGACGGCGGAATCGAAGGGTTCCCAGTCCGGTGGGATGCCCACATCCACGGAAAAACCGTCGAACCGGTCGACCGGGGCCACCGCAATGCCGTTCCGCGCAACGAACTCCTCGAATCGCACTAGTCAGGCCCTATCCGAAACCGAAGAGCGACTTGACATTGTGTGCGGCGCTGCCCACCGCATCAGTGACCGGATGCCACATCGCTTCGACGGACTTCGATGCCCCCATAGCGGCCAGCGCGCCTACGCCGGCGCCGACCACCACACCCCCAGCGGTTCCGGCACCGGGAAATACCGAACCGATTCCCGCACCGGTTGCAGCACCCGCCCAGAGGCCCGCTGCGACTCCCACACCTTCACGTGTAACGGCTTCGGCAACCGAGTTTCCGTCATGAATGTCCGACATCACCGCGGGAACCGCGCTCGCGGCTCCAGTCACCCGAGCAACTCGGGAGAAACCCTTTAGCTCGACGCCGCCGACCTTCGGGTCTTCAAACCATTTCAACAAGCCGGGGTCAGGCGCATCTGGGCCGGTGATGGGTCCCTTTGCGACCACGTCGAGCACTGTTTGCCGCACACCGTCGGCAGTGCCGCCGGCGATCGCGCCCTCACCCGCGATCAGCACATCTCTCAGTGGCGGAACGAACCCGGGCGTATCGTCCGCAACGCTACTTTGCGACTCCGGGCCTGATGCAGGCTCTTGATGGGCATTCGGCAGCGTCGTGTGGTGCACGCCTGCTGCACCCGCACCGCCGTCAGCGCCTTCTCCGGGGAAGCTGAGGTGATCCAGCCCGGCGGTGGCGGTGGCCAGATCGCGGGCGATGTCGGCCTCGGAATCGACCAGGTTGTTGAGGCGGGTGCGGATCGCGCTGGCATGGCCGTCGGCGGCCTGCTCTCGCGCACCGCGTTCCGCGGTGGAACCGTAGTAGGGCAGCGTGTCAATGAGGGTGTAGTCGTCATCGACGTTGAAACCGCCACGGACAGCGGCATTTACCGCATTGAGCATCGACTGCTTGTTCGTCTCCTGCTGGCCGCAGCATCGTCGGGCGATCTCGGCAGCGACTCGGAGCTGATCAGCCGGCGCCCGCACCTTGACGGCATCGGCAGCAGTTCGCTCCTGCATGCCATGGGCAGCGCTGCCCTCCCACACCGTCCCGCCGGGGCGCACCGACGCGTTGCGGACCTCGGCGAAGGCGCTCTCCCACGTGTCAGCAAGCCGGGACCAGTCCTCGCCGGAGATCTTGAGGTACTCCCAGCCCGCCGCTCTCACTTCGGACAGCGACAGCGCCGCCGTCCCCGCGCGGGTAGCCGCCTGGGGCACCCGAGTCCACTGCAGCCAATGCCGCTGCGCCACCGTCGTCCATCGCCACGTAGTCGCGGGCCGCCTCGGTGAGCTTGGTCGCTGACGCCTGCATCCGGCTGGCGAGGACCGCGCCGACCCGGTTCGCACCCGCACTGACCGCCGTCGCCGCCGCCCCGCTGGACTGCCAGGCGGGTGCGGTCATCGTCGCCAACGACGCCCTGACCTGACCAGCGAGGGCATCACAGCGCTGTGCCAGCGTGCGCAACCCCTCCGGCACAACCCGAAGCCCCGGTGTGGTCACCACGGAAGGTCATCGGCATCGGCGGCGATGGCCAATTCAGCAGGAGGGCTCAGTCGAACAGCGTGGCGTGGCTGTGCTGGCGCTCCAGATCCAGCAGCGCCCGCTTCCGGTCGACTCCGCCGCCATAGCCGGTCAGACTGCCGTTGCTGCCGATGACCCGGTGGCACGGAACGATGATCGAGATCGGGTTGCGCCCGTTGGCCAACCCGACGGCGCGAGATGCCGTCGGCGCCCCGATCTGCATGGCCAACTGGCCATACGAGCGGGTCTGGCCGTACGGGATCGTCAGCAACGCGGTCCACACCCGACGCTGAAACTCCGTACCGGCCATCTGGTAGGCCAGGTCGAATTCGGTGAGATCGCCGGCGAAATACGCCGCGAGTTGCTCAACCACCTCGGGGAATGCGGCCTCGTCGTGTCGCCAACCGGTGCGGTCGGGGGCGTGGGAATGGTCGAGCATCAGCAGATGGCTGAGCTTGCCGTCCTCGCCGGCCAGGGTGAGCGGGCCGATCGGGCTGTCGATGGTGCGTTGGCAGGTCATGCGATCTCCTGGGAAGTCGGGGGCCAGTCGTTGACGGCGTGGTCGAGTGCGGTCCACAGGTGCTGGGTGGCGTAGGACCGCCAGGGGCGCCAGCGGGCAGCGCGTTGGTTCAGCGCCCGCGGCTGCTCCGGCAGGCCCAACTGCCGGGCGGCCACCTGCACCCCCAGATCGGTTACCGGGAAGGCATCGGGGTCGCCCAGGCCGCGCATCGCGATCACCTCCGCCGTCCAAGCACCGACGCCGGGGATCTGCAGCAGCGCGTGCCGGGCCCGGTCCCAATCGCAGCCCGCGCCCAGTACCACGGTGCCCTCGGCCAGCTCCGCGACCAGGGCGAGCAAGGTGCGCCGACGTGCCCGCGGCAGGGCGAGCTGATCGGGATCGATGCCGGCGAGGCGCTGCACCGAGGGAAACGCGTGGGTCAGCCCGCCGGCAGGATCGGCGATCTGCTTACCGTGGGCAAGCAGCAGTCGGCGCGCATGGGTGCGGGCCGCCTTGACCGACACCTGCTGACTGAGCACCACCCGCACCGCCAGTTCGGCTTCATCGACCGTCCGCGGAATTCGCTGGCCCGGCGCCTTGGCCACGACCGGCGCCAATTCCGGGTCCGCGGTGAGGGTTTCGACGACCGCTTCGGGATCGGCGTCGAGGTCCAGCAACCGCCGGCAGCGGGTGATGGCGGCCGTGAGGTCTCGGAAGTCCTCGAGCACCAGCTTGCATCGGACGTGATCGGCGGCCGGAGACAAGCCGACTATGCCGTTGCCGTGCGGCAGGCGCAGGGTGCGGCGGTAGGCGCCCTCGCGTACCTCCTCGCAACCGGGAACCGCGCACGCCGCCAGATGTCCGAAGACACCCTCGAACGCGAACGGAGTGCGCACCGGCAGGCGCAGCGACAGCGCACCCGGGCCCGGAGCATTCCGGTCGGACTGGATCGTCGACCGGGTGAGCGCCTGCTGCCGCAACGCCGTCGGGGTGGTGGCGCACACGGCACGGATCGTGTCGTTGAACTGCCGGATGCTGGCGAACCCGGCCGCGAACGCGACGTCGCCCAACGGCAGATCGGTGGTCTCGATCAAGATCCTGGCCGTCTGCGCTCGCTGGGCGCGGGCCAGCGCCAGCGGGCCGGCACCGACCTCGTCCTGTAGCAGGCGCTGCAACTGGCGGGCGGAGTAGCCGAGGTGGCCGGCAAGCCCGGTCACGCCCTCCCGGTCGACGGTGCCGTCGGCGATCAAGCGCATCGCCCGGCCCACCACGTCGCCGCGGATGTTCCATTCCGGAGAGCCCGGTGCGGCGTCCGGTCGGCAACGTTTGCAGGCCCGGAAGCCGGCCCGCTGCGCGGCGGCAGCGCTGGGGTAGAACCGCACGTTGCGCGCCAGGGGCGGGCGCGCCGGGCAACTGGGCCGGCAATAGATCCGGGTGCTCAGTACGGCCGTGAAAAACCAGCCGTCGAAGCGGGCGTCGCTGGACTGCACGGCACGATAGCAGCGGTCGAAGTCGTCGTGCACGTTCTAACCATGGCACGCGCCGGCCGATGACACTAGCGGAAATGCGACACGATAGTGCCGGAGCGGTACGGGTGGCGGGGCTACCATCTGGGCGTGACAGCACTGGTGCAGCGGTACCTGGACGGGATCCTCGCCGAGCACGCCGACGTGAGCGTCGGCGCACTGGCGAGCTACATTCCGGAGCTGTCCCGGGTCGATCCGACCGGCTTTGGCCTCTCGCTGTCCTCCTCAGATGGTCATGTCTACGAATCCGGCGATGCCGGTGTGGAATTCACGATGCAGTCGATCTCCAAACCGTTCACCTACGCCCTGGCGCTCGATCAGCTGGGCCATGCAGACGTCGACGCGCGGATCGGTGTGGAGCCCTCCGGTGAGGGGTTCAACAAGATCAGCGTCGATCAGCTCACCAACGTCCCGAAGAATCCGATGATCAACGCCGGTGCGATCGTGGCGTGCTCCTTGATCCCGGGTAAAACGGCCGACGACCGATTCGGCCTCATCCGCGAGTTCTACAGCGCCTGCGCCGGCCGCGGCCTGGACTTCGACGAGGACGTCTACCGATCCGAGAAGGCCAGCGGGAGCCGCAACCGCGGAATCGCCTATCTGCTCGAGAGTTTCGGCGCCCTCGGTGCTGATCCCGACGACGCCCTCGACGTCTACATCCGCTCATGCTCGCTGAAAGTCACCAGCACCGACCTGGCCCGGATGGCCGCCACACTTGCGCGCGGCGGATACAACCCGCTGACCGGCCGGCAGGTGACCGACGCGGCGGTGGTGCGGCGCACGCTGTCGGTCATGGTCACCTGCGGTATGTACGACGCCGCCGGTGAGTGGGTCAGTGCGATCGGCATGCCGGCCAAAAGCGGTGTCGCCGGAGGCATCGTGGCGGTGCTGCCCGGTCAGCTCGGCATCGGCGTCTATTCGCCGCGGATCGACGCCAAGGGCAACAGCGTGCGCGGGGTCCTGGTGTGCCGCAGCCTTTCCCAACAGCTCGGCCTGCACTTCCTGACCGTGAGCAGCGAAGCCCACGCGGCCATTCGCGGGGCGTACACCCCGCGCCCCGGTGTTCGGGTCTACGAGGTCCACGGCGATCTGCTCTTCGCCGGCGCCGAACAGGTGGCCCGCACGGCCACCCGCGAGTGCGGTGATTTCGACATCGCGATCCTGGATGTGTCGCGGCTGCACGCGATCAGCGATCCGGCGCGCGCCCTGCTCGCCGGACTGGCCGACGATCTGCAAAGCCGAGGCAAGCAGGGGCTGCTCGTCGATCCCGGCGGCGCGGTGACGCCCGACCCGGCGGCCTACGACGCGCTGGTGTTCGACACGGTTGAGGCCGCCCTCGCCGCGCTGGAGAAGCAGGCTGGGTAACGCCGCTACAGCGGGCCGGCCAGCACGGTGGGCTGGTCGTAGCCGCGCAGCACCACCGACTCGCCCAGCACCCAATGGGCCTGCTCGCTGACGCTGGCGGCGTGCAGCGTCTGCGCGGTGGTCAACAGCGGCAGCTGGCGGGCTTTGGCCAGCTCGCACAACCGGGCCGCCTCGTTGACCGGTTCGCCGATCACGGTGTACTCGAAACGTTCCTTGGCGCCGACATTGCCGGCGACGACCTGACCGGCCGCTACGCCGATGCCGGCCCGGATCTCCGGTACCTCTTCGGCCAGCCGGTACAGAATCCCGCGAGCGGCGCCCAGCGCTTCGTCTTCGGGCTGGTCGAGGTGGTTCGGGGCGCCGAAGATCGCCAGTGTGGCATCACCCTCGAATTTGTTGATCAGGCCACGGTGACGATCGACCTCGTCGACGACCACTGCGAAGAACCGGTTGAGCAAGGCGACAACTTCGGTGGCGGGCTGAGCGGTCACGATCTGCGTCGAGCCGACGATATCGACGAAAAGTACTGCGACATGGCGCTCTTCGCCGCCGAGTTGGATCCGGTCGCGTTCGGCGGCGAGCGCGACCTCGCGCCCGACGTGGCGACCGAACAGGTCGCGAACCCGTTCGCGCTCCCGCAACCCGTGCACCATCGCGTTGAAACCGCTCTGCAGCTCGCCGAGTTCGGTGCCGTCGAACACCACCAGGTCGCCTTGCAGGTTGCCCTGCTCGACACGCTTGAGCGCCGCGCGCACCACCCGCACCGGAGTTGCGGTGAGCCACGACAGAATCCACATCAGCAGGAAGCCGAAGACCAGCGTCGCCACCGACACCATCAGCACCGCGATACCGAACTGCGTCATGGTCAGGTTTTTCAACACCAGGGCGAACAGCGCCGTCAGCGCGATGCCCAGCACCGGAACGCCCGAGCTGAGCAGCCACACCATCATGGTGCGGCCCATGATGCCCGACAGGAACCGCCGCGGCGGTGGGCCCGCGGCCAGTGCCTGAGCGGCAACCGGCCGCAATGCGAACTCGGTGAACAGGTAGCAGGCGGTGGCCACCAGGGTGCCGCAGATGCTCAACGTGAAGCCGATGATCGGGACGAAGACTACGTCGGCCAACCCGTAGAGCACTGTGAACAGCACGGTGGCGACGCCCCACAGAGCGAGCACGACCTGCGCGACCCGCCAGGGCGTTTGGAAGGCGTTGCGCTCGTCCACCCGAGTCGGCTCGCGTTCGGTGATCGCCCAGCGCAACTTCCTGATGGTGCGCCGGGTGATCCCATACGAGCCGCCGGCGAGTGCGATCGCCACGTATGCGGGCACCGCTCCGTATGTCAGCCACGCCGGGGCGTCACTGAACACACTGGGCACCGGGAACGCCACGGTCACGAGCACGGTGGCGACGCCGACACCGATCAGGTTCGTCCCCACCATGACGACCGTCATGATGAACTGGATGCGAATCCGGCGCAGGTACTGGCTTTCCGAGACCCTGCCCAGCAGCCAGGAGCCGTATTCGGGCGTTTCGGGCAGTCGGCCGCTCTGGCGGGTCAGCAGCTCCAGGATCCGGCCCAGGCGTTGCGCGGTCGTCTTTGGCGGCTTCATCGTGGCGTAAGGATAATTGCTCGGCGCTGCCCCTAAGGTGGTTCGGATGCGACTCGTGATCGCCCGTTGCACCGTCGACTACGTCGGCCGGCTCACCGCGCACCTTCCGTCGGCCCGCCGGCTGCTGCTGCTCAAAGCCGACGGATCGGTCAGCGTGCACGCCGACGACCGTGCCTATAAGCCGCTGAACTGGATGAGCCCGCCGTGCCGGCTCACCGAGGAGTCCGGCGGCGAGTTCCCGGTGTGGGTGGTGGCGAACAAGTCCGGTGACCAGTTGCGGATCACCCTCGAAGAGATCGAACACGACTCCAGCCACGAACTCGGCGTCGACCCGGGTCTGGTGAAAGACGGGGTGGAGGCACAACTGCAGGCGCTGCTGGCCGAGCATGTCGAACTGCTCGGCGAGGGCTACTCCCTGGTGCGCCGGGAGTACATGACCGCGATCGGCCCGGTGGACCTGCTCTGCCGTGATGCGCACGGGCGCTCGGTTGCCGTGGAGATCAAACGCCGAGGCGAGATCGACGGCGTCGAGCAGCTCACCCGCTACCTGGAACTGCTCAACCGCGACACTCTGCTCGCGCCGGTGAGCGGTGTGTTCGCCGCCCAGCAGATCAAGCCGCAGGCCCGCACGCTGGCGACCGATCGCGGCATCCGTTGTCTGACATTGGATTACGATGCGATGCGCGGCATGAACAGCGACGAATACCGCTTGTTCTGATTGCCGTCCGGAATAGTCGGTAACACCTGGGCGTTGGAGCACTCCATGGCAGACAAGGATCTCTTACAGCAGCTCTTTCAGCCCCTGACGGTGCGCTCGCTGACCATGCCGAATCGCTTCGCGATGGCGCCGATGACCCGGCAGGCATCGCCCGGTGGAATCCCGGGCCGCGATGTCGCCGAGTACTACCGCCGGCGCGCCGCCGGAGGTGTGGGCCTGATCATCACCGAAGGTATCCGGCTGCCCGACCCGGCCGCGGGTTACCCGTTCAGCGTGCCGACAATCGCGGGCGATGAGGTGCTCGCGGGGTGGACCCGGGTTGTCGATGCGGTGCATTCCGAGGGCGCGACGATCGCCGCCCAGCTCTGGCATCAGGGCGTGCAGCGCGACGACGCCGACGGGGTGGTGCCGGTCGGCCCGTCCGGAGTCGACGGACGTGGCCAGCCGCGCGGCCGGGCGCTGCGAACCGAGGAACTCCACGGGATCGCGGGACTGTATGCGCACAGCGCCGCCGCGGCGCGAGACATCGGCTTCGACGCGGTTGAGATCCACGGCGCGCACGGCTACCTGCTGGACGAATTCCTCTGGGAGCGAACGAATCAACGCACCGACGCCTACGGCGGGTCGCTGGCCGCGCGGACCCGCTTCCCGGCCGAGGTGGTCGCTGCGGTACGGGCCGCGGTGGGGCCGGACTATCCGGTCATCTTCCGCTTTTCGCAGTGGAAGGGCACCGACTACACCGCCTCGATCGCCGACGACCCGACCCAGTTGCAGGAACTGCTGAACCCGTTGGTCGAGGCGGGGGTCGACGTGCTCCATCCGTCGACACGCCGGCACTATGTGCCGGCGTTCCCCGACTACGACGCGGATCTGAGCCTGGCCGGGTGGACCAAAAAGGTCACCGGGGTGCCGGTGATCGCGGTCGGATCGGTCGGGCTGGAAACACAGTTCCGCAGCGAAAAGCGCGGTGAGGTGATCGCGCCCGCCCCCGTCGACCGGCTGGTCGAGCAGTTCGAAGCCGGGGAGTTCGATGTGGTGGCGGTCGGGCGCGCACTGCTGGCCGACCCGACCTGGGTCAACCGTCTTCGCCGGGACGAGCTGGACGGGTTCGGCGGTTACGACGCGGCTGCCGCGCTGGCCGGGCTGGCCTGACCGGCATGGCTCGTCGCCGCAACCCGTCACATCGGCCGCGACGCCCGTTGCCGCTTACCCAGCGGGTCGAGACCGGGCCCGACGGGTATGAGTACGTCGTGGCGGCGATTGCCGGCTCGCGCGCCGTGAAGGTCTACCGGTGCCCCGGATGCGATCACGAGATCCGCCCCGGTATCGCGCATGTGGTGGTGTGGCGTGCCGAATCCGGCGGTTCAGCGAGGTTCGACGGAGGAGAGGCGAAGCTGGGACCGCCGCATGAAGGCGAGGGTGATGACCGGCGGCATTGGCACACGCCGTGCTGGGCGAATCGCGCCACCCGGGCTCCCACCCGGAAGTGGTCGTGAGCGGTCAGTGCGCCCCGGTGGCCTCGGCGTTCGTGGCCGGCTCGACCAACTCGATCAGCACCCCGCCGGTGTCTTTGGGGTGGATGAAGTTGATCCGGGAGTCCGACGTGCCGCGCCGGGGAGCGTCGTAAAGCAACCGCACACCCTGCTCGCACAGCCGCTCGGAGAGCGCGTCGATGTCACTGGTCCGATAGGCGAGCTGTTGCAGGCCCGGCCCGCGCTTGTCCAGGAACTTCGCAATCGTCGAGGACTCGTCGATCGGGGCCATCAGCTGAATCTGGGCACTGCCGATCGGGGCGCCACGCACCGCCAGCATCGCCTCGACGATGCCCTGCTCCTCGTTGACCTCTTCGTGCAGCACGATCATGCCGAGCTGGTCGTGGTACCACTTCTTGGCCGCTTCCAGGTCCGGCACGGCAATGCCGACGTGGTCGATCGCCGTCACGAGGGCAGAAGCCAGGGCGCTACGCACCTCGAAAGAGTCGGCGATGGATTCGGTCGTCATAACGCAACGGTAACCTGACCGGAAACATCGCGCTGCGCCGATCCACCTAGATCGGCCACCCAGACCCGCCCGGGAGGTAGTCATGACGACATCGGTGATCGTTGCTGGGGCACGGACCCCGATCGGCAAGCTGATGGGCTCGCTGAAGGATTTCTCGGGTAGCGACCTGGGCGCTGTCGCCATCGCGGGAGCGCTGGAGAAGGCGCAGGTACCGGCGTCGCTGGTGCAGTACGTGATCATGGGCCAGGTGCTGACCGCGGGTGCGGGCCAGATGCCGGCTCGGCAGGCGGCGGTGGGCGCGGGCATCGGCTGGGACGTGCCGACGCTGACCATCAACAAGATGTGTCTGTCGGGAATCAACGCCATCGCCATGGCTGACCAACTGATCCGCGCCGGCGAATTCGACGTGGTGGTGGCCGGCGGCCAGGAGTCGATGAGCAAGGCCCCGCACCTGCTGCTGGACAGCCGGTCGGGCTACAAGTACGGCGACGTGACGGTACGCGACCACCTCGCCTACGACGGCCTGCACGACGTGTTCACCGACCAGCCGATGGGTGCGCTCACCGAGCAGCGCAACGAGGCCGACCAGTTCACCCGCGCCGAGCAGGACGAACTCGCGGCGCAGTCGCACCGCAAGGCCGCTGCGGCCTGGAAGGACGGCGTCTTCGCCGACGAGGTGGTGCCGGTGAAGATTCCGCAGCGCAAGGGGGATCCGCTGGAGTTCACCGAGGACGAGGGAATCCGGCCCAACACCACCGCCGATTCGCTGGCCGGGCTCAAGCCGGCGTTCCGCAAGGACGGCACCATCACCGCCGGTTCGTCGTCGCAGATCTCCGATGGCGCCGCCGCAGTGGTCGTGATGAGCAAGGCCAAGGCACAAGAGCTGGGTCTGGACTGGTTGTGCGAGGTCGGCGCCCACGGCATGGTGGCCGGGCCGGACTCGACCTTGCAGTCCCAGCCGGCCAACGCCATCAAGAAGGCCATCGCCCGCGAGGGCATCTCGGTCGACCAACTCGACGTGGTGGAGATCAACGAGGCGTTCGCGGCGGTGTCGCTGGCCTCGACCCGCGAGCTGGGGGTGAACCCCGACCTCGTCAACGCGCACGGCGGGGCGATCGCCGTCGGACACCCGATCGGGATGTCCGGCGCGCGTATCACGCTGCACGCCGCCCTTGAGCTCAAGCGGCGCGGTTCGGGCTACGCGGTGGCCGCGTTGTGCGGTGCCGGCGGCCAGGGCGACGCGCTGATCCTGCGGGCCAACTAACCGCCTCCCTACGGGTGCGTAGGTTGCTGGAGCGGACCGAGTTGGGGCGTCGAATCCGGACTGTGATTTTCGTCATAGCCGGCGGCGAAGCGGGGTTCGCGGGCCCGGGATCGGGCATCGGCACCGGGCGCCGCGCGGGCGTGACAGACTTGACGGCGTGACTCGTCCTCGACCCCCGATCGGCCCGGCGTTGGCCGGAGCAGTGGATTTGTCCGGTCTCAAGCAATCGGCGCCGCCCAGCGGCGCCGGCGGTGAAAGTTCGGCTCCGCCGGGCGCCACCGAGATCACCGAGGCCAATTTCGAAGACGAGGTGCTGGTCCGGTCCAATCAGGTGCCGGTGGTGGTGCTGCTGTGGTCGCCACGCAGCGAAGCGTGCATCCAGCTGGCCGACACCCTGGCCGCGTTGGCCACCACTGACGGCGGTACCTGGTCGCTGGCCACCGTCAACGTCGATGTCGCCCCCCGGGTGGCCCAAGTGTTCGGCGTGGACGCGGTGCCGACCGTGGTGGCCTTGGCCGCCGGCCAACCGATCACCAGCTTTCAGGGCGCGCAGCCGCCCGAGCAGCTGCGCCGCTGGGTGGATTCACTGGTGTCGGCCACCGCGGGCAAGCTCTCCGGAGGCGGTGAATCCGAGCAGCCGGCCCAGGTCGACCCGGCGCTGGCACACGCCCGTGACCTGCTCGACGCCGGTGACTTCGGTGCGGCCCGCGACGCCTACCAGGCCATGTTGGACGCCGACCCCAACCATGTCGAAGCCAAGGCGGCATTACGCCAGCTCACCTTCCTGGAGCGGGCGACGGGTCGCGCTCCCGATGCTCCGGCGCAGGCCGACGCCACCCCGGATGACATCGAGGCCGCGTTCGCCGCGGCCGATGTGCAGATCCTCAACCAGGACGTCACCGCGGCCTTCGATCGGCTGATCGGGTTGGTGCGACGGACCTCCGGCGACGAGCGCAGCTCGGTGCGGACCCGGCTGGTCGAGCTGTTCGAGCTGTTCGACCCGGCGGACCCGGAAGTGGTCGCCGGCCGGCGCAACCTGGCCAACGCGCTGTATTAGGCCGGCGCCAGCCACACCGCGGACAGGGCCGGCAACACCAGGACTGCCGAGGCGGGCCGGCCGTGCCACGGATCGTCGGTGGCTTCGACCCCGCCGAAGTTGCCTGCCCCCGAACCGCGGTAGGCGACCGCATCGGTATTCAGCACCTCGCACCAGCGGCCGGCAGACGGCAGGCCCAGGTGGTAGTCGGCGTGTTCGACGCCGGCGAAGTTGAACACGCAGGCCAGCACGGAACCGTCGGCGCCGTAACGCAGAAAGCTCAGCACGTTGTTGGCCGAGTCGTTGGCGTCGATCCAGGAATAGCCGCGCGGGTCGGTGTCCTGGCTCCACAAGGCCGGCAGCGCACGGTAGTGGGCGTTGATGTCGCCGACCAGGCGCAAGATCCCGGGGGAGTAGCCCTCGGCCTCGAGTTGCGGGTCGAGCTGGAACCAGTCGACACCGCGCTCGTTGCACCACTCGCTGCGTTGGCCGAATTCCTGCCCCATGAACAGCAGCGGCTTACCGGGATGCGCCCACTGGTAGGCCAGCAGGGTGCGCAGACCCGCCGCCTTGCGGTGGTCGTCACCGGGCATCCGCGACCACAACGTGCCCTTGCCGTGCACCACTTCGTCGTGGCTGATCGGCAGCACGTAATTCTCGCTGTAGGCGTACAGCATGGAGAACGTCATGTTGTGGTGGTGATAGCTGCGGTGCACCGGATCATGACCGAGATAGCCCAGCGTGTCGTGCATCCAACCCATGTTCCACTTCATCGAAAAGCCAAGGCCGCCAAGGCTGGTGTCGCGGGTGACGCCCGGCCAGGAGGTGGACTCCTCGGCGATGGTCACGATGCCCGGCGCGACCCGGTGCGTGGTCGCGTTCAGTTCCTGCAGGAACTGGACCGCCTCGAGGTTCTCCCGGCCGCCGTGGATGTTGGGGGTCCAGCCACCCTCCGGCCGCGAATAATCCAGGTAGAGCATCGAGGCCACCGCGTCGACCCGCAGCCCGTCGATGTGGAACTCCGTCAGCCAATACAGCGCATTGGCCACCAGGAAGTTGCGCACCTCCGGGCGGCCGAAGTCGAAGACGTAGGTGCCCCAGTCGAGTTGCTCACCACGTCGCGGATCAGCATGCTCGTAGAGCGGGGTGCCGTCAAAGCGGCCGAGTGCCCACTCATCCTTGGGGAAATGTGCCGGAACCCAGTCCACGATCACGCCGACACCGGCCCGGTGCAGCGCATCGACCAACGCCCGGAAATCGTCGGGCGTGCCGAAGCGTGCCGTCGGAGCGTAGTACGACGTCACCTGGTAGCCCCACGAACCGCCGAACGGGTGCTCGGCGACCGGTAGTAGCTCGACATGGGTGAAGCCATGTTGCACAACGTATTCCGTAAGTTCCGACGCCAGCTGACGATAGTCGAGGCCGGGCCGCCACGACCCCAGGTGCACCTCGTAGGTGCTCATCGGCTCCGCGACCGGGTTGCGCCGGGCGCGCTGCGCCATCCACTCGGCGTCATCCCAGCGGTAGGCGCTCGTCGTCACCCGCGACGCGGTTCTCGGCGGTACCTCGGTGGCGAAGGCGAACGGATCAGCCCGGTCGCTGACGGTGCCATCGGCGCCGTGGATGCGGAACTTGTACAGCCCGCCGGCGGGGAAGTCCGGCCAGAACAGTTCCCAGACCCCGGAGGAACCCAGCGCCCGCAGCGGGGCGTCGTTGCCGTCCCAGCCGTTGAAGTCACCGATCAGGCCGACGGCGGTGGCGTTGGGCGCCCATACCGCGAACGACACGCCGGACACCTCACCATCGGGCGTGGCCAAACTGCGCTGGTGGGCGCCCATCACCTCCCAGAGTCGTTCGTGGCGGCCCTCGGCGAACAGGTGCAGGTCGATCTCGCCCAGCGTCGGCGCGAAGCGGTAACCGTCGGCGACCGTGTGGATTCCGGTGGGCTCGGCGAATTGCGCGGTGTCGGGGTAGTGCACCTCGAGGCGGTAGTCGGCCAGGCCGGTCCGCGGCACGGCTGCGGCGAACAGGCCGGAGGCGAGGTGGCGCATCGGGAACCGGTCGGCACCGGCGAGCACCGCGATGCGGTGTGCGCGCGGCCGCAGCGCCCGAATGACGGTGACATCGCCGTACTCGTGGGCGCCCAGTATCGCGTGCGGGTCGTGGTGCTCGCCGGCCAGCAGCCGGGCCAGGTCGGCGCGGTCGGGCGCCAGGTGTCGGGTCATCGTGCTCACCGGCGACGCAACAGTTCGGTGCGGGCCGGCGCGTTGATCGGCGGCATCGTGACGATGTGGGCGACCGCCCGCGCTGGGTCGAGGCGCACCCAGTTCTGCTGTCCCCAGTGGTAGTCCTCACCGGTGATCTGGTCGCGGACCCAGAAGCGTTGGTAGTCCTCCATTCCCAGCGCCCACATGTCCAGGCGTAGCGTCGCGTGCTCGGGGGCGAACGGGTTGAGGGTGACCACCACCAGCACGGTGTCACCGCTGGCCGGATCGAACTTGCTGTAGGCCAGCAGGGCGTCGTTGCCGACGTGGTGAAAGTGCATGGTGCGCAGTTGACTCAACGCCGGATGGAGCCGGCGGATCTCATTGAGCCGAGCGATGAACGGTTCCAGTGACCTGCCCTGGGCGAGCGCGACGGCGAAGTCGCGAGGGCGCAGTTCGTACTTCTCCGAGTCCAGGTACTCTTCGCTGCCGTCGTGCAGCGCGCGGTCTTCGAACAATTCGAAGCCGGAGTAGACCCCCCACGTTGGGCTCAGGGTGGCCGCCAGCGCCGCACGGATGGCGAACATTCCGGGGCCGCCCGTCTGCAGGCTGGCGTGCAAGATGTCGGGGGTGTTGACGAACAGATTCGGCCGACGGTAGTCGGCGAGTTCGGCGATCTGCTGTCCGAACTCGGTCAGATCGTGTTTCGTTGTCCGCCAGGTGAAGTACGTGTAGGACTGGGTGAAACCCAGTTTGGCCAGTCCGTACTGACGCGCCGGCGGGGTGAATGCTTCGGACAGGAACAGCACATCCGGGTCGATGTTTTTGACGGCGCCGATCAGCCAGACCCAGAAGTCCGGCGGCTTGGTGTGCGGATTGTCGACCCGAAAGACCTTGACGCCGTGGTCCATCCAGAACCGCACCACCCGCAGTACTTCGGCGTACAACCCGGCCGGATCGTTGTCGAAGTTCAGCGGGTAGATGTCCTGATACTTCTTCGGCGGGTTTTCGGCATAGGCGATGCTCCCGTCGGGCAACTCGGTGAACCATTCCCGGTGCCGGCTGGCCCACGGGTGATCCGGCGCGCACTGCAGCGCCAGGTCCAGAGCGACTTCGAGGTCCAGTTGGCGGGCGGCGGCGACGAAAGCATCGAAGTCGTCGATGGTGCCCAGATCGGGGTGCACCGCGTCATGGCCGCCCTCGGCGCTGCCGATGGCCCACGGCGAACCGACATCGCCGGGCTCTGCGGTGGCGGAGTTGTTGCGGCCCTTACGGTGCACCTGGCCGATCGGATGGATCGGCGGCAAATACACCACGTCGAAGCCCATCTCGGCGATCCGCGGCAGCGCCGCCGCCGCGGTGGCGAGTGTTCCGTGCACCGGGCGGCCGTCGGGATCCCATCCGCCGGTCGAGCGCGGAAACATCTCGTACCAGGCGCCGCGGCGGGCCAGCGGACGATCCACCCACATCTGGTGGTCCCTGCCGCGGGTCACCAGCTCCCGCAAGGGGTGGCGGGCCAGCAAATCCTCGACCTCGGTCGAAAGAGCGGGGGCCGCCCGGTGCATCGGATCACCGGGGGTGCGCAGTGCGGCGGCGGCCGCTTGCACCGGCCGGCGCTGGTCGGGCGGTATGCCGGTCGCGGCGCGCTCGAACAACTCGGCGCCGACCAGCAGGTCGTTGGAGAGCTCCGCTTCGTTCTGGCCGGCGTCGAGCTTGGCAGTCACAGCGCTTCGCCAGCTCTGCACCGGGTCGCCCCAGCCCTCGACGCGGAAGGTCCACAACCCGACGGCGTCGGGGGCGAAACTGCCGTGGAACACGTAGGCGTCCAACCCGGTCGCCATCGGGAGGTGCAGCGGCGCGGCGCCGCACACGGGCGAACTCACCGGCGGTTCCCCGGGCTGCGGGTAGCGCTGTCCGAGGTGGCGCACCACCAAGGTCGCGGCGACCGCATCGTGACCTTCCCGCCACACGGTGGCCTTCACCGGCACTGTCTCGCCGACCACGGCCTTGGCCGGGTAGCGGCCGCACGAGACGACCGGTTCGACGTCGTCGACCACGACACGACCAGGCACTCACACTCCGTCCGTCGTGGGGGCTTGTCTGTGCCCACGGTAGTGGGCTGCCTTCGCCGACCGGCACGAAGCGGCCGGTTCGCAACCGGATCGTCAGGTCCTCTGCGGCGGTCCCAGCTTCGCCTCGCCTCCGCCGACCCTTCGGGCCAACTCCGGCGAGCCTCGCTGAACCGCCGTAAGGTGGTGACGTGTGAAAGCACTCCGCCGGTTCACCGTTCGTGCGCATCTTCCCGACCGACTGCGAGCACTCGGAAAACTGTCGATGAACCTGCGCTGGTCGTGGGATCAGTCGACGCAGGAGTTGTTCGCCGCCATCGACCCGGAACTGTGGGCCGGATGCGGCAGGGATCCAGTGGCGCTGCTGGGCGCGGTGAGTCCCAATCGGCTTGACGAACTGGCCGCCGACGAGGCGTTCACCGGCCGGCTCGACGCCCTGTCGGCCGACCTCGTCGAGTACCTGACGCAGCCCCGGTGGTATCAGCACCAGCAGGACAGCGGCATGGCGTTACCTGTCGCCATCGCGTACTTCTCGATGGAGTTCGGCGTCGCCGAAGCTCTGCCCAACTACTCCGGAGGCCTGGGGATCCTGGCTGGCGACCACCTGAAATCGGCGTCTGATCTGGGCGTGCCGTTGATTGCGGTCGGGCTCTACTACCGCTCGGGATATTTCCGCCAATCACTGACCGCCGACGGCTGGCAACGCGAGACCTATCCGTCGCTGGACCCGCAGGGGCTGCCGTTGCGGCTGCTGGCAGATGCAGCGGGCAACGCGGCGCTGATCGAGGTCGCGCTGCCCGGGGTGGGCCGGTTGCGTGCGCGTATCTGGGTCGCACAGGTCGGCCGGGTACCGCTGTTGCTGCTGGACTCCGACATCGGCGAAAACGAGCATCAGCTGCGCGGGGTCACCGACCGGTTGTACGGCGGCGACCAGGAGCATCGAATCCATCAGGAGATCCTGGCCGGTATCGGCGGGATGCGGGCGATCCGGGCGTTCACCGCCCTCAACGGCATGCCCGAACCCGAGGTGTTCCACATGAACGAGGGCCACGCCGGATTCCTCGGGATCGAACGCATCCGTGAGCTGATCGCCGGACAACGCCTCGATTTCGACACCGCGCTGGCAGTGGTGCGTTCGTCGACGGTGTTCACCACCCACACCCCGGTGCCGGCCGGGATCGACCGGTTTCCAGTCGACATGGTCCGGCGCTACTTCGACGGCGACGCGCTGGCGGCCGGGGTGCCGGTCGAGCGGATCATCGAACTGGGCGCTGAAGACGATTCCGGCACGTTCAACATGGCCCACATGGGTCTGCGGCTGGCCCAGCGGGCCAACGGTGTCTCGCGTCTGCACGGCCGGGTCAGCCGGGCGATGTTCAATGGGCTGTGGCCCGGTTTCGACGCCGGCGAGGTGCCGATCGGCTCGATCACCAACGGCGTGCACGCGCCCAGTTGGGCGGCTCCGCCGTGGTTGCAGCTCAGCCGCGGCCTGGCCGCGGCGGATTCGTTCAGCGAGCCGGCGGCCTGGCAGCGTCTTCAAGAAGTCGATCCGGTTGAGCTGTGGTCGATTCGCTCCCAGCTGCGGTCGTTGCTCGTCGACGAGGTCAGGTTGCGGTTGCTGCGGTCCGGCCTGGAACGTGGCGCCTCGGAGGCCGAATTAGGCTGGATTGCAACGGCGTTCGACCCGGCGGTATTGACCATCGGATTCGCCCGCCGGGTGCCGACCTACAAGCGGTTGACGTTGATGCTGCGCGACCCCGACCGATTGGAGCGGCTACTGCTCGACGAGCAGCGGCCGGTCCAGCTGATCGTCGCCGGCAAGTCCCATCCGGCCGACGATGAGGGCAAGGCGCTGATTCAGCAGGTGGTGCGCTTCGCCGACCGCCACGAAGTACGCCATCGCGTCGCATTCCTGCCCGACTACGACATGTCGATGGCGCGACGGCTCTACGCCGGATGCGATGTGTGGCTGAACAATCCGCTGCGGCCGCTGGAGGCCTGCGGCACATCGGGGATGAAGAGTGCGCTCAATGGCGGGCTGAACCTGTCCATTCGTGACGGCTGGTGGGACGAGTGGTTCGACGGGGAGAACGGCTGGGCGATACCGACCGCCGACGGGGTGGCCGATGAGAACCGCCGCGACGATTTGGAGGCCGCGGCGCTCTATGACCTGCTGGCGCAGTCGGTGGTGCCGAGGTTCTACGACCGCGACGAACGTGGCGTTCCGCCGCGCTGGATCGAGATGGTGCACCACACGCTGCAGACACTCGGGCCGAAGGTACTGGCCTCGCGGATGGTGCGCGATTACGTCGAGCAGTGCTACGCCCCGGCGGCCAGGTCGATGCGGCGTACCTGCGAACCGATCGACGGCGTGCCCTACGGCGCGGCTCGACGGCTGGCCGACTATCGCAGACGCGTGGAGCGCGCCTGGCCGCGGATCGCGATCACCGACGTCGACAGCACCGGGCTGCCCGACACCCCGCTGTTGGGTTCGGAGCTGACGCTGACCGCCACGGTTCGGTTGGCCGGGCTGGCACCCGACGAGGTGACGGTGCAGGCGGTGCTGGGCCGGTTGGATTCCGGTGACAGCCTGCTCGAACCGGCCACCGTGGTCATGGCGCACGAGCGCAGCGGCGGCGATGGCACCGAAGTTTTTTCGACGACCACGCCGCTACCAGTTGCCGGCGCGGTGGGCTACACCGTGCGGGTGCTGCCGAGCCATCCGTTGCTGTCCGGCGACGCCGAGCTCGGCCTGGTCACGCTGGCCGGCTAGTACCGTGGCTCCTCGACGAGGGTGCCTAATCCCGGGATTTTGCCCGGCGTGTCGGCCCGGGTACATGCACGCTCGCGCGAGGAAAACGGGTTTACGGGAAGCGCTGCAGGCAGCGGTCGAAGTCGCCGAGCACCCCGGTGCGGTAGGCGTCGATCCGAGAGAATCCGGCGGGCACCGATTCACCGTTGACGTCGCCCGCGGCCAGACCGTTGGTGAGCAGGCCCGCGACGGCTTCGTCGAGATCGCCCGCGGTCAGTGCGATGATGGCGCCGTTGGAGGTGGTGATCCCCTGCGAAAGCCTGGTGGTGGCCACCCCGGTCAGGCATGCGGTGCGAAGCGCGGCGGCGGCGTTGTCGAGTACCAGGCCGCCGTGCTCGACCTGAACCGCCTGCAGATACCGCGACATCAGCACCGAATAGGCGGTGTTGTCGCCGGACAGCGTCGCCAATTTCTGGTCTTTGTTGGGGGTGCCCATGGCCTGCAGGGCCGGCAAGTCCACGGCGATGGTGTTGGTCGCCGGGCAGTACGACGCTGGCCGACTGGGGCGGGCGTCGGCGCACGACGACGCGGTGGCGGCCCCGAACGTGAGTTGCGGCGGCTTGGCCGGGGTAAACGCGATGTTCATCGCATCGACGATGAGCCGCACCGAATTTTCGCTGACCGGCACTTCACCGGTCTCGTTCTGCTGCAGCTGGATGGGCAGGTCGCCGCGGCGTTGCTCGATCTCCTTTTCGTCGATGGCCTTGCACGACCCGGCGCCATCGGTGAACCCGAACTGGAACGCCGAGATCCGTTCGAAAGCCGAGCCGTGCTCGTTGCTGCCGACGGTCTCGCCGGGGTTCAGCAGCGGGTCACGCAGCGCCAGCATCGCGGCCAGCACACCGTTCAGCCCGTCCCCGGTGCTGAGCGTGAAGCGGGGCGAGTCGCCTTGGGCCACCCAGCGCAGGTAGACCCCCGCCAGACAGTCGGCCTGCTGCTCTGCCACCAGCGTCGGGGTCTGGCGCCGCTTGGTGATTCCGGCCGCCCGGGCGATCGCGTGACCATACTCGTGGGCCAGCACCATGGTGATCGCCTGTCGCCGTAGGCGCTGCGCAGCGCGGGCAACAGCAGCCGGCGGTCCCACCCGATGGTGTCGTCCAGATAGCAGTAGGCGGCATTGACCAGCAGGAAAGTCCTACTCTTGCAAAATGTTCCGCGGAGCCGCCCGGGATCCCAGGAGAGCAGGGACTTCACCGGTTCGAAGTCGCCGTCGAAAGTGTTGGGATAGCTGATCGCCCAGAACGCCTCGAGATCGCTGACCGACTGGGTGGCGAGCTGGTCGATGCGGCCGCCGTCGGTGCCCGCGACCTCGCGGCTCGGTGGCGGGGCATCGGGCCGCAGCCCGGTGGGCCCGTCGACCGCCTGCAGGCCGCCCACCCGGAACGGGTCGGCGAAGATCGACACCGGCTTGCCGTCCACCAGATGGGCGCAGCCGCTCACCAGCAGCATCAGCGTGCAGGCGGTGGCGAGAGCACGGTGCCATTGGCGGGCGGGTCGCATGCGCTAACACGATAGTGCGCTCAACCGTCGCGAAGGCGCTGCAGCGCCAGCCGGACCTTGCCGGTGTCGGTCGTCGTCCAGAACGGGGGCAGCGAGGCCCGCAGGTAACCGGCGTAGCGCGCCGTCGCCATCCGCGAGTCCAGCACCGCCACCACGCCCCGGTCATCGACGCTGCGCAGCAACCGGCCGGCACCCTGGGCCAGCAACAGCGCGGCGTGGTTGGCGGCGACTGCCATGAAACCGTTGCCGCCGCGGGCACTGATCGCCCGCTGCCGGGCGGTCAGCAGCGGGTCATCGGGCCGCGGGAACGGGATGCGGTCGATGAGCACCAGAGACAGTGACGGTCCGGGTACGTCGACGCCTTGCCATAGCGACAACGTGCCGAACAGCGACGTCTCGGCGTCGGCGGCGAACTGCTCGACCAGCGCGCCGGTGGTGTCGTCGCCCTGGCACAGCACCGGGGTGTCCAGCCGCCCGCGCATCGCCTCAGCGGCGGCGCGCGCCGCCCGCATCGAGGAGAACAGCCCCAGGGTGCGCCCACCGGCCGCGGCGATCAGCTCGGCGACCTCGTCGAGCTGCGCCTCGGTGCCGGTGCCGTCGCGCCCTGGCGGCGGCAGGTGCGCGGCCACGTAGAGGATGCCGGCCTTGGCGTGCGCAAACGGCGAGCCGACATCCAGCCCCCGCCAGCGGATCTCGGGCCCTGAGCCGAGGGTCAGACCCCAGGCGCCGGCCATCGCATCAAAGGTGCCGCCGACGGTCAACGTCGCCGAGGTCAGTACCGTCGTCGCCCGGGCGAACAGCCGATCGCGCAACAGCCCGGCCACCGACAGCGGCGCCACGCGCAGCACCGGACGCACCGATCCCCGGTTGTCTTCGTGGCTGAGCCACACCACGTCGGTGCGCTCGGCGATGGCCGGTTCGAAGGAAATCAGAATCCGTGCCGCGGTGTCGGCGATCTCAGACAGCGCGGCGACCGCCTCCTTGCGAGCAGACGCCGCTTTGGGATCCGACGGGGCGGTATCGATCGCCGAGCGTACCGCGCCGGCGGCATCGCGCAGCGCGGCCAGATAGGTCGCGAGCTCGTCGTCAAGGTGATCCATCCGCCCCGGCGTGCCGTCGTGAATCGCCGAGCCGAACGTCAGGGCTGCGGCATCAAGGCGCTGCACCAGTTCCGGGGAGACCAGCCGGGTGATTCGGCGCACCGCGACACTGAGCGTGGCCGCGGTCAGCTCACCGGTGGCGACCGATGTCACCCGGTCCACCAGTTCGTGTGCTTCGTCGACCACCAGCAGGTCGTGCTCGGGCAGCACGTTGGTCTCCGAGATCGCGTCGATCGCCAGCAGGGCGTGATTGGTGACGACGACGTCGGCCTCGGCGGCGACGGCGCGGGCCCGCTCGGCGAAGCAGTCGACGCCGAACTGGCAGCGAGCAGCGCCGACGCACTCCCGCGCCGACACGCTGACCTGAGACCAGGACCGCTCGGGCACACCGGGTTTGAGGTCGTCGCGGTCGCCGGAGTCGGTGGTCTGCGCCCAGGCGGTGAGGCGCTGTACGTCGCGGCCCAACGCGCCGGCCGCGAACGGTTCGAACAGTTCCTCCTGCGGCGCCTCGTCGGAATCATCGGCCGACCCGCTGTGGATCTTGTTCAGGCACAGGTAATTCCGTCGTCCCTTCAGCAGAGCGAAGGTCGGTCGGCGGGGGAGCACGGGTTCCAGGGCGTCGGCCAGGCGGGGCAGGTCGCGGTCGACGAGCTGGCGCTGCAACGCGATCGTCGCGGTCGACACCACCACCGGGTGGTCGTCGGTCACGGCCCGGGCGATCGCCGGAACCAGATAGGCTAGCGACTTGCCGGTGCCGGTGCCGGCCTGCACCGCCAGGTGTTCGCCGCTGTCGAAGGCCCGGGCGACCGCCTCGGCCATGCGTACCTGGCCGTCGCGTTCGCTGCCGCCCAGCGCGGCTACCGCGGCGGTGAGCAGCTCGGGTACGGAGCGGTCAGCCATGGTGTGCACACGGTAGCCCGTCAGGCCACCTCGCCCGGCGCGGTGACGAAATACGCGTCGTGGCTAGCGACACGACCACGTGCAGCCCCACCCATTTTCCGTCCGGTTCGCACTACCCTGAGGCGATGACCAGCCAGCGGTTGCCAGGCGGAGCGGTCCATGAATTGCCGGCAGACCTGCGCGAGGGGCTGCTCGTCAGTCCGACCGCGCTGGCGGCCTGGCAGGACATCACGCCCTTGGCGCGCAACGAGTTCATCTGCTGGGTCGAGGACGCCAAGCAGGCCAAAACCCGCGAGCGCCGGATCCGCCGGACCCGCGAGGAGCTGGAGGAGGGCATGCGGCGTCCCTGTTGCTGGCCCGGGTGCAAGCACCGCGAACGCAACGGCAAGTAGCCGAAAACTCACCGGAGAATCAGCCGGGTCGGGATCGCCGGCTCGCCGTGCGCGAGCTTCAGTCCCTCCCACGGGAGGCTGCGCAACCCCGAAGCCACCCGGTCGCGCGCCGCGGCCAGGGCCGTCGCTCCGGTATCGGCCACCACGTCGCCGCCGCGGACCAGCGGGACGGTCAGCACCCGGCCAGAATCTTGCGGGGGGCGGCCGGCCGGGTGCACCACCTCCTCGACCAGGGTGCCGCTGGGGCGGGACACCCGCAGGGCCTGCTTGCGCCCACCCGCCGAGGTCTTGTCGGCGCTGCGCTTCTGCACCGGGCGGCCCTCCACCTCGACCAGCTTGTAGACGAATCCCGCCGCCGGCGCCCCCGATCCGGTCACCAGCGCGGTGCCGACGCCGTAACTGTCCACCGGAGCGGCCCGCAACGCCGCGATGGCGTACTCGTCGAGATCACCGGAGACCACGATCTTGGTGGCGGTGGCGCCCAACCGGTCCAGCTGGTCGCGGACCTGATGAGCCAGCACCGCCAGCTCACCGGAGTCGATCCGGACCGCACCGAGCCGCGGGCCGGCCGCCTGCACGGCATTGGTCACCCCGGTGCTGACGTCGTAGGTGTCCACCAACAGCGTGGTGTCGACCCCCTGGGCGGCGACCTGGGAGCGGAACGCCGCCAACTCGCCCTCAGCACCGGAGTGCAGCAGGGTGAACGCGTGCGCGCTGGTGCCCAGCACCGGCACACCGAAGCGGCGGTGCGCCTCCAGATTCGACGTGCCGGCGAACCCCGCCAGGTAGGCGGCCCGCGCCGCGGCGACGGCGGCGTGCTCGTGCGTGCGCCGTGAGCCCATCTCGATCAGCGGCCGGTCATCGGCCGCGCTGACCATTCGGGCGGCCGCCGAGGCGATCGCGGTGTCATGGTTGAAAATCGACAGCAGCAGCGTCTCCAGCACGATGCACTCGGCGAAGCTGCCGTGCACGCTGAGCACCGGCGACCCGGCGAAGTACAACTCGCCTTCGGGGTAGCCGTCGACGTCGCCGCGGAAGCGGAAATCGGCCAAGTAGCTCAGGGTCTCCGGGTCCAGGAACGCCGAGAGCAGGTGCAGCGCGGCGTCGTCGAAGCCGAATGCGGTCAGCGCCTCCAGGAACCGGTCGGTGCCGGCTACCACCCCGTAGCGGCGGCCCTCGGGGAGCCGGCGGGCGAACAACTCGAAGCTGGTCCGCCGCCCGGCCGTGCCGTCGCGCAGTGCCGCCGCCAGCATGGTCAGCTCGTACTTGTCGGTGAGCAGCCCGCCGCGTCGGGCCGAGGAGTCCACCCGCCAACCGTATCGGCTGTACTCGATCGCCCCTCGGCTCGGTATCCTGAGCGCTATGGTCACGTCAGCAGCGACGTCCACCCCGGTGAAACCGCAGGGCACCGGCCAGCGACACGCTGACCCGGTGGAGGAGACCGCCTCGCCCTGGGTGACCATCGTCTGGGACGACCCGGTCAACCTGATGACCTATGTGACCTACATTTTTCAGAAGCTGTTCGGTTACAGCGAGCCGCACGCGACCAAGCTGATGCTGCAGGTGCACCACGAGGGCAAGGCCGTGGTGTCGGCGGGAAGCCGCGAGTCGATGGAGATCGACGTGTCTAAACTGCATGCCGCCGGATTATGGGCGACCATGCAGCAGGACCGCTGAGACGTCAACCGAAGGGAAACGGGCCGCACCGTGCAGAAGTGGAAGCGGGTTGACACCGACGACGGCCCCCGCTTCCGGTCCGCGCTGGCGTTGCATGAGGCTGCGCTGCTGCGGAACCTGGTCGGTTCGATCGTCAGCATGCTCGAGGAGCGTGAATCCGGCTCTCCGCCCGACGAACTCGAACAGATCACCGGGATGAGAACGGGCAACGCCAAGCCGCCCGCGGATGCCACCACCCGACGGCTGCTGCCGGACTTCTACCGCCGCGACGGTGACGACGCCCTAGCGCACGACTCGACGCTGGATGCCGACGGCCTGAACGCGGCGTTGCGCAGCCTGCACGAACCGGAGATCATCGACGCGAAACGTGATGCCGCACAACAGCTCCTGGACTCTCTCCCGGAGAAGTCCGGGCGATTCGAGCTGACCGAGGAGCAGGCGAACGCCTGGATCGCGGCGGTCAACGACGTCCGGCTGGCGCTGGGCACCATGCTGCAGATCGGCCCCGACGGCCCCCCGGAGCGGCTGTCACCGGGTGATCCGATGGCGGGTCAGCTCAGCGTCTATCAATGGCTCACGGTGCTGCAGGAATACCTGGTGGTCGCATTGATGGGACGGTCCGGGCGATGACGGTCTTGGGTTCGCTCACCGATGTTCCGGGCATCCGGGTGGGCCACCACCAGCGCCTCGACCCGGACGCGACGCTCGGGTCCGGCTGGGCCACTGGGGTCACCGTCGTGCTGGCGCCGCCCGGGACGGTCGGTGCCGTCGACTGCCGCGGTGGGGCGCCGGGAAGCCGGGAGACCGATCTGCTGGACCCGGCGAACAGCGTGCGCTGGGTGGACGCGGTCGTGCTCGCCGGGGGGAGTGCCTACGGGCTGGCGACCGCGGACGGCGTGATGACTTGGCTGGAGGAGCAGGGCCGCGGGGTGGCGCTGGAGGGAGGCGTGGTGCCGATCGTGCCGGCCGCCGTCATCTTCGACCTGCCGGTCGGCGGCTGGGACCGGCGGCCCACCGCGGAGTTCGGCTATGCCGCCGCGGCGGCAGCAGCCGGTCCCGACGGCGACAACCCAGCCGTCGGCAGTGTGGGCGCGGGAGTCGGGGCACGGGCCGGGGTGTTCAAAGGCGGGGTGGGCACCGCCTCGGCGACGCTGGAACTCGAGGACCACACCGTCACGGTCGGCGCGCTGGTCGTGGCGAACCCCACCGGCGAGCTCATCGACGCCACCACCGGGTTGCCCTGGTCGGCGCCCCTCGTCGAGGAATTCGGTCTGACCGCCCCGCCGTCCGAACAGCTGGCGGTGCTCGCCGGGCTGGAGCCCAAATCCCTCGCGCTCAACACCACTATCGCGGTGGTGGCCACCGACGCCGCGCTCAGCCCGGCCGGCTGCCGGCGGGTGGCGATCGCCGCCCAGGACGGGCTGGCTCGCACCATCCGGCCCTCCCACACTCCGGTGGACGGCGACACCGTGTTCGCGTTGGCGACCGGGGCCGTCGAGGTTCCGCCGTTGCCGGGAACGCCGGCCGCGATGTCGCCGGAGACCGGGCTGGTCACGGCGGTCGGCGCCGCCGCCGCCGACTGCCTGGCTCGGGCGGTGCTGGTCGGGTTGCTGGCCGCCGATCCGGTGGCCGGAATACCGACGTACCGGGGCACGTTGCCGGGGGCATTCGCCGACAAGCCCACCGGAAGGTTGTGACGTGGTGACCTCGCGAGGCGGCGCGTCGCCTGCGCCGCGGCCCGACAAGAAGTCCGCTTGGCGCACCGGCGGGGCCACCGTCGTGGGATTCGTCGCGCTGCTCTACCTCATCGAGGCCGTTGATCAGTTCGGCGGCCACCGGCTGGACCGCAACGGCATCCGGCCCCTGGAGACCGACGGCCTGTGGGGGGTGCTGTTCGCGCCGTTGCTGCACGCCAACTGGGGCCATCTGCTGGCCAACACCGGTCCGGCGTTGGTACTGGGCTTCCTGGTGACGTTGGCCGGGCAATCCCGGTTCCTGCTCGCCACCGCCATCGTGTGGGTGTTCGGCGGGCTGGGCACCTGGCTGATCGGCAACGTCGGGTCGTCGTGCGGGCCCACCGACCACATCGGCGCCTCCGGCCTGATCTTCGGCTGGTTGGCCTTTTTGGTGGTGTTCGGGCTGTTCACCCGCAGAATCTGGCAGATTCTGGTCGGGCTGGTGGTGCTGGTGCTCTACGGCGGGATTCTGTGGGGGGCGGTGCCGGTGCTGAATGTCTGCGGCGGCGTGTCCTGGCAGGGGCACCTGTGCGGGGCGATCGCCGGGGTGGTGGCGGCATATCTGCTCTCGGGCCCCGAGCGCAAAGCCCGTGAACGCCGGCGGGCGGTTTCAGCGTGATCGGGGTCTTCGACTCCGGGGTCGGCGGCCTGACCGTCGCCCGCTCGATCATCGACCAACTGCCCGACGAGGACATCGTCTACGTCGGCGACACCGGCAACGGACCCTACGGCCCGTTGACCATCCCTGAAGTGCGCGCGCACGCCCTGGCCATCGGCGACGATCTGGTAGAGCGCGGGGTGAAGGCATTGGTGATCGCCTGCAACACCGCCTCGGCGGCGTGCCTGCGCGATGCCCGGGAACGATACGACGTGCCGGTCGTGGAGGTGATCCTGCCGGCGGTGCGCCGGGCGGTGGCCACCACCCGCAACGGCCGGATCGGCGTGATCGGTACCAGCGCGACCATCGCCAGCCACGCCTACCAGGACGCATTCGCCGCCGCGCGCGACACCGAGATCACCGCGGTGGCCTGCCCGCGCTTCGTCGACTTCGTCGAGCGCGGCATCACCAGCGGCCGGCAGGTGCTGGGGCTGGCCGAGGGATACCTGGAGCCGCTGCAGCGCGCCGGGGTCGACACCCTGGTGCTGGGCTGCACCCACTACCCGCTGCTGTCGGGGCTGATCCAGCTGGCGATGGGTGACCAGGTGACGTTGGTGTCCAGCGCCGAGGAGACCGCCAAGGAACTGCTGCGGGTACTCACCGAACTCGATCTGCTGCGCCCGCACGGGGAGGCCCCGGCCACCAGGGTGTTCGAGGCGACCGGTGACCCGGAGGCGTTCGCCGCACTGGCCACCCGATTTCTGGGCCCGGCGATCACCGGCGTCGGCGCCGTCCGCCGTCACGCTCCGCTGAGTTAGCCAGACCGTGATTTCGATGACGAATAGCGGGCAAAGCGCTCGTGTCTTGGCCATCGTCGCGGCGAACATGGCACAGTAGGGAACGTGCGACTCACCGTGCTCGGCTGCTCCGGCAGCGTGGTGGGTCCGGACTCGCCGGCATCGGGTTATCTGTTGCAGGCACCGGACACGCCGCCGCTGGTCATCGACTTCGGTGGCGGGGTGCTCGGCGCGCTGCAGCGGCATGTCGATCCCGGTGCGGTGTCCGTGCTGTTGTCGCATCTGCACGCCGATCACTGCCTGGACCTGCCGGGACTGTTCGTCTGGCGCCGCTACCACCCGGCGGTGGCGACCCAACCGTTCGCCAAGGGCTTCATCTACGGCCCCAGCGACACCTGGTCGCGGCTGGGGGCGGCGTCCTCGCCGTACGGCGGCGAGATCGACGACATCACCGACATCTTCGATGTCCACACCTGGGCCGACGACGAGCCGGTCGAGTTGGGAACGGTCACGGTGAAGCCGAAGCTGTTGTATCACCCGACCGAGTCGTTCGGCATGCGGATCAGCGACGCTTCTGGCGCGACCCTCGTCTACAGCGGCGACACCGGCTACTGCGACGCGGTGATCGAGCTGGCCCGTGGAGCCGATGTGTTCTTGTGTGAGGCGTCCTGGACCCATGAGGCCAACCGCCCGCCGAACCTGCATCTGTCCGGCACCGATGCCGGACGCATTGCCGCCTCCGCCGGCGTCGGCCAGCTGCTGCTCACCCATATCCCGCCCTGGACCTCCCGCGAGGACGTGATCGGCGAGGCCAAAGCCGAGTTCGACGGGCCGGTGCACGCGGTGGTGTGCGACGAGAGTTTCGACATCCAGCGGGGTTGACCCGCGCGATCACCACTAGGGTTATCGCGTGTCCAAACGAGAAGACGGTCGCCTCGACGACGAGCTGCGCCCGGTCGTCATCACCCGCGGGTTCACCTCGAACCCGGCCGGGTCGGTGCTGGTCGAATTCGGCAATACCCGGGTCATGTGCACGGCCAGTGCGACCGAAGGCGTGCCGCGCTGGCGGAAAGGCTCCGGGCGGGGTTGGCTCACCGCCGAATACGCCATGCTGCCCGCCGCCACGCATACCCGCTCCGACCGCGAATCGGTCAAGGGCCGCGTTGGTGGGCGCACCCAGGAGATCAGCCGGCTGGTCGGCCGCTCGCTGCGCGCCTGTATCGACCTGGCGGCGCTGGGGGAGAACACCATCGCGATCGACTGCGATGTGCTGCAGGCCGACGGCGGCACCCGCACCGCCGCGATCACCGGGGCCTATGTGGCGCTCGCTGACGCGGTCACCTACCTGTCGGCCGCCGGCAAGCTGTCGGATCCGCGCCCGCTCTCGTGCGCCATCTCGGCGGTCAGCGTCGGGGTCGTCGATGGCCGGGTCCGCGTCGATCTCCCGTATGAAGAGGACGCCCGCGCCGAGGTCGACATGAACGTCGTCGCCACCGACACCGGAACTCTGGTGGAGATCCAGGGCACCGGCGAGGGAGCGACGTTCCCGCGTTCGACCTTGGACAAGATGCTGGATGCGGCACTGGCCGCCTGCGAGAAGCTGTTCGTGGTGCAGCGCGAAGCGTTGGCGCTGCCGTACCCGGGGGTGCTGCCGGAGGGCCCGGCGAAGAAGAAGGCTTTCGGCGCTGACTGACATTTTGGTCGCCAGCCGCAACCGCAAGAAGCTGGCTGAACTGAGCCGGGTGCTCGAGCACGCCGGTATCTCGGGCCTGCACCCGGTCTCGCTGGACGACGTGGCACCCTACCCCGAAGCGCCCGAAACCGCGGCAACCTTTGAGGACAACGCCCTGGCCAAGGCGCGCGACGGCTATAAGGCGACCGGATTGCCTTGTATCGCAGACGATTCCGGCTTGACGGTCGATGCGCTCAACGGCATGCCGGGGGTGCTGTCGGCACGCTGGTCTGGCCGGCATGGCGACGACGGCGCCAACACCGCCTTGCTGCTGGCCCAATTGCGGGACGTTCCCGGCGAGCGGCGCGGTGCGGCGTTCGTATCGGCCTGTGCGCTGGTTTGGGGTAGCGGCCCGGACCACGAGGTGGTGGTGCGCGGCGAGTGGCCCGGCAGCATCGCCGGAGAGCCCCGCGGCGACGGGGGATTCGGCTACGACCCGGTGTTCGTGCCCGCCGGTGGCGTTCGCACCGCGGCGCAACTGAGTCCGGCGGAGAAAGACGCCGCGTCGCACCGCGGCCGTGCTTTGGCGCTGCTGCTACCGGCGTTGCGGCAGCTTGTGAGCTGAACCGTGCCGCTAGCGTTCGGCGCCGAGTTCGCCGGTTACCGCATCGAATGCCTGCTCGGCTCGGGCGCGATGGGCGAGGTGTATCTGGCCGCGCACCCGCGGCTGCCGCGTCGCGACGCGCTCAAAGTCCTGCCCGCCAACCTGACCACCGACAGCGAGTTCCGCCAACGGTTCCAGCTGGAGGCCGACCTGGCGGCGACGCTGTTCCATCCCAACATCGTCGGCGTCCATGACCGCGGCGAGTTCGAGGGGCAGCTGTGGATCGCCATGGACTACGTGCCGGGCACCGACGCGGCACGTTTCCTCGCCGAGCAGTATCCGGACGGCATGCCCGAGGCAGACGCTCTGCGGATCGTCGGCGCGATCGCCGAGGCGCTGGACCACGCGCATCAGCGCGGACTGCTGCACCGCGACGTCAAGCCGGCAAACATACTGATCGCCGATCCCGAAGGCGAATCCCAGCGGATTCTGTTGGCCGACTTCGGAATCGGTCGGCAACTGGGTGCCACGAACGGATTGACCGCCACCAACTTCACTGTCGGCACCTTGTGCTATGCCGCACCAGAACAGCTGCGCGGCGATGACCTCGATAGCCGGGCCGACCAATACGCGCTGGCCGCCACGGCATTTCATCTGCTCGCCGGGGTTCCGCCATTCCGCGATGACAACCCGGTGACGGTCATCAGCCGGCACCTGACCGCCGCACCGCCGCGGCTGAGCGAGCGGCGACCGGAATTGGCTCATCTCGACGAGGTGCTGGCCACCGGCCTGGCCAAAGAGCCCGCCGAGCGGTTCGGCAGCTGCCGTGCCTTCGCCCAGGCGCTGGGCGGGGCCGCCGTCTCGGAGCCGACGGTGGTCACGGCCGGTACCGCCCGGCGCCGCTGGCCGTGGTTGGTAGGTGTCGCCGCGCTGCTGGCGGCGGTGGCCGGTGCGCCGGGGGTGGCCGATCGCGGCGACGTGCGCGACGACGTCGTGCCGGCCGCACCGACCAGCAAGGTGCCTGCGACGCATCGGGTGACCGTCACGGTGACGGAGTCGGCAGAGCCGCCGGCGCCGCTGATGTCCCCGCCCGTGCCGGCGCCGACCCAGACGTTCGTGCCGCCACCGGTGACATCGATCGAGCCGGCCTCGCCGCCGGCCGGCGTCAGCGCGATCTGCCGCGACGGCAGCTACTCGTTCAGTAAGCAGCGCCGCGGTGCCTGCTCCAACCACGGCGGGGTGCAGCGTTGGGTGAACCCGCCGCCGACGTGAGTCCGCGGCTTTATAGGTTGAACTGCGTCTTGATGTTTCGGCTCTGGAAGTGCTCGACGATGATGCCCAGCAGGGGAATGGTGCCGGCCAGCAGGATCCCGATGGTCTTGGGCAGCGGCCAGCGCACCTTGACCGCCAAATTGAACGTGGCCAGCAGGTAGACGAAGTACACCCAGCCGTGCACCACGCCGATCCAGGTGGGCGGGTTGTCCACCTTGACCACGTAGCGCACGAACACCTCGTAGCACAGCGCGATCAGCCAGACACCGGTCGCCCACGCCATGACCCGGTAGGGCAGCAGTGCGCTGCGGATCTTCTCCGCGGGAGCGGCCTGGGCGGGTGTCTCGGTCATGCGGGGTTCCTGTTCTTTCGTTCGTTCTCGGTGAGCTCGGCCAGGTAGGCGTTGTACTCCCGGAGTGCGGGGTCGTCGGTGGGCGCGGCGGCGGGCGCGGGCCGCTCGGGCAGCAGCTCGGCCGGTATCTCAGTCACCGCGTCGGCCGGGTGTGGTTCGGGCGGTGCTTCTTCATAGCGGACGAATTTGCGGTAGGCGTAGAGGCAGAACCAGGCGAACAGCGGCCACTGCAGGGCGTAGCCGAGGTTCTGAAAGGTGCCGTTGACCTCCTGGAATCGGGTCCACTGCCACCAGCCCAGCGCCAAGCACGCGCAGGCAGCGACGATTACTAGCACGATCAGTGCCGGTCTCCGACGCCGTGTAGTGGACACCCCTTGACGGTACCGCGCCGTCGCGGGCGCCCTGTCAGGTCTTCGGGCCGACGAACTCGTCGAGCCGTGCCGTGGCGGCTTTCCGGTAGACGGCGATCTGATACTCGCTGTTCTGCGTCCATGGGATTCCGAGGCGATCCAGTGCCGTGCAGAACAGACCGCGAATGTCCGCGGAGCGGTTGGAGAAGTGGTAGCGCACACTGCGCACACCGCCGTCGTTCGCCACCACCCGGCAGCCATCGCTGTCGATCAGGCCGCGGATGAATTCCTCGGTTGCCTGCTTTACGAGTTCTTGCTGCCAGGGCTTGAGCCGGATCGGCCGATCGTGCTTCTTGCCGAAAGCGTGCTGCGGGAAGAGGCAGGGCCAGTGTTTGGAGTACAAGTAAACCTCGGCGCAATTATCGGAACGGTAAAACGTTGCCGCCCGCTGCCCTGGCATAATTATGTCGATCGTTTTCATGCACCGCTCGATGATGTCCGGGTACTTGGCATCGAGCGTGACCCTGAGACGCCATACTCGGCGGTACCGGGAGATGCAGCCGTCACCCAGGTAAAGACCGAGCAGGTAGCTGTAATCGTTCGGCGCCAGGCTGGCGAAGTCGTGGACGCAATGCGGGGAAGTTGAGGATTGTCGGGACAAAACCTGTGGCCGGCATCTCCAGTCCCGCACGGTGCGTCGAGGAATGGAGGTCTGTCGTGCGATAGCGCAGTCGTTGAGGCCCGCCGCGATAAGTAGCTGTACGGCCTCGAACTCCTCGCTGGATCGCATGACACTGCCTTTCCGCGCGTTGTACCCCAACGTAGTTCGGAACACCGACAGATTTTTCGATCGGCTAGCCCGGTAGGATTCGTACGTCCGCGGGCGTGATGGAATTGGCAGACATGATGGCTTTAGGTGCCATTGCTCGAAAGAGCGTGAGGGTTCGAGTCCCTCCGCCCGCACAAAAATGTGAACCGACTGGCGTGGGCTAGCCGCTTAGAGACCGAACCCGTCCCAGATGCTCGACAGCGAAGCCCAGAAATCGGAGAGGTCATTAGACAGACTCCCCGTGGGGTCGACGACGCCGAGCAGGTCGGGCCAGATCTGCGTCTGGTCCAGCCCGCCCAGCTCGCTCGGCACCGCGGGAACGTCGACGCCGCTATCCGGGCCTCCGGTCCCGGCCCACGGCCCCAGGTAAGCCGGGTCGGTCATCAGTCCCGAGTTGACCAGGAGCTTTGCCAAGTTGGGGTTGATGTCGTCGAGGTAATCAACGATCTGATTTTCGGTGTCCGGGTTCAAGGTGAACCAGCCGGTCTGCAGACCGGCCACGGTGGCGTCGATCTGCTCCGGTGTCGGCGCGTTCGCCAGTCCTGAGCTGTTGAGGCTCAGCCACTCGCTGATGAGCGGATTGGGCGGCCCGACGTTTTGGATCGACTGAACCAGGTCCGCTGTGGTCAGCCCGAAGGGCGGGGCGAACGGGGGCTGGTCGCAGAGCTCCGGGCACAGCGGACTGCCCGGGGTGAACGGGTTGAAGTCCACCACCATCCCGGCGGCCAGCGCCTTCAGCGCCTGGCCCACGTCGTCCGGGCCGACGAGCTGGAAGCCGTTCAGGTTGACCGGTGCCTCCAGGCTCTGGAACCACTGCTCGAACGGCCCGAGCGGATTGAGCTGGACGTCGGTTCCTGCCCAGGGCATCAAGTTCGCACCGTCGGGCCCGGTGGTGGTGCCCGGGAAACCGAAGCCGGGCTGAGCCTCGCTGCCGGGTACCGCATCCAGTGGGGCGCCCGGAACCGAACCGCCCGGGCCGACGCCAGCCGAGGGGTCCGCGATTCCGGCCGCTGTCGGGTTGGCGGTGTCGGCGGGGGTGGACGGAAACTGGTATCCGGTGAGCAGCTGCTGCAACGGCACCTTCAACCAGTGGCTGAAGAGTCCTAATTGGTTGTCGGCGTTGGGAAAGTTCGTGAACACCTTCTCGAAGTCGATCAGCCTGTCGAGCGCGGTAAGACCGGTGATCGGGTCCGTCGGCACCAGCGGCGCGCATTGCACCGCGTCGCACGATGCGCTGACCGGAAGTTCGGCCGCCGCCAGCATGGCGAACTGCTGCCCCAGACCCGCGGTCCCGTTCGCCAGCAAGGCCGGATCGATCTCGGGCTGGTCCAGGCCGGAGACCTGCGGGGCGAACGGAAACAGGAAGTCGAAGATGGCCATGAAGTGCCCCGGGTCGCCGGGGTCCTCGCCCCACAGGTTCGTGGCGCTCGGCGTCCACCAGGTGCCGGTCGAGAAGAAGGAATCCGCCAGCACATTGGTGGCGGCGACCTCGTTCGCCGGAATGTTGAAGAGGTCTTGGAACAAGTTGAAAGGCACGTTGAGGATGGAGTCGCCGGCTACCAGGCGCACGGCTCGGTCGAGAATCGACGTTCCCGCTGGCCACGGCTGGACCGCTGCGGCCTGAGCGACGACCACGGCGCTGGTCGCAACGACTATCAAGCCGGCCTGCGGATACCGGCGACGGTGTACAGCAACTGCCATGTCTTCCCCCATTGGCACACCACACCCGGTGGCGTGGCCGCATCGTCGAGGGACCCACCGAGCTGAAAAGCGCGAAACGGACGATAGCCGGGGTTGCTGATAGTGCCATGCCAGCTAGCTAATAAATGCGGAGGCTTGATATTTACTTCCGCGTCAAGTTTCAGGACTGCGTCCGACCAGCAGTTTTGTGCAGTCGCCGGCGGCGCGCGAGCACGCACTTCCAACGCTTCGCCAGCTAACACGCCGCTGCCCGCCGGATCGGGCGACGATAACCGGCGGCCGACTGCTCGACTTTCCCCCGCCCCGGACGGCCGCTGGTGCCAGAATGGGGTGTATTAGTCCTTCTCGGATTGGCGCGGTGTGATGAAAAAACAACTCTTCGCAACGGCGCTCGGCGCGGTACTGGCCGGCTTTGCCCTAGCACCTGCTCCCGCGGCATTCGGCGACCCACTCAGCAATGACGACCAGGTGTTCTTCAACGACCTGGAGCAAGAGGGGCTGCACCCTGACTACGACAAGCAGGTCTGCGGCTCCATCAAGTGCTCCTCGCTGCGGGATCTGCTGGTCCAGGAGGGTCATGCGGTCTGTTCGGCGCTGGGCAGTTCCCCCAGGCTGGTGCCGATTTCGGTGATCGCGAATCTGGAAGTGTCGCCTGATAAAGCGCACGCCATCATCAATGCGGCTCGACAGGCCTATTGTCCGCAGTCGCCGGACCCGTATCGATCGACCGTCTGAGCGGTCAGCGCTCGGCAGCGACCACCGGGGTGGGCGCCTCACCCAGCGTCTCGGAGTGCTGTGTTTTGCGCGAGTTGACCACCACGCCCACGGCGGCGACCGCCCAGATCACGTATTGGACGGTCCAGGCCAGCCGGAAGGCCGAGAACGAATAACCGCCGGCCATCGCGATGACGATCCCCATCGCCTGCATGATCAGCAGCGTGGCGATGAAACCGCCGGTGTTAACCATGCCCTGCGCGGTGCCCAACGCGGCGGGCGGGTTGTAGGTGCGGGCAAAGTCGAAGGCCAAAATCGACACCGGCTGGCCCGCCGAGATCACCACGATCAGCACCACCAGCAGCCAGCGCGGCGCGGGGGAGGGCAACGTCAGCAGCACCCCCCAGATCGCGGCGGTCAGCGCGATCATCGCCAGCACGAGGCCTGTCCGGTGTTGAGGCCGGCGCGCCGACAAGGTTCCGGTCAGCAGCCCGACCACGACGAAGGTTGCCACCGACAGCGTCAGCAACGCACCGGCCACGCCGCGCGAAAGCCCCTGGGCGGTGGTCAGGTAGGGCACGCCCCACATCAGCGCGAAGACGTTCGCCGAGAACGGCGTGCCCAGGTGGGTGAAGAACCCCAATTTGGTGCCGGGCCGGGACCAGACGGTCTTGACGTCACCGAATACCGCACGAAACGTTCTCGGCTGTACGGCAACCGGCGTCCCGGCCGGGGCGTCCCGGCACAGGGCGAGGGTCAGTGCGACGGCCAGCACACCCAGGGCGGCTGCCGAGAGGTAAGCCGCCGTCCAGCCGCCGTGCAGCAGAATCGCCAGGAACGGCACCGCCGAAAGCAGCTGCCCGAACTGGCCGCAGATCCCGGTCAGTTGGGTCAGCAACGGAACGCGCTCGGGTGCAAACCAATTGGGCAGCAACCGGATGACCGAGATGAACACGAACGCATCGCCCAGGCCGACGACGCCGTATGCGCCGACCGCGACGGGCAGCGAATGGGTCAGCGACAGCGTCAACTGTGCGGCGGAGAGCACCGCGACGCCGCTGGCGATCATCGCCTTGGGGCCGAAGCGGTCCAGCAGCACTCCGGCCGGAATCTGCATGGCGGCGTAAACGATGAGCTGCAGGATCACGAACGACGACAGCGCGCCCGGCCCGGTGCTGAACCGGTCGGCAGCGTCCAACCCGGACACCCCGAAGGTGGTGCGGTCCAGCACCGCGACCACATAGGACAACAGGCCGGTGCCCCACACGATCCAGGGACGCATCCAGCGACCCGACCTCCGCGCCTGTGCCACCCGCCCATCCTGCCCTGCGGTGCTCAGCCGCCCGTGCGCGGCGGTATCTCCCGTATCCTTTGGCGCGTGTTGATTTCCCGGCGCGACGTGCTCAAATTTGCCGCAACCGCCCCGGCTGCGGTCGGTCTCGGCGCTGCGGCGTCGGCGCTGGCGGCCGCGACCGCCGAGGCGGCTCCGCTGGGCATCCTGCTGGACTACGCGGCCGGGGTGCTGTCCGCCGAGGAGATCCGGGCGGCCGGTGCGATCGGCGCCATCCGCTACGTCTCCGACCGCCGGCCCGGCGCCGACTGGATGCTCGGCAAGCCGATGCAGCCGGCCGAAGCGCACGACCTGAACCAGAACGGCCTCAAGATCGTCTCCTGCTACCAGTACGGCAAACAGGCGACCGCCGACTGGCTAGGCGGCCAGGCGGCCGGCGTCGAGCACGCCCGGCGGGGATTGCAGCTGCATGCCGCGGCGGGCGGCCCGGACAGCGCTCCGATCTACGCCTCGATCGACGACAACCCCTCCTACGAGCAGTACCAGGCGCAGGTGGCCCCTTACCTGCGCGGCTGGGAGTCGGTGATCGGGCATGAACGCACGGGTGTGTACGCCAACTCCAGGACGATCGAGTGGGCGGTGCAAGACGGCCTGGGTTCGTGGTTCTGGCAACACAACTGGGGCTCGCCCGGCGGTATCGCGCACCCGGCAGCCAACCTGCATCAGGTCGAGATCGACAAGCGCAAGGTCGGCAACGTCGGGGTGGATGTCAACGAGGTCCGCACACCCCAGTTCGGCCAGTGGGCCTGACCCGCGAGTGGCGGGGATCACCGCGCACGGTGGACACTGCGACATCGGCTGTCCACGGCGACATTGTTTCGCCGGACGCGAACATAACGATTAGATAACAATGTGGCCTTGATCAGCGCTGTTGTAGCTACTCGACCGTAACCCCACGCACGCAGGACGTTTGGTCCCGATGATCCGAGGCGCCGTCGGAGCGCGTGATATTCGCAGGTGGGTTACCCAAGCGTAGAACTCGTGAGTAACCCATTAGCTGCAGAAACGGCACAGGTTCTTATGACACTCTTACTGCTGTAGCGCGGCCGCGACGACGCGAGTGCCCGCCTCCCACCCAGGGGACCAGCCGGTGATGCCGGCCGACGACGAATCAAGACGCGATATGCCAGAGCAGGGGAGAAAATTTAACGTGACGATCCACGAACATGACCGGGTGTCCGCCGACGGCGCCGGCTCGGGGCCGTTCGCCAACGCCTCGTCCGCTCTGGTGGATCGTCTGACGGCCGGCGAGCCGTACGCAGTCGCCTTCGGCGGTCAGGGCAGCGCCTGGCTGGAATCGCTCGAGGAGCTGGTGTCCTCGGCCGGGATCGAGACCGAGCTGGCCACGCTGGCCGGAGAGTCCGAGCTGCTGTTGGAGCCGGTCGCCAAGGAACTCGTCGTGGTCCGGCCCATCGGCTTCGAGCCGCTGCAATGGGTGCGCGCTCTGGCGGCCGAGGACCCGATCCCGTCGGCCAAGCAGCTGACCTCGGCCGCAGTGTCGGTCCCGGGCGTCCTGTTGACGCAGATCGCAGCGGTACGGGCGCTGCACCGTCAGGGCCTGGACCTGTCGGCCACCCCGCCGGTCGCCGTCGCGGGGCACTCGCAGGGCGTCCTGGCCGTCGAGTCGCTGAAAGCCGGTGGTGCCACCGACGTGCAGCTGCTGGCGATCGCCCAGCTGGTCGGCGCCGCCGGAACCCTGGTGGCCCGCCGCCGCGGCATCTCGATCCTGGGCGACCGCCCGCCGATGGTGTCCGTCGCAGGCGCCGACCCGGAGCGGATCCAGCAACTGCTGGAGGAGTTCGCCACCGACGTGCGCACCGTGCTGCCGCCGGTGCTGTCCATCCGCAACGGCCGGCGTGCGGTCGTCATCACCGGCACCCCCGAGCAGCTGTCCCGCTTCGAGCTCTACTGCGAGCAGATCGCCGACAAGGAGGCCGCCGAGCGCAAGAACAAGCTGCGCGGCGGTGCGGTCTTCGCCCCGGTCTTCGAGCCGGTGCAGGTCGAGGTCGGATTCCACTCGCCGCGGCTGTCCGATGGCATCGAGATCGTCGGCCAGTGGGCGGCCCAGGCGGGCCTTGACGTGGAGCTGGCCCGCGCGATGGCCGAGGCGATCCTGGTGAGCCAGGTGGACTGGGTCGACGAGATCACCGCTTTGCATGACGCGGGCGCCCGCTGGATTCTGGACCTGGGTCCCGGAGACATCCTGACCCGGCTGACCGCACCGGTGATCCGCGGCCTGGGCATCGGGATCGTGCCGGTGGCCACCCGCGGCGGACAGCGCAACCTGTTCACCATCGGCGCCGTGCCGGAGGTGGCCCGGCCGTGGACGAGCTACGCCCCGTCGGTGGTGCAGCTGCCCGACGGCCGGATCAAGCTCGACACCAAGTTCACCCGCCTGACCGGCCGGTCGCCGATCCTGCTGGCCGGCATGACGCCGACCACCGTCGACGCCAAGATCGTCGCCGCGGCCGCCAACGCCGGACACTGGTCCGAGCTGGCCGGCGGCGGGCAGGTCACCGAGGAGATCTTCAACGACCGGATAGCCGAGCTGACCACCCTGCTGGAGCCGGGTCGCACCGTCCAGTTCAACTCGTTGTTCCTGGACCCCTACCTGTGGAAGTTGCAGGTGGGTGGAAAGCGCTTGGTGCAGAAGGCCCGTCAGTCCGGTGCCCCGTTCGACGGACTGGTGATCAGCGCCGGCATCCCCGACCTCGAGGAAGCCGTCGAGCTGATCGCCGAGCTCAACGAGGCCGGCATCAGCCACGTGGTGTTCAAGCCGGGCACCGTCGAGCAGATCCGGTCGGTGATCCGCATTGCCGCCGAGGTGCCCACCACCCCGGTGATCGCGCACGTCGAGGGCGGCCGCGCCGGCGGTCACCACTCCTGGGAAGACCTGGACGACCTGCTGCTGGCGACCTACTCGGAGCTGCGCTCGCAGCCCAACATCACACTGTGTGTCGGCGGCGGCATCGGCACCCCCGAGCGGGCCGCCGAATACCTGTCCGGGCAGTGGTCGCAGGAGCACGGCTTCCCGCTGATGCCCGTCGACGGCATCCTCGTCGGCACCGCGGCGATGGCCACCAAGGAGGCCACCACGTCGCCGGCGGTGAAGCAGATGCTGGTCGACACCAAGGGCACCGACCACTGGATCGGCGCCGGAAAAGCCCAGGGCGGCATGGCTTCTTCGCGCAGCCAGCTCGGTGCCGACATCCACGAGATCGACAACACCGCGTCGCGGTGCGGCCGGTTGCTCGACGAGGTCGCCGGCGACGGCGATGCGGTCGCGGCCCGCCGCGACGAGATCATCGCCGCACTGGCCGACACCGCCAAGCCGTACTTCGGCGACGTCACCGAGATGACCTACGCCCAGTGGCTGCGCCGCTACGTGGAATTGGCCATCGGTGACGGCGACTCGACCGCCGACACCGCATCACCGGACAGCCCCTGGCTGGCCGACACCTGGCGGGAGCGGTTCGGCTCGATGCTGCAGCGCGCCGAAGCCCGGCTCAACGAGGTCGAGTCCGGCCCCATCGAGACACTGTTCGCCGATACCGAAGAGGGACAGGCGATTCTGGAGCGCCCGGCCGCCGCCATCGCGGCGCTGGTGGCGCGTTACCCCGACGCCGAGACCGTCGTGCTGCACCCGGCCGACGCACCGTTCTTCACCCAGCTGTGCAAGACGCCGGGCAAGCCGGTCAACTTCGTGCCGGTGATCGACAAGGACGTGCGTCGCTGGTGGCGCAGTGACTCGCTGTGGCAGGCGCACGACGCCCGCTACGCCGCCGACCAGGTCTGCATCATTCCCGGCATCACCGCCGTCGCCGGTATCACCCGGGTCGACGAGCCGGTCGGCGAGCTGCTGGACCGCTTCGAGCAGGCGGCGATCGACCAGGTGCTGGCCAAGGGTGCGCAGCCCACGCCGGTGACAGCGCGCCGCCAGGGCCGCACCGACGTGACCGGCCCGCTGGCTGTGCTGCTCGACGCCCCCGATGTGTTGTGGGCCGGTCGCACCGCCACCAACCCGGTGCACCGGATCGCCGGTGCCGACCAGTGGCAGGTGCACGAGAACCGCACCGCCACCCACCCGACGACGGGGGCGCGACTGGAGGTCGTCTCGGAGTCGGCCGTCGTGCTCAGCGTGCCGCTGTCCGGCGTCTGGATCGACATTCGCTTCACCGTGCCGGCATCCGTCGTCGATGGCGCCACCCCGCTGGTCTCCACCGAGGACGCCGCCGCAGCGATGCGTTCGGTGCTGGCCATCGCCGCCGGCGTCGACGGCCCCGAGGCACTTCCGCCGGTGCGCGACGGCGCGGCCACCGTGACGGTGGCGTGGAACCCCGAGCAGGTCGCCGACCACACCGGGGTGACCGCCACGTTCGGCGCGCCACTGGCGCCGGGACTCTCAACGGTGCCCGACGCGCTGGTCGGTCGTTGCTGGCCCGCGGTATTCGCCGCCATCGGCTCGGCCACCACCGACGCCGGATTCCCGGTTGTCGAAGGCCTGCTGTCGCTGGTGCACCTGGACCACGCGGCGCGCCTGCATGCCGCGCTACCGGCGGACCCGGCCGAATTGACCGTCACCGCAACGGCTTCGGCGGCTACTGACACCGAAGTCGGACGCGTCGTTCCGGTCTCGGTCACGGTCTCCGCGGCCGATGGAACCGTGCTGGCCACCTTGGAGGAGCGCTTCGCGATCCGCGGGCGCACCGGCGCGGCGGAGCTGACCGACCCGGTCCGGGCGGGCGGCGCCGTCTCCGACAACGCCACCGACACCCCGCGCCGCCGCCGGCGCGACGTCACCATCACCGCACCGGTCGATATGCGGCCGTTCGCGGTGGTCTCCGGAGACCACAACCCCATCCACACCGACCGGGCCGCCGCACTGCTGGCCGGCCTGGAATCGCCCATCGTGCACGGCATGTGGCTCTCGGCTGCGGCGCAGCACGTGGTGACCGCCACCGACGGCCAAGCCCGCCCGCCCGCGCGGCTGCTCGGCTGGACCGCTCGCTTCCTGGGCATGGTCAAGCCCGGCGACGACGTCGACTTCCGGGTGGACCGGGTCGGAATCGACCTCGGCGCAGAGGTTTTGGAGGTGTCCGCACGCATCGGGTCGGACCTGGTGATGTCGGCGACCGCCCGCCTGACCGCGCCGAAGACCGTCTACGCGTTCCCGGGTCAGGGCATCCAGCACAAGGGCATGGGCATGGACGTCCGCGCCCGCTCCAAGGCGGCGCGCAAGGTCTGGGACTCCGCGGACAAATTTACCCGCGACACCCTGGGCTTCTCGGTACTACACGTGGTGCGTGACAACCCGACTTCGCTGATCGCCGCCGGCGTGCATTACCACCACCCCGAGGGTGTGCTGTACCTGACGCAGTTCACCCAGGTCGCCATGGCGACAACGGCGGCCGCACAGGTCGCCGAGATGCGCGAGCAAGGTGCCTTCGTGGAGGGCGCCATCACCTGCGGGCACTCGGTCGGTGAGTACACCGCACTGGCGTGCGTCAGCGGTGTCTTCGAACTGGAAGCGTTGCTGGAGGCCGTATTCCAGCGCGGATCGAACATGCACGACATCGTGCCGCGGGACGCCATGGGGCGGTCCAACTACCGGCTGGCCGCCATCCGGCCGTCGCAGATCGACCTCGACGACGCCGACGTCACCGCGTTCGTCGCCGAGATCTCCGAGCGCACCGGGGAGTTCCTGGAGATCGTGAACTTCAACCTGCGCGGTTCGCAGTACGCGATCGCCGGCACGGTAGCCGGCCTGGAGGCTCTGGAGGCCGAGGTCGAGCGGCGCCGGGAGATCTCCGGCGGTAAGCGGTCGTTCATTCTGGTTCCCGGGATCGACGTGCCGTTCCACTCGAGTGTGCTGCGCATCGGCGTCGACGACTTCCGGCGTTCGTTGGAACGGGTGATGCCGCACGGCCAGGACCCGGCTCTGATTGTCGGGCGCTACATCCCCAACCTGGTGCCCAAGCCGTTCACGCTGGACCGGGAGTTCATCCAGGAGATCCGCGACGTGGTGCCGGCCACCGCACTCGACGAGGTCCTGGCCGACTACGACACCTGGCGTAACGAGAAGCCGTCCGAGCTGTGCCGCAAGGTCGTCATCGAGCTGCTGGCCTGGCAGTTCGCCAGCCCGGTGCGCTGGATCGAGACCCAGGATCTGCTGTTCATCGAGGAAGCCGCCGGTGGCCTGGGTGTCGAGCGGTTCGTCGAGATCGGGGTGAAGACCGCTCCGACGGTTGCCGGACTGGCCACCAACACACTCAAATTGCCCGAATACGCCCACAGCACAGTGGAAGTGCTCAATGCCGAGCGGGACGCGGCAGTGCTGTTCGCCACCGACACCGACCCCGAGCCGGAAGATGAGCCGGTTGCCGAGGATTCCGACGCTGGCGCGCCGGCCGAGGTTGCTGTGGCGGCTGCCCCGGCGCCCGCCGCCGCGCCCGCCGCGCCGTCGGGGGGCCCGCGCCCCGACGACATCGGGTTCGACGCCGCCGACGCCACCCTGGCGCTGATCGCGTTGAGCGCCAAGATGCGCATCGACCAGATCGAGGCGCTGGACTCCATCGAGTCGATCACCGACGGCGCGTCGTCGCGGCGCAACCAGCTGCTGGTCGACCTGGGTTCGGAGTTGAACCTCGGCGCCATCGACGGCGCCGCCGAAGCCGACCTATCCGGGCTGAAGGCGCAGGTCACCAAGCTGGCGCGCACCTACAAGCCGTACGGCCCGGTGCTGACCGACGCGATCAACGATCAGCTGCGCACCGTCCTGGGACCGTCGGGCAAGCGGCCCGCCGCCATCGCCGAACGGGTGAAGAAGACCTGGGAGCTCGGCGACGGCTGGGCCAAGCACGTCACCGTCGAGGTGGCGCTGGGCACCCGCGAAGGCACCAGCGTCCGGGGCGGCGCCCTGGGCGGCCTGCATGAGGGTGCGCTGGCCGACGCCGCCGCGGTCGACAAGGTGATTGATGCGGCCGTCGCGGCCGTCGCGGCCCGCCGTGGCGTGGCCGTCAGCCTGCCGTCGGCCGGTGGGGGCGGTGGCGCGACGGTGGACGCCGCCGCACTGGGCGAGTTCACCGAGCAGATCACCGGCCGCGACGGCGTGCTCGCCTCGGCGGCCCGAATGGTGCTGGGCCAGCTCGGGTTCGACGAGCCGGCGACCGTTTCGGCCGGCGCCACTGACAGCGAGCTCATCGACCTGGTCACCGCCGAGCTGGGGTCGGACTGGCCGCGCCTGGTGGCGCCGGCGTTCGACGGGCGCAAGGCGGTGCTGTTCGACGACCGCTGGGCCAGCGCCCGCGAAGACCTGGTCAAGCTGTGGCTGACCGACGAAGGCGACATCGACGCCGACTGGCCTCGGCTGGCCGAGCGCTTCGAGGGCGCCGGCCACGTGGTCGCCACCCAGGCGACCTGGTGGCAGGGCCGGGCTCTGGCGGCCGGCCAGCAGATCCATGCATCGCTGTTCGCCCGGATCGCCGCCGGCGCGGAGAACCCGGGCCGGGGCCGCTACTGCGATGAGGTCGCGGTGGTGACCGGCGCATCGAAGGGCTCGATCGCCGCGTCGGTGGTCGGTCAGCTGCTCGACGGCGGTGCGACCGTCATCGCGACCACCTCCAAGCTCGACGACGACCGGCTGGGCTTCTACCGCAACCTCTACCGCGACCACGCCCGGTTCGGCGCGGCGCTGTGGGTGGTGCCGGCCAACATGGCCTCCTACGCCGACATCGACGCGCTCGTCGAATGGGTGGGTAGCGAGCAGTCCGAAAACCTTGGTCCGCAGTCGATTCACCTCAAGGACGCGCAGACGCCGACGCTGCTGTTCCCCTTCGCGGCACCGCGGGTCACCGGTGACCTGTCGGAGGCCGGGGCGCGGGCCGAGATGGAGATGAAGGTGCTGCTGTGGGCGGTGCAGCGCCTGATCGGTGGCCTGTCGAAGATCGGCGCCGAACGCGACATCGCCTCCCGGCTGCACGTGGTGCTGCCCGGCTCGCCCAACCGCGGCATGTTCGGCGGTGACGGTGCCTACGGCGAGGCCAAAGCCTCACTGGACGCGCTGGTGTCGCGCTGGAAGGCTGAGTCGTCCTGGGCGTCTCGGGTCAGCCTCGCGCACGCCCTGATCGGCTGGACCCGCGGCACGGGCCTGATGGGCCACAATGACGTCATCGTCGACGCTGTCGAGGAGGCCGGCGTCACCACCTACTCGACCGAGCAGATGGCGGCCATGCTGCTGAGCCTGTGCGACATCGAGTCCAAGGTGGCCGCGGCCAACGCGCCGATCGAGGCCGACCTGACCGGTGGCCTGGCCGAGGCGAACCTGGACATGGCCGAGCTGGCCGCCAAGGCCCGCGAGGAGATGACCTCGGAGGCCGCGCACGACGACGAGCCGGCGGAGGGAACCATCGCCGCACTCCCGTCGCCGCCGCGCGGTTACACCCCGGCGCCCCCACCGGTCTGGGACGACCTCGACGTCGACCCGGCCGACCTGGTGGTCATCGTCGGCGGCGCCGAACTGGGCCCGCTGGGCTCGTCGCGCACCCGCTTCGAGATGGAGGTCTCCGGCGAGCTGTCGGCCGCCGGGGTGCTCGAGCTGGCCTGGACCACCGGACTGGTCAAGTGGGAAGACGACCCGACCCCAGGCTGGTATGACACCGAAACCGGTGAGCTCATCGACGAATCCGAACTGGTCGAGCGTTACCACGACGCCGTCGTGGAGCGGGTCGGCGTCCGCGAGTTCGTCGACGACGGCGCGATCGACCCCGACCACGCCTCGCCGCTGCTGGTCAGTGTGTTCCTGGACAAGGACTTCTCGTTCGTGGTGTCCAGCGAGGCCGACGCCCGGGCGTTCGTCGAGTTCGACCCCGAGCACACCGTGGTGCGCCCGGTGCCGGACTCGTCGGACTGGCAGGTGACCCGCAAGGCGGGCACCGAGATTCGAGTGCCGCGCAAGAGCAAGCTGTCACGCACGGTAGGCGCTCAGATCCCGACCGGGTTCGACCCGACGGTGTGGGGGATCAGCCAGGACATGGCTACCTCCATCGACCGGGTGGCGCTGTGGAACATCGTCGCGACCGTGGACGCGTTCCTGTCGGCGGGCTTCACCCCGACCGAGCTGATGCGCTGGGTGCACCCGTCGCTGGTGGCCAGTACCCAGGGCACCGGCATGGGCGGTATGACCTCGATGCAGACCATGTACCACGGCAACCTGCTGGGCCGGTCCAAGCCGAACGACATCCTGCAGGAGGTCCTGCCGAATGTGGTTGCCGCGCACGTGGTTCAGAGCTACGTCGGATCCTACGGCGCGATGATCCACCCGGTGGCCGCGTGTGCCACCGCGGCGGTGTCGGTGGAAGAGGGTGTCGACAAGATCCGGTTGGGCAAGGCCGAGCTGGTGGTCACCGGCGGCTACGACGACCTGACCCTGGAAGCGATCATCGGCTTCGGTGACATGGCGGCCACCGCCGACACCGAGATGATGCGGGCCAAGGGCATCAGCGACTCGAAGTTCTCCCGTGCCAACGACCGGCGCCGACTGGGCTTCGTCGAGGCCCAGGGTGGTGGCACCATCCTGCTGGCCCGCGGCGACCTGGCGGCCAAGATGGGCCTGCCGGTGCAGGCGGTGGTGGCCTACGCGCAGAGCTTCGCCGACGGCGTGCACACCTCCATCCCGGCCCCCGGCCTGGGTGCGCTGGGTGCCGGCCGGGGCGGCAAGGACTCGATGCTGGCCCGTTCGCTGGCCAAGCTGGGCGTCGGTGCCGACGACATCGCGGTGGTCTCCAAGCACGACACCTCGACGCTGGCCAACGACCCCAACGAGACCGAGCTGCACGAGCGGCTGGCCGACTCGCTGGGCCGCTCGGATGGCGCGCCGCTGTTCGTGATCAGCCAGAAGAGCCTCACCGGGCACGCCAAGGGCGGTGCGGCGGTCTTCCAGCTGATGGGGCTGTGCCAGGTGCTGCGCGACGGGGTCATCCCACCCAACCGCAGCCTGGACTGCGTCGACGACGAGCTGGCCACCGCCGGGCACTTCGTGTGGGTGCGTGAGCCGCTGCACCTCGGGGAGAAGTTCCCGCTCAAGGCCGGGTTGGTCACCAGCCTCGGGTTCGGCCACGTGTCCGGTCTGGTCGCGCTGGTGCACCCGCAGGCATTCCTGGCGGCATTGGACCCGGGCCAGCGCGAGGCCTACCTGGAGCAGGCCTCCGCCCGTGTGCTGGCCGGCCAGCGCCGGCTCGCCTCGGCGATCGCCGGCGGTACGCCGATGTACGAGCGGCCCGCGGACCGACGGTTCGACCACGACCGGCCGGAGAAGCGCCAGGAGTCGGCGATGCTGCTCAACCCGGCGGCCCGGCTCGGCGACGGCGACGTCTACATCGGCTAGCGTTAGCTGCCGTGGGAATCGTTGGTGTCGGGATCGACCTCGTTTCGATCCCCGACTTCGCCGAGCAGGTGGACCAGCCGGGCACGGTGTTCGCCGAGACGTTCACCCCCGGTGAGCGCCGCGACGCCTCGGACAAGAGTTCGTCGGCGGCGCGGCATCTGGCGGCCCGGTGGGCGGCCAAGGAGGCGGTGATCAAAGCGTGGTCGGGGTCGCGGTTCGCCCAGAAACCTGTGCTGCCGGAGGCGATTCATCGTGATATCGAGGTGGTTACCGACATGTGGGGCCGCCCGAAGGTGCGGCTCTCCGGCGAGATCGCCCGGCATCTGGCGGACGTGACGATCCACGTGTCGCTCACTCACGAGGCCGACACCGCCGCCGCCGTCGCCATCCTGGAGGCCTAACCTTGGCGCGAGCGTGCGTGTCCCCGGCCGCCACGCCGGGCTGATTGCCGGTTTTGCGCACGCTCGCGGTCGAAGGGGTGACGCATGAGTGATCTGATCCAACGGGTTCGCGAGGTGCTGCCGTCGGTGCGGCGCGACCTGGAGGACCTGGTGCGCATCGAATCGGTGTGGGCCGACCCGGCACGGCGCCCCGAGGTGCAGCGCAGCGCGCAACTTACCGCAGACCTGCTGAGCCAGGCGGGATTTCCCGACGTGCAGATCGTCGCCGAGGGCGGGGCTCCGGCGGTCATCGCCCGCTATCCGGCACCCGACGGCGCCCCGACCGTGCTGCTCTACGCTCATCACGATGTGCAGCCCGAGGGCGACGCGACCCAGTGGGCGTCGCCGCCGTTCGAGCCGACCGAACGCGACGGGCGACTTTACGGCCGGGGCAGCGCCGATGACAAGGCGGGCATCGCAACGCATTTGGCGGCATTTCGGGCGCACGGCGGCCGTCCGCCGGTCGGGGTGACGGTCTTCGTCGAAGGCGAGGAAGAATCCGGCTCACCGTCGCTGGGGCCGCTGCTGTCCGCGCACGCCGAAGCGCTGCGCGCCGACGTGATCGTCATCGCCGACTCCGACAATTGGAGCACCGAGATCCCCGCACTGACGGTGTCACTGCGCGGGCTGGCCGACTGTGTGGTCGAGGTCGCCACCCTCGACCACGGCCTGCACTCCGGGCTGTGGGGCGGGGTGGTACCTGATGCGCTCAGCGTGCTGGTGCGGTTGCTGGCCAGCCTGCACGACAACGACGGCAACGTCGCCGTCGCCGGCGTGCACGAAAGCACCTCTGCACCAGTCGATTACCCACCGGAGCGGGTGCGCGCCGACACCGGCCTGCTGGCGGGGGTCGCCGAGATCGGCACCGGTTCGGTGCCGCAGCGGTTGTGGGCCAAACCGGCGATCACCGTCATCGGCATCGACACCACCAGCGTTGCGGCGTCCTCGAACACCCTGATCCCGCGGGCACGCGCCAAGATCAGCCTGCGGGTGGCCCCCGGCGGTGACGCGGCCGAGCACCTGGAAGCGCTGAAAACGCATCTGGAACAGCATGTCCCGTGGGGAGCGCAGCTGACCGTCACCCCCGGCGACGTCGGCCAGCCGTACGCCATCGACGCCACCGGCCCGGTCTACGAGGCGGCCAGGGCCGCGTTCCGCCAGGCCTGGGGTGCCGAACCGGTGGATATGGGCATGGGCGGTTCGATCCCGTTCATCGCGGAATTCGCCGCCGCCTACCCGCAGGCCGCGATTTTGGTCACCGGAGTGGAAGATCCAGCGACTCAGGCGCACAGCGTCAACGAGAGTCTGCACCTGGGCGTGCTGGAGCGCGCTGCCACCGCCGAGGCGTTGCTACTGGCGAAACTCGGTGAGCAGGCCAGCGGATAGCTCAGCTCCCGTCGGCTGCCGCTTCCAGGGCGGCGATGTCGAGTTTGACCATCGTGTACATCGCCTGCTTCACCCGTTGCACTCGCTCGGGATCGGGATCGGTCATCAACTGCGACATCCGTTGCGGAATGACCTGCCAGGACAGGCCGTAACGGTCGGTGAGCCAACCGCACCGGACTTCCTTGCCGCCCTCGCTCAGCGCGTTCCAGTAGTGGTCGACCTCGGCCTGGTCGGCGCAGTAGATCTGGAGCGAAACAGCTTCGTCGAAGGTGAAATTCGGGCCGCCGTTGATCGCGGAGAACTGTCGGCCGTCCAGCTCGAACAGCACCTCCAGCGCGCTGCCGGCGCGCTCGGGATTTTCTGCGCCCCAATAGGAGACATCGGTGATCTTGGAATTGGGAAAGATCGACACGTAGTACTCGGCTGCGTCCAACGCCAGGGTGTCGAACCACAGGCTTGTCCGGATGGCCGGCATGGCTGCTCCTTAACGGTGCGCGGCTAGACCGACAAATCCCGCCGCAGTTTGGCCACGTGCCCGGTGGCGCGCACGTTGTACTGGGCCTCGGCGATCTTGCCGTTCTCGTCGACGACGAACGTCGAACGGATGACGCCCTGCACCGTCTTGCCGTACATCTTCTTCTCCCCGAATGCGCCCCAGGCGGCCAGCACGCTGCGGTCCGGGTCGGACAGCAGCGGGAACGTCAGCCCTTCGGCGTCGCGGAACTTGGCCAGCTTGGCCGGTTTATCGGGGGAGATGCCGACGACGTCGAGCCCGGCGCCGTTGAACTCAGCCAGGTTGTCCCGGAAGTCGCAGGCCTGCTTGGTGCAACCGGGCGTGGACGCCGCCGGATAGAAGTAGACGACCACCCGTCGTCCCCGGTAGTCGGCCAGTGACACGGTGTTGCCGTCGGCGTCGGGAAGGCTGAACGCCGGGGCTTCATCGCCGGGCGCCAGGCGTGCGGTGTCGGTCACCAACTACCCCTTTCTGCTCGCCGGAGCATGAGACCAGGCCCGGCTGCTCTAGGGTAGTTCGGCAGGGGCAGCATCGGGTGGACAGGGAGGACGACAGTGGCGGAACGCGATCCCGAGCGGATCAAGAAGGACATCGACCAGGCACGCGAGCAGTTGGCGTCGACGGTGGACATTCTCGCGGACCGGGCCAACCCCCGTCACCTCGCTGAGCGGGCCAAGACCCGGATTGTCGGCTTCGTCACCCAGCCGGTGGTGATGGTTTCGCTGGCTGGGGCCGGCGGCCTGCTCGTGGTGTTGGCGATCCGGCGAATTCGCAACCGCTAAGGCATCTACGGGAAGCGCCCCCGGCCGAAAGGCTGGGGGCTCCGTCAGTCCTGTAGATAAACCCGGTCCGAGCTGTGCGCCGTCAGGGTTTCGAACCCCGGACCCGCTGATTAAGAGTCAGCTGCTCTACCAACTGAGCTAACGGCGCTGGGCGGTCAATACCGCGAGGAAGACAATAACAGGCGCGGCACCGCCAGGCGAAATCCCCTGGTGCCGGGCGGCGATCGCAGGATCAGCAGTACCCCCGATTACCCACTAGACTGCGTGCGAGCAGTTTGAGCTGGGGCAGGTGGGAAAAGAGCATGGGGCAGGTTGGTTCGACGCGCCGCTGCCGGGGGTATAGGTCCCGGCTGGCGGCAGTGCTGATGGTGCCGGTAGCGGTGTTGGGACTGAGCGCCTGCGGCGGCAATGCCGACGCGGAGGCGACGAAGATCATCGCCGACAAGGGCACCCCGTTCGCCGACCTGCTGGTGCCCAAGCTCACCGCGTCGGTCACCGACAAAGCTGTCGGCGTGGCGGTGGACGTGCCCGTGACGGTGACCGCCGAAGACGGCGTGCTCGACTCGGTCACCATGGTCAACGAATACGGTTCGGTGGTCGACGGTCGACTCAGTCCCGACGGGCTGACCTGGTCGACGACCGAGCCACTCGGCTACAACAAGCGCTACACGGTGAACGCCAAGTCGCTGGGGCTGGGCGGGGTCACCAGCCGGCAGATGACGTTTCAGACCCACTCGCCGCAGAACCTGACCATGCCCTACGTGATGCCCCGCGACGGCGAGGTCGTCGGCGTCGGCCAGCCGGTGGCGATCCGGTTCGACGAGAACATCGCTGACCGGGCGGCGGCCGAGAAGGCGATCAAGATCACTACCGACCCGCCGGTGGCGGGTGCGTTCTACTGGTTGAACAATCGCGAAGTGCGGTGGCGGCCACAGTCTTTCTGGAAGCCCGGCACCAAGATCGACGTGGCGGTCAACACCTACGGCGTGGATCTGGGCAACGGCGTGTTCGGCCAGGACGACGCATCGAGTCACTTCGTCATCGGCGACGAGGTCATCGCGTCCATCGATGACAACACCAAGTCGATGGTGGTGCGGGTCAACGGTGAGATCGCCAAGACCATGCCGGTGTCGATGGGCAAGGACAGCACACCGACGAACAACGGCACCTACATCGTCGGCGAACGCTTCCCGCACATCGTGATGGACTCGTCGACCTACGGGGTGCCGGTCAACTCACCCAACGGGTATCGCACCGATGTGGACTGGGCCACCCAGATCTCCTACAGCGGGATCTTCGTGCACTCGGCGCCGTGGTCGGTGGGCGCGCAGGGGTACTCCAACGCCAGCCACGGCTGCATCAACGTCAGCCCCAGCAACGCGCTGTGGTTCTACGACCACGTCAAGCGGGGCGACGTGGTGCAGATCCGCAACACCAGCGGGCCGCTGCTGCCCGGCACCGAAGGCCTCGGCGACTGGAACGTGCCGTGGTCGGAGTGGGAAGCCGGCAACGCCGTCGGACCGACGCGGTAGCACCGGGCGGGTGGGCGCGGCTCAGACGGGGGCCGGCTCGCTCTCCTCGTGCAGGTACTCTTCGCCGCCATTGGGATAGCCACCGCCGAACGTGGTGATGTGCACGTGGTCGTAGTGGCCGTTGCCACGGCCGCTGGGCCCAGCCGGCGTGTAGTAGGTGCCGCGCCAGATCGCGTCTTGCAGGGCGAACCGGCCGGCGTTGCGCAGGGCGTACGCCACGATCTGGTCACCGAGCGCGATGCCCTCGGGGCTGCCCGCGTTGGGGATCATGATGTCGATCGCCAGGCCTGAGGGGTGCCAGCGCTGCCCGTCCGGACGCACCCCGATCATGTCGTGGACCTGTGGGAACACCTCGCTGATGCTGCGCGAGACGAGGATCGTCTTGACCTGCATCCCGCGCTCGTTGGCAATGCCGGGCGGCAGCGCGTGCGGCGCCGGCATGCCCCAATTGGCTCCCACCGGAAAGACCTCGGGCGGTGGCGCGTCTTCCGGTGGCGGCGGCAGATCCTCGGGCGGCGGCGGTGGCCCGTCTTCCGGGGGCGGCGGTGGCGCGTCCTCAGGGGGCGGGGCTTCGGCGATGGCCGCGGGTTCGTCGTTGTTTCCCGGGTCGGCACCGGCGTTGCCGGTCATAAAAACGGCGGCCGGCAACACAGCCGTCGCCGCCAGAACCGAGGATTTCATGCGCAGATCAATCAGTCCTTGCGTGAGCACGCAGGGCACCGTAACCAAAACGTGATCTTTGGGCCAAACCGCCGCGCCCTGATTACGTTACAAAAACGTACTGCGGTGACACGTTTTGGCGACTGGACTCACCGCGCTCCAGCCGGTGTCAACGGCAGCAAAAAGTCGTTCTGACCTGGGCAATTACACCATTCGGCGGCTGCAGACCAACTGCGCCGCCGGGTCTGCGCTCAGGCGGATGCGGAGTGTGGCGCAGATCTCGTTGGCGGGCGGGTTTAGACGGTACGTAATCAGGGACGACGAGCTATGCCCTCGCCGCTGCATCAACGATTCCGGTCGGGACCCAGCCAAAGAAAAAAGGTCGGAGGGCCAAAGCCCTCCGACCTATCGGGGTGGCTGACGGGACTCGAACCCGCGACACCCAGGATCACAACCTGGTGCTCTACCAACTGAACTACAGCCACCATCGCTGCCCGCCGAGCAGGCAGCGTCGTCGATACTAGCCGCTCGGACGCTCAGCGACCGAATCGATCACCTCGTGCGCGTCCGAAGGCGGTCCCAGCTCTGCGGCTACCGCAGCGATGTCGCTGGTAGGCGGCCCGGGAGGGGCCACGAACGCGGTGCGCCGGTAGTACTTGAGCTCCCGGATGGACTCGTGGATGTCGGCCAGCGCGCGGTGCGCCAGGCCCTTCTCGGGCTGACCGAAGTAGATCCGCGGGTACCAGCGCCGGCACAACTCCTTGATCGAGCTGACGTCGACCATCCGGTAGTGCAGGTATTCGTTGAGCGTGCCCATGTCGCGGGCCAGGAAGGCGCGGTCGGTGCCGATCGAGTTGCCCGCCAGCGGCGCGGTGCGGGCCTGTTTGACGTGGCTGCGGATGTAGTCGAGCACCATCTGCTCGGCGGTGGCCAGGTCGATGCTCGACGCTCTGACCTCCTCGATCAGCCCTGACCGGGTGTGCATGTCGGTCACGACGTCGCTCATCGCGGCCAGGGTCGCGTCGTCGGCGTGGATCACCACGTCGATACCGTCGCCGAGGATGTTCAGCTCACCGTCGGTGACCAGGGCGGCAATCTCGATCAGCTTGTCCGAGGCCAGGTCCAGCCCGGTCATCTCGCAGTCGATCCAGACGAGTTCATCTCGTGCAGCGCTCACAGTAGGCACACGTTAGCCGCTCGGCGGCGCCGTAGTCGCATAGCGGTGCTGACCGGCCAAGTAATGTCGTGGCCTGTGAGTCCCGATTCGGCGGCGAACGCCGCACAGCAGATCGCGGCCGGCTACAGCGCCGAGGGTCAGGCCCTCGAACTGGGGACGGTGGTCATCGACGGGACCGCCGACCCGTCGGCGCAGGTCCGGATCCCCTTGGCCACGATCAACCGCCACGGGCTGGTGGCCGGCGCCACCGGCACCGGCAAGACCAAGACGCTGCAGGTGATCGCCGAACAGCTGTCCGCGGCGGGCGTTCCGGTGCTGATGGCCGACGTCAAGGGTGACCTGTCGGGGCTGTTGCGGCCCGGGGAGGCGGGCGACAAGCTCACCGCCCGCGCCACCGAGACCGGCGACGACTGGGCGGCGACGGCGTTCCCGGTGGAGTTCCTGTCGCTGGGCACCGGCGGCCTCGGAATCCCGGTGCGCGCCACCATTTCCAGCTTCGGGCCGATTCTGTTGTCGAAGGTGTTGGGGCTCAACGCCACTCAGGAGTCGACGCTGGGGCTGATTTTCCACTGGGCCGACCAGAACGGTTACCTGCTGCTGGATTTGAAGGATTTGCGTTCGGTGATCACGTTTTTGACCAGTGATGCCGGCAAGCCCCAACTGAAGAACCTTGGCGGGGTGTCGGCTCAGACCGCGGGGGTGATCTTGCGTGCGCTGGTCAACCTGGAAGCCGAAGGCGGCGACACCTTCTTCGGCGAGCCGGAGCTCAAGCCGGAAGACTTGCTGCGCACCGACAGTCAGGGCCGCGGCATCATCTCGCTGCTGGAACTGGGTGATCAGGCTGCCCGCCCGGTGTTGTTCTCCACCTTCTTGATGTGGGTGCTCGCCGACCTGTTCACGCTGCTTCCCGAGGTCGGCGACGTTGACAAGCCCAAGTTGGTGTTCTTCTTCGACGAGGCGCACCTGCTGTTCACCGACGCCTCCAAGGCGTTCCTGCAGCAGGTCGAACAGACCGTGAAGCTGATCCGCTCCAAGGGCGTCGGGGTGTTCTTCTGCACCCAGTTACCCACCGATGTGCCCAACAACGTGCTGTCCCAGCTGGGCGCCCGGATCCAGCATGCGCTGCGTGCGTTCACGCCCGATGACCAGAAGGCGCTGAGCAAGACGGTGCGCACCTACCCCAAAACCAAGGTGTATGACCTGGAGTCGGCGCTGACGTCGCTGGGGATCGGCGAGGCGATTGTCACCGTCTTGTCGGAGAGGGGCGCCCCGACTCCGGTCGCTTGGACGCGGCTGCGGGCACCGCGATCGCTGATGGCGTCCGTCGGCGACGCGGCGATCACCGCGGCGGCCACGGCGAGTCCCCTGCACGCCGTCTACAGCGAGACGGTGGATCGCGAGTCGGCCTATGAGATCTTGTCCCGCAAGCTCGCAGCGGGGGAGGGCAGTGCGCCGCCATCCGACGCCCGCGAGTACGACGAGCTGCCGGAGCCACCGAAAGTGCACTGGTGGACGCGGTTCGGTCGCTGGCTCGCCCACTTCCTCTCCACCCGGGAAGGCAAGCAGGTGACACGTGCTGTCACCACCGTGGTGGTCGGTCAGATCACCCGCGGCGCAATGGGTACCGGCCGCCGCCGGCGCTAGCTAACCCCCGCCGAGCTTCTTATAGACGAAGCCGACGATCGGCGTGACGATGGCGCGCGGGGCGTACCCGCTGGCCATCGACATGGCCTTCGAGGTGATCCCCGGTACGACGCGCATCTTGTTGCGCTCCAAGGCATCCAGCGACAGCTTGGCGGTGTGCTGGGTGGAGATCCACAGAAAATCCGGGATCAGTTTGTCGACCAGCGAAGCTTCGGTGGCGTCGGGCATTTCGGCGCGCACCGGCCCGGGCGCCAGCAGCGTCACGTGCACCCCGGATTTGAGCAGCTCGCCGCGCAGCGACTCGCTGAAGGTGTTGGCGAAGGCCTTGGTCGCGGCGTAGGTGGCATTGTTGGGGATCGGGGAGTTGCCGGCCGCCGAACCCGAGATCAGGATCCCGCCGGCGCGGCGCGCCAGCATGCCCGGCAGCACCGCCAACACCAGGTCGTGCACCGCGATCGCGTTCAGCTGCACCTGCGCCTTCTCCGCCGCCGGGTCCAAACCGGAGATCGGCCCGAACGTCGCGGTGCCGGCGTTGGCACACAACACCGAGATCTCCCGCTCGGCCAGCTCCGCGCAGAACTGGTCGCGGGCCGGCGGATCGGCCAGGTCGACCGCCCGCACCTCGACGGCCACCCGGTACTTGTCGCGCAGCCGCGCCGCCACGTCGTTGAGCACGTCCTCGCGCCGGGCGGTGATGATCAGCCCGTGGCCGCGACCGGCCAGCTCGGTGGCGAGCGCTTCGCCGATCCCCTGGGACGCCCCGGTGACGACGGCGCGGGCATCCGGGCTGGGAGCAGGCACTGGCATGGGCCAATCGTAGAGTGCCAGGCATGGATGCCCCGGGGGTGGTCAAGTCCGGGCGATCGCGGATCGTGGCCTGGGCGCTGTGGGACACCGGGTCGGCGGCCGTGGGCGCGATCGCGGTGACGTTCGTGTTCTCGGTCTATCTGACCAGCAGCGTCGGCGCGGACCTGCCCGGCGCGGTGTCGCCGGCCAGTTGGCTGGGCCGCACTCTGGCGATCTCCGGGGTGACCGTGGCCGTGGTGGCGCCGCTGATCGGAGTGTGGGTGGCGACCCCGCATCGCCGCCGGGTGACGTTGGCGGTGCTGACCGGTGCCGCGGCGGTGCTGCTCGCGGCGATGAGCCTGATCCGCGATGAGCCCGCCTACCTGGCGCCGGGGTTGGTGCTGCTGGCGCTGACCGCCGCCTGCGGTGAGCTGGCCAGCGTCCCCTACAACGCCATGCTGCGCCAGGTGTCGACTCCGCAGAACTCCGGGCGGATCTCCGGATTCGGCTGGGCGGCAGGCTATGCCGGCAGTGTGGTCTTGCTGCTGCTGGTCTATGTCGGCTTCATCGCGGGCAGCGGCCCGGAACGCGGCCTGCTGGGCTTGCCCGCCGCGGACGGTCAGAACGTCCGGGCGGCGATGCTGTTGGCCGCCGGGTGGCTGGCCGTCTTCGCGCTGCCGCTGCTCCTCAGCGCCCACCGGTTTACCGGCGCCGATGAAGCGCCGCCGCCGCGGTTGGGGCTGTTCGGCGGCTACCGTCAGCTGTGGCGCGACATCAGCGCCGAATGGCGCCGTGACCGCAACCTGGTCTTCTACCTGGTGGCCAGTGCGATCTTCCGCGACGGGCTGGCCGGGGTGTTCGCCTTCGGGGCGGTGCTCGGGGTCACCGTCTACGGCATCTCGAGCGGCGACGTGCTGATCTTCGGGGTGGCCGCCAGTGTGGTGGCCGCGCTCGGGGCGGTCGCCGGGGGCTTGCTCGATGACCGGATCGGGTCCAAGACGGTGATCGTCGGTTCGCTGATCGCGATGGTGGCCGCCGGCATCACGCTGATGGCCTTGTCCGGGCCGGTCGCCTTCTGGGCCTGCGGCCTAGTGCTCTGCCTGTTCATCGGGCCCACCCAGTCCTCGGCGCGCACCCTGCTGCTGCGGATGGTCCAGGAAGGCCGGGCAGGAATGGAAGGGGTGGCCTTCGGCCTCTACACGATGACCGGCCGAGCGGTGTCATTCCTTGCGCCGTGGCTGTTCTCGGTCTTCGTTGACGTCTTCCGGTCCGATCGGGCCGGTATGGGCGGGCTGTGCACGGTGCTGGTGCTCGGTCTGCTGGCGATGCTCGGCGTGCGCGTTCCGCGCCGAAGTTGATGGCTTAGCCCGCTGTGGTGCAGACCGTGAGGATCGACCCGGTGCGCTGACGCACCTGGGCGCCGTCCACCGCCACCGAGCAGGTGATCTGCTCGCCGAAGTTGACCACCGTGACCGCTGCGGCAGTCGATGCCGGCGGCGTCAGCGTGACCTGTTTGGTCCACGGCAGCGCGACGTTGAACTCGGTCTGCAGCACGCCGCCGGTGTCGATGTAGGCGATGCTGAGCGCCCGGCCGGTCCCGGTGACGCTGTAGACGATCGTCTGGGGGACCCCGGCGGTGGTCGACGTCGTCGGCGGCGGGGTGCTCGGGGTGGTGCTGGGCGTCGTCGACCGCGTCGGTGGGGGCGTGGTGGCCGGGGTGCGCTTGGGAATCGGCGTGCTCGGGGCCGTCGGCAGCGGCGAAACAGGCGTCACCGTAGCCGAATTGCGGCCCGAGTCGTTGGCGATCACCAGCGCGATCACCATGCCGACCACCAGCAGCACCGCGGCACCGGCCACCAGCCACAACCAGTTGGGAAACCGCGGCGGTTCCGGTGGGCCGCCCTCGCTGCCGCCTGCCGGCCCGCCGGGTGGGGGCTGCCGTGGTGCCCAGTGCTGCCGCGGCAGTTGGGCGGTGGGGTTAGGGGACTGCGGCGGATAGCCCGCCGGGTACGACGGAAGCTGACCGGCATAGGCCGGATCGACGTGCGGCGGAAAGCCGAAAGTCGACGGTTCGCTCGCCCCGTTGCGCTGCCAGGACTGATCGGAACCCTCCGGTCGATACGGATCGGTCATACCCACCTCATGGGTTGCAGGGTACCTGCGCCGGGCCGCCTGCGACCGCGACGTCGCGCAGCCCGGTCACATTCCGGCGGCGCCCAACGCGCTGATCGTCATTGCCCGCAACACCGCTCGGGAACTCTCCGGGGCGGCGGACTTGGTTCCCGCCGGTTTGATGCTGTACGGCGTGGAGTTCAGCAGGCCGAACACCGCGTGAGCCATCAACCGGGCGTCGGCTTCGGCCAAGCCGGCGTACCGGGCGCACAGCACCCCCACCCAGACCTCGACGTATTGACGCTGGGCGCTGCGTACCTGACGCTGCGCCCCGGCCGGCAGATGCGCCAGGTCGCGGTCCTGGATCCGGATCAGGTCCGGCTCATTGAGCGCGAAATCGAGATGAAACTCGACCAAGCCGTCCAGCACGTCTTCCGGGCCGTGCCCGCCCGCTTCGACGGCGCGCGCCCCGGCCAGCAGTCGGGTGCTGATACCGACCAGCAATTCGACCAGCAGTGCTTCTTTGTTAGGGAAGTGCCGATAGATCGCCGGGCCGCTGACACCGGCCGCCGCGCCGATGTCCTCCAGTCGCACCGCGAGAAAGCCGCGCTGGGCGAAGAGGCGCTCGGCGGCGGCGAGCAACTGGGTCCGCCGGTCAGACTTCAGCCGGCTACGCCGGTTGACCGGTTCGTCGCTTCCCGCCGGGCCGGACGGGGCGGATGCTGCCATCACGCCTCCGCTCCTCATGGACAGCTGAGTTAACGGTCACTAACGTAGCACCCATCGCCTCGGGGACGCCCCGGCGTCGGGCGAAATCGGTGGAGGCCTGATGGCAACTGCGGGACCCGCAGCACGTGGCGATTTGTCCTACGCCCGGGACGAGACCCGACCCGCTCCGTGGGAGACGACGATCGGTGCCGATCTGGCACGTGCGGATCCGGATCGCGATGCGCTGGTTGATGTTCCGCCGGGCCGGCGCTGGACCGACGCCCAGCTGTCAGCGGCCGTGCGCCGGCCGGCTGGCGCACTTCCAGGTGCCGCGGTATCTGCGCGTCGTCGAGAGCTTTCCCCTGACGGTCGCCGGCAAGCCCGCAAGGACGAGATGCGCCGGCAGGCGATCGAGCACGTGCAGGGTGGCTGACACGGCCGCAGGAGAATGGTATTCTCTGACGTCAGTTAATCAACATTAACTGAAAATGAGGAGGCGCTGGTGGCGATGGACAAGGTCGTGGCGACGGCGGCAGAAGCCGTGGCCGACGTGACCGACGGCGCGTCACTGGCGGTGGGCGGGTTCGGGCTCTGCGGCATACCGGAGGCGCTCATCGACGCCGTGCTGGCGCTCGGTGTCACCGATCTGGAGACGGTGTCGAACAACTGTGGCGTGGACGGCATCGGCCTGGGAGTGCTGTTGGAGCACCAGCGGATCCGTCGCACGGTCAGCTCCTATGTGGGGGAGAACAAGGAATTCGCCCGGCAGTTCCTCTCCGGCGAGCTGGAGGTGGAGCTGACTCCGCAGGGCACCCTGGCCGAGCGGCTGCGCGCCGGCGGCGCCGGAATTCCGGCGTTCTACACGCCGACCGGTGTCGGCACCCAGGTCGCCGACGGTGGTCTGCCGTGGCGGTACGACGGGGCCGGCGGTGTGGCGGTTGCCTCACCGCGCAAGGAGACCCGCGATTTCGACGGACGCACCTACGTGCTGGAGCGGGCGATCCGTACCGATTTCGCGCTGGTGCACGCCTGGAAGGGCGATCGGCACGGCAACCTCGTCTACCGCGAGGCCGCCGCCAACTTCAACCCGGACTGCGCCGCTGCCGGCCGCATCACGATCGCCGAGGTCGAGCACCTCGTCGAGCCCGGCGAGATCCCTCCGGCGGAGGTGCATACGCCGGGTATCTACGTGCACCGGGTGGTGCACGTACCGAATCCGACCAAGCGAATCGAGCGGGAGACGGTGCGCTGATGGCACTCACACGTGACGAACTGGCCGCACGGGTGGCCGCCGAGTTGGAAGACGGACAGTACGTCAACCTCGGCATCGGGCTACCCACCTTGATTCCCAACCACATTCCCGACGGGGTCAACGTGGTGCTGCATTCGGAGAACGGGATCCTCGGCGTCGGGCCCTACCCGCGCCGTGAGGACATCGACGCCGACTTGATCAACGCCGGCAAAGAAACGGTGACGGTGCTGCCCGGGGCATCGTTCTTCTCGTCGTCGGCCTCGTTCGGGGTGATCCGCGGCGGCCACCTGGACGTGGCCGTCCTTGGCGCCATGCAGGTTTCAGCGGCAGGCGATCTGGCCAACTGGATGATCCCCGGCAAGATGATCAAGGGCATGGGCGGGGCGATGGACCTGGTGCACGGGGCGCGCCGCGTCATCGTGATGATGGAACACGCGGCCAAAGACGGCAGCGCCAAGATCGTCGACCACTGCACGCTGCCGCTGACCGGCGCCCGCTGCGTCGACCGCATCATCACCGACCTGGCCGTCATCGACGTCACCGAGACGGGCCTGAAGTTGGTCGAGACCGCTCCGGGCGTCTCCGTCGACGACGTCGTCGCGAAAACCGGCGCAGAGTTGAATCTTTCGACGGTCTCATGACCGCCTCGACATTCGCCGACGAGCACCGGCGGCTGGTCGCCGAGCTCAACGCCAAGCTGGCGACGGCAGCCCTGGGCGGCAGTGAGCGCTCCCGGCAACGTCACGTGGCCCGGGGCAAACTGTTGCCGCGCGACCGGGTGGACCGGCTGCTGGATCCGGGCAGTCCGTTTCTGGAGCTGGCTCCGCTGGCCGCCGACGGCATGTACGACGACGAATGCCCCGGAGCCGGCATCATCACCGGGATCGGACGGGTGTCCGGGCGGGAATGCGTGATCGTCGTCAACGACGCCACCGTCAAGGGCGGCACCTACTACCCGGTCACTGTCAAAAAGCACCTACGCGCCCAGGAAGTCGCGCTGCGCAACCAGCTGCCCTGCATTTACCTGGTGGACTCCGGCGGCGCTTTCCTGCCCCGCCAGGACGAGGTGTTCCCGGACCGGGAGCACTTCGGCCGCATCTTCTACAACCAGGCGACCATGAGTGCGGCGGGCATCCCGCAGATCGCCGCCGTGCTCGGCTCGTGCACCGCCGGGGGCGCCTACGTGCCCGCCATGAGCGACGAGGCCGTCATCGTCCGGGAGCAGGGCACCATCTTCCTCGGCGGTCCGCCGCTGGTGAAGGCAGCCACCGGGGAGGTGGTGACCGCCGAAGAGCTCGGCGGTGGCGAATTGCACTCCAAGGTCTCCGGGGTCACCGACTATTTGGCCGATGACGACGAACACGCGCTGCGCATCGTCCGGCAGATCGCCGCGACCTTCGGGCCGCGGCACGAAAGCCCCTGGGAAATTGGCGATTCCATCGACCCTCGGCATAATCCAGCCGAGCTCTACGACGTGGTCCCGCCGGACCCGCGGGTGCCTTATGACGTGCGGCAGGTGATTGAGCGCGTCGTCGACGGCAGTGAGTTCAGCGAGTTCAAGGCCGAGTACGGCAAGACGCTGGTGACTGCGTTCGCGCGCATTCACGGCCATCCGGTGGGGATCATCGCCAACAACGGGGTGCTGTTCGGCGAGTCGGCGCTCAAGGGCGCGCATTTCATCGAACTGTGCGACAAGCGCCGGATTCCACTGGTGTTCCTGCAGAACATCGCCGGTTTCATGGTCGGGCGCGACTACGAGGCCGGCGGTATCGCCAAGCACGGCGCCAAAATGGTCACCGCGGTGGCCTGCGCACGGGTGCCCAAACTGACGGTGGTGATCGGCGGATCCTACGGAGCGGGCAACTACTCCATGTGCGGCCGGGCGTATTCGCCGCGCTTCCTGTGGATGTGGCCCAATGCGCGGATCTCGGTGATGGGCGGCGAACAGGCCGCATCGGTGCTGGCCACCGTGCGCGGTGAACAACTCGATGCCGCGGGCAAGCCGTGGTCGCCGGCCGAGGAAGACGCGTTCAAGGCGCCGATCCGCGATCAATACGAGGCGCAGGGCAACCCGTACTACTCGACCGCGCGGCTGTGGGACGACGGGATCATCGACCCGGCCGATACCAGAACCGTGCTGGGGCTTGCGCTTTCGGTCTGCTCGAATGCGCCGCTGGACCCGGTCTCCTACGGCGTTTTCCGGATGTGAGTGGCGATGTTTGAATCCGTTTTGATAGCCAATCGCGGTGAGATCGCGGTGCGGGTGATTCGCACCCTGCGCCGGATGGGAATTCGGTCGGTGGCCGTCTACAGCGACGCCGACGCCGGCGCGCGGCATGTGCGCGAAGCGGACACCGCGGTGCGGCTGGGACCGGCGCCCGTGCTGGACAGCTATCTGTCGATTCCCAAGGTGCTCGAGGCGGCCGCGGCCACCGGCGCGCAGGCGATTCACCCCGGCTACGGATTCCTCTCCGAGAACGCCGGATTTGCGGCGGCCTGCGAGCGGGCCGGGGTGGTGTTCATCGGGCCGCCGGCGCGCGCGATCGAGGTGATGGGCGACAAGATCTCCGCCAAGAACACCGTCGCCGCCTTTGAGGTACCGGTGGTCCCCGGGTTGGCCAAGCCGAGCCTGACCGATGACGAACTGGTGGCCGCGGCCACCGATATCGGCTACCCGGTGCTGATCAAGCCCTCGGCCGGTGGCGGCGGCAAGGGCATGCACCTGGTTGAAGAACCCGCGCAGCTGCGCGCGGCGCTGGTGACCGCGCGGCGTGAGGCGGCGTCGGCATTCGGCGACGACACCCTGTTCCTGGAACGATTCGTGTTGCGGCCCCGCCACATCGAGGTGCAGGTGCTCGCCGACACCCAGGGCAATGTGGTGCATCTCGGCGAACGGGAATGCAGCCTGCAGCGCCGCCACCAGAAGGTGATCGAAGAGGCGCCGTCGCCGCTGCTGGACGCCGTCACCCGGGCCAGGATCGGGGCGGCGGCCTGTAACACCGCCCGCAGCGTCGACTACGTCGGCGCCGGCACCGTGGAGTTCATCGTCTCCGCCGATCGCCCCGATGAGTTCTTCTTCATGGAGATGAACACCCGCCTGCAGGTGGAGCATCCGGTCACCGAGGCGGTCACCGGGCTGGACCTCGTCGAGTGGCAGCTGCGGGTGGCCGCCGGAGAGAAGCTGCCGTTCGCCCAGGACGAGATCACCTTGACCGGGCACGCGATCGAGGCCCGGGTCTACGCCGAAGACCCGGCCCGCGGCTTCCTGCCCACCGGCGGACGGGTGCTGGCGGTGCACGAGGCAGACGGCGGTTCAGCGGGGCTCGACGGAGGAGAGACGAAGCTGGGACCGCCGCATGGACCGGGCCCGGGCGTGCGGGTGGACTCGTCGCTGCAGGCGGGCACCGTGGTGGGCAGCGACTACGACCCGATGCTGTCGAAGGTGATCGCCCACGGTGCCGACCGGGCGCAGGCGCTGGCGCGACTCGACGCGGCACTGGCCGGCACGGCGGTGTTCGGGGTGCAGACCAACGTTGAATTCCTGCGGTTCCTGCTGGCCGATGCGCGGGTGGTGGCCGGCGACCTGGACACCGAACTGCTCGACATCAGATCGGCCGACTTCGCCCCGGCACCCGCACCCGACGACGTCCTGGCCGCCGGCGGGCTCTACCGCCAATGGGAACTTGGACAAGGCGAGCGCGACCTGTGGGGATCCCCGAGCGGCTGGCGGATCGGCGCACCGGCGCCGGTGCGCACCGAGATGCGCACCCCGCTGCGCTCGGAGACGGTGTCGGTGTGGGGGCTCCCGGCGGATGCCCGGGTACAGGTCGGCGACGGCGAGATCCACAGCGGAAGCATCGACGTCGAGGACGGCCGGATGGTGGTCACGCTGGCCGGGCGGCGGCGCTGCTATGCGTTCGCCGAGGACGGCGGCCAGCTGTGGATCGCCGATGATCGCGGCACCTGGCACCTGCGGGAAGCCGAGGTGGTCCGGGTGCATCGCGGCGGTGGCCCGCGCAGCGCGGAGATCCTCAGCCCGATGCCGGGCAGCGTGATCGCCGTCAATGTCGCCTCGGATTCGCCTGTGGCGGAAGGCGATCCGGTTGTCGTGGTCGAGGCGATGAAGATGGAGCACAGCCTGAGCGCGCCGATCAGCGGGCGGGTGGAGGTATTGGTTTCGGTGGGCGATCAGGTGACTGTGGACCAGGTACTGGCCCGGCTGATTCCCGAGTCGAGTGAGGAAGAAGCGTAATGACGACGATCACGGCAGGAGTGCTGCCGAAGGAATACCAGGACCTGCGCGACACGGTCGCGGAGTTCGCTCGCACCGTGGTGGCTCCGGTGTCTGCTAAGCACGACGAAGAGCACAGCTTCCCCTACGAAGTGATCGCCAAGATGGGCGAGATGGGGTTGTTCGGGCTGCCGTTCCCCGAAGAGTACGGCGGTATGGGCGGCGACTTCTTCGCGCTGACACTGGCGCTGGAGGAGCTCGGCAAGGTCGACCAGTCGGTGGCGATGACCCTGGAGGCCGGGGTGGGCCTCGGCGCGATGCCGATCTACCGGTTCGGCACCGAAGAACAGAAGCAGACCTGGCTGCCGGATCTGGTTGCCGGCCGTGCGCTGGCCGGCTTCGGCCTGACCGAGCCCGGCGCGGGATCGGATGCCGGCGGCACCCGCACCACCGCCCGGCGAGACGGCGGTGACTGGGTCATCAACGGCACCAAGCAGTTCATCACCAACTCCGGCACCGACATCACCTCGCTGGTGACCGTCACCGCCGTCACCGGCACCCGGCCCGACGGCAAGAAAGAGATCTCCACGATCATCGTCCCTTCCGGCACACCGGGTTTCACCGTGGAGCCGGCCTACAACAAGGTGGGCTGGAACGCCTCGGACACCCACCCGCTCACCTTCACCGACGCCCGCGTTCCGCAGGGGAACCTGCTCGGAGAAGAAGGCCGGGGTTACGCCAACTTCCTGTCGATCCTGGACGAGGGCCGCATCGCGATCGCCGCGGTGGCCACCGGCGTGGCCCAAGGCTGCGTCGACGAAAGCGTCAAGTACGCCGGCGAACGTGAGGCGTTCGGCCAGACGATCGGCTCCTATCAGGCGATCAGCTTCAAGATCGCCCGGATGGAGGCCCGCGCCCACGTCGCCCGCACCGCCTACTACGACGCCGTGGCGAAGATGCTGGCCGGCAAGCCGTTCAAGAAGGAAGCGGCGATCGCCAAGATGATCTCCTCGGAGGCGGCGATGGACAACGCCCGCGACGCCACCCAGATTCACGGCGGCTACGGCTTCATCAACGAATACCCGGTGGCCCGGCATTACCGCGACAGCAAGATTTTGGAGATCGGTGAGGGCACTACCGAGGTGCAGCTGATGCTGATCGCACGATCGCTGGGGATGGGCTGATGAGTGACGAACGCAAAACCGTCGAGCAGCGCGGCCTGTGGTTCGAGGAGTACGAAATCGGGACCACCTACGCCCACCGGCCCGGTCGCACCGTCACCGAGGCCGACAACGTACTGTTCACCACGCTGACCATGAACACCCAGTCGCTGCACCTCGATGCGGCCTGGGCGGCGGAGCAGCCGGGCTTTCGCGGTGAGCGCCTGGTGAATTCGATGTTCACCCTCTCCACCGTGGTCGGCCTGTCGGTGGCACAACTGACGCTGGGCACCATCGTGGCCAACCTGGGTTTCTCGGAGGTGTCGTTTCCCAAGCCGGTCTTTCACGGCGACACCCTCTACGCCGAGACGGTCTGCACCGACAAGCGCGAATCCAAGAGCCGTCCCGGGGAAGGCATCGTGACCCTCGAGCACGTCGGCCGCAACCAGCACGGCGACGTGGTGGCGCGCGCGGTGCGTACCACCCTGGTGCGCAAACGGCCGGCAGGGGAGTCGGCATGAACCTGCACACCGCCGGCCCGGCCTGGCTGTTCTGTCCCGCAGACCGGCCGGAACGCTTCGCCAAGGCCGCCGCGGCGGCCGACGTGGTGATCCTCGACCTGGAGGACGGGGTGGCCGCCGCCGACCGCCCGGCGGCGCGGGAGGCGTTGCGGGACAATCCCCTTGACCCGCAGCGGACCGTGGTGCGGGTCAACCCGGCCGGCACCGAGGATCAGGCCCGCGACCTGGAGGCGCTGGCGGACACCGCCTACACGACGGTGATGCTGGCCAAGACCGAGTCGGCCGACCAGGTGACCGCGCTGGCGCCCCGGCAGGTGGTCGCGCTGCTGGAAACTCCGCGCGGTGTGGTGTTTTCTACCGAGATCGCCGCCACCGAGGGCTGCGCGGCGATGATGTGGGGCGCCGAGGATCTGGTCGCGGCCATGGGCGGGGGCTCCAGCCGGCACCCGGACGGCACCTACCGGGACTTCGCCCGGCACGCACGCTCGACGGTGTTACTGGCGGCATCGGCGTTCGGCCGCGCGGCGCTCGACGCCGTCTACCTCAACATCGGTGACCTCGACGGGCTGAAGGCCGAAGCGATCGACGGCGCCGCGGTCGGATTCGCCGCAACGGTGTGCATCCACCCCACCCAGGTAGCGGTGGTGCGCGACGCCTACCGCCCAGAGGCCGAGAAAGTCGATTGGGCGCGAAGGGTGCTCGCCGCAGCGCAAAACGAGCGCGGGGTGTTCGCGTTCGAAGGGCAGATGGTCGACTCCCCGGTGCTGCGGCACGCCGAAGCTATCCTGCGGCGAGCGGATTAACCCCTAGCCCCGAGGAGTCACGACGCATGCGCATCACCCGGATCGTCGAAACCTCGGTACCGCTTCGCGGTGAGATCGCCAACGCGCTGGTGGACTTCTCCCGGCACACGGTGTCGCTGGTCGCCGTCGTCACCGACCGGATCCGGAGCGGAAAACCGGTGACCGGCATCGCGTTCAACTCGATCGGCCGGTTCGCCCAAGGCGGCATCCTGGCCGACCGGATGATCCCGCGGGTTCTGCGCGCCGACCCCGAATCGCTGCTCGATGCCACCGGCCGCATCGATCCGGCGCGGGTGCTGGGCGCGGCGCTCACCGACGAAAAACCCGGCGGCCACGGCGATCGGGCCGGTGCGGCGGCAGCGCTGGAACTGGCGTGCTGGGACCTCAACGCCAAACTCGCCGACGAACCCGCCTATCGCACCATCGCCCGGCGCTTCGGCCGGGACTTGGGCGGAAAAGAGGCTGTCGCCGCGGTTGCGGTCTACGCCGCCGGCGGTTACTACTACCCCGGAGACGGGCTGGATCGGCTCCGCGCCGAGATGGCCGGCTATCTCGACGCGGGCTACCAAGCGGTCAAGATGAAGATCGGCGGCGCCTCGATGCGCCAGGATCTGGACCGCATCGAAGCGGTGATCGACGAGGTGGGCGCCGGCGCGCGGGTTGCCGTCGACGCCAACGGCCGGTTCGACGCCGCGGCGGCCGGCGACTGGGCGCAGGAGCTGAGCCACTACGGCCTGCGCTGGTACGAGGAACCCGGTGATCCACTGGATTTCGCGCTGAACGCGGCGCTGATCGCCGATTATCCCGGGGCGATCGCCACCGGCGAGAACCTGTTCTCGGCGCCTGATGTGACCAACCTGGTGCGCTATGGCGGTATGCGCCCGGGCCGCGACATCTTCCAGATGGATGCCGGTTTGAGTTACGGGTTGACCGAGTACGCGCGCATGCTCGAGGTGCTCGAGACGCACGGCTTCGACCGCGGCTGCGCCTTCCCGCACGGCGGCCACCTGATCAACCTGCACATCGCGGCGGGCCTGGGCTTGGGGGGCTGCGAGTCCTACCCCGGAGTGTTCGCGCCTTTCGGCGGCTACTCGCCGGGGTGCGCGCTGGCCGGCGGCACCATCACGCCCACCGACGCCGCGGGCTTTGGGCTGGAGGAGAAGCCCGAGCTGGCCGCGGCGATCGCCGACCTGGTGGGATGAGCAGATGAAGATCGCGGTCATCGGATGCGGTGCCATGGGTTCGATTTACGCCGGCAGGCTGGCGGCGGCCGGAAACGACGTACTGGCCATTGACCGATCCGCCGAGCATGTCTACGCCATCAATGCCGACGGCCTGCGGATCAGCGGGCCGCACCCCGACCAGCTGGTGACCATGCGGGCCGCCACCTTGGCGCCGACCGAGCCGATGGACCTGGTGGTGCTGGCGGTCAAAGCCGCCGATGTCGGCGCCGGGGCTGCCCAGGCGCTGCCGCTGCTCGCCGAGAGCACGCCGGTGCTGACGATCCAGAACGGCTTGGGATCGGCCGACACCGTCGCCGGCATCGTCGGAGCCGAGCGGGTAGCGGTGGGTATCGCCAGTGGTTTCGGGGCCTCGCGCCCTGCGCCGGGGCATGTGCACCACAACGCGATGCGCGCCGTCCGGTTCGGCGCCTATGCGGCACTGCCTTTTTCGATTGTCGATCAGATCGCTCGAGTGTGGGCCGACGCCGGATTCGACGCGGCCGCGGTCGCCGACATCGCCGCCATGCAGTGGGAGAAGCTGATCTGCAACGTCGCCTACAGCGCGCCGTGCGCGCTGACCGGCATGACGGTGGGGCAGGTTATGGATGACGCCGACGTGGGGGCGGTGAGCCGTGCCGCGGCCACCGAAGCCTGGACGGTGGCCCGCGCCGCCGGGATCGGCATCGCCGTGCCTGATCCGGTCGCGCATGTGCAGGCCTTCGGGGCACAGATGCCGGATGCCAAGCCGTCCGCGCTGCTGGACCACCAGGCCCGCCGGGTCAGCGAAATCGACGTGATCAACGGTGCGGTGCTGCGCCGGGCCACGCAGGTCGGCGAGCATACCCCGGTCAATGCGACGCTGACGGCACTGGTCAAAGCCGTTGAACGGCAGTGGGTAGCGACTGACTGAACGCCACACCGCGCGGTGTTCAGTTCGCTCCGCCCGGCCGGTAGCGCCGCTAGCCTTGAAGTTCATGACCTCGGACAAGGCACGGGTGGACCTGCGCGGGGCCCCGCAGACCATGCTCGCGACGCTGTACGCCAAGGCGCTGGATGCCGACCTTCCCGAACCGATCCTGGGGGATCGCTACGCCAAAGAAGCGGTCGCGCGCATCGACTACGACTGGCGCAGAACCACGATCACTCCGGCACGTTCGCCGTCGGTGACCACCCGTTCGGCGCACTTCGACACGTGGGCGCGCCGATTCGTGGCGGCCAACCCCGACGCCGTTGTCCTGCACGTGGGCTGCGGGCTCGACGCCCGATACTTCCGGCTGCAACCCGGCGACGGAGTCGACTGGTATGACATCGACTATCCGGACGTGGCCGAGCTGCGCCGGCAACTGCTTCCCGAGCGGGACCACAACCATGTGGTGGCGGCGTCGGTCACCGATCCGGCGTGGTTCGCCGAAATCCCCACCGACCGACCGACATTGATGCTCGGCGAAGGCCTGACCATGTATCTCAGCGAATCCGACGGCGTGGCGTTGCTGCGCCGAGTGGTCGAGCACGCTCCGAGCGGGGAGTTGCAGTTCGATGCCTTCAACCGGTTGGGCATCAAGACCCAGTGGGCCAACGCCGTGGTACGCCGCTCCGGGGCGACGCTGCAGTGGGGGATCAACGAGCCCCGCGAGATCCTGACCGCGGTCCCGGGCACGCGGCTGTTGGAATGGGTGCGCTGGTTCGAGGCGGACACCTACGGGAAGCTTCCCCGCCGCTACCGGGCGCTGGGCAAGGCGATGTCGCTGATTCCGGCGGTGGCGAACATGTCGCAGTACCACCGCTATGCCTTCGGAACTACGTAGTCAGGGCAGCTCCCACCACCGTTGAAAAATTACGTTACGTAATGTAACTATTTAGGCGTGAGTCGCCGACGGCGGATGTCGCAGTGAGTCAGGACCAGGCCCCGGCCGGTCGCGGACGTCCGCGCGATCCCCGCACCGAGCAGGCCATCGCCGACGCTGCCCGCCGGCTGCTCGCCCGCGACGGCTACGACCAGGTCTCCATCGAGGCGATCGCCCGCGAGGCGGACGTCAGCCGCCCGACTGTCTACCGGCGCTGGCCGTCGAAGACGCATCTGGTGTTCGACGCGGTTTTCGGTGCCGCCGAGGTCGGCGACGTGCTGGCCGGCTCCGGCGACTTCGAAGCCGACCTGCGGCACTTCGTAGCTGGCGTGTTCGAGTTCTGGCGCGCACCCGAGGTGGCCGCCGCGGCGCTGGGCATTTTGGCCGATCGGCACCGCGACCCGGAACTATTCATCCGCACCCAAGAGCTGCTCGACGAGACCACCCGCACCGCGTTCGCCGCGCTGGTCCGCGCCGGCATCGACCAAGGTGTTGTCGACGCGGGCGTCGATATCGAGATCGCGTATGACGCGCTGGTGGGCACCAGTTTTTACATTGCCCAAGTCTTGGCCACCGACACCGTCGACGCCGCCGCCGAGCGGCTGTGCGCCTTGCTGCTACAGGGAATTCGACAGAAGGAGAACCCAGATGAGTGACGAGTTGTCGGACGCATTCGGCGAGTTGCTCGACGAGGTCCGCGCCGTCGAGCAGCGCCTGCTGGACGCCGACCCGCCCCTGGAGGAAGCCGACATTCTCGACGGCTACCGATGGGCGTTGAGCCTGCTGCGCGTTGCCGCCGAGGCCTACATCTGGGGCGATGCGGACAAGCCGATCCTGGTCGACGTGATCGGGCCGTATCTCAAGTGGGGCGGCGATAATTCGGATGCCTTTTACCAGCTGGCGCCGATCGACCCGAGCCGCAGCTACCGGGTGACCGGCAACCGCGGCGACGCGGTCTATCTGTCCATGACCGTCTACGGCGGCCCCGATGACGGCCGCTATAGCGACCGCATTATCGACACGATCAACGATCGTGACCTGGGCTGTGATGTCGACGGTAACTTCGAGTTCGTCATCAGCGCCCGGGAACAGCAAGGACATCGGCTCAAGCTGGAGCCCGACGCCGTGTTCATCCTGACCCGCGACTATTTCACCGACCCCGGAACCGACCGGCGGGTCCAGTGGAAGATCGAGGCGCTTGATGACACGCCGCGGCGCCACGACAGCCGGGCTGATCTGAGCCGGCGGATGCGCGCGGCACGGACCTGGATTCGTGAGCAAGCCGCCATGGCGCCGGTGCGGCTGCCGGCCAACGTGCTGCAAGAGCCCTACCCGGTGCCGAGTCGCACCGTGGGCTGGGCTGCCGGCGACGCCGCCTATTCGATGGGGGCTTACGAACTGCAACCGGGCCAGGCGCTGGTCATCGAAGGCACCTCACCGGAGTGTGTGTTCTGGAACCTGTGCCTGTGGAATCCGTTCCTGCACACCTACGACTACACCCGCGAGCGGGTCACGATCAACGGCGCGCACGTCACCTACGCCCCCGACGGGTCCTGGCAGATCGTCATCAGCGACACCGATCCCGGGCATCCGAACTGGGTGTCCACCGCCGGCCGGTCGAAGGGCCTGATCTGGTTGCGCTGGTTTCTGCCGGAGAAAACCCCGGAGCCGCTGAGCTGCCGGGTCGTCGACGTCGCAGAGCTGGCCTCGTGAGCGCCACCAGGCCAGCGCCCATCCGACTCGAGGACCTGGCCGCCCCGGTTTTCCCGGACGCCGCCGCGCCGATGCGTGACGGACTGGCCGGTTACGGCGCCGCGCTGCAGCTGACGCCAGAGGCGATGCTGCAGGCCGCAACCGAGCGAACAGGATTGGATGACTGGGGCGACAACGGCTTTCGGGAACGCCTCGACGTGCTGTGCGCGTCGCTGGCCGATGACGCCGACCTGTCCGGGGTCGGGCGGGCGATGGCGTTCGAGCAACTGACCGGCCACCTGGTCAACCGGCTGCGGCTGGAGCACCTGATCGCGGCGAACCCCGAGATCGAAAGTGTCCCGATCGAGCGCCCCATCATCATCTGCGGCCTGCCTCGCACCGGAACCACCCACCTGCACAATTTGATCGCCGCCGACCCGGCGCTGCGTTATCTGCCCTACTGGGAGAGCCTGGAGCCGGTCGCCACCCCGGGCGAGCCCGATCCGCAAGCCCGGCGGGACCGCTGCGCCGTCGGCCTGGATCTGATCAACACCTCGATGCCCGAGTTCAAGCGCATGCACGACATGACCGTCGACCACGCGCACGAAGAGATCCAGCTGCTGGCCAACGACATCTCCGGGATGCTCTTCGAATGTAGCTACTACCTACCGGCATTCGCGCGGCATTACAAGACGCATGACCAAATAGCGTCGTACGCCTATTTGAAACGCACCTTGCAGGCGCTGCAATGGCTGCGCGGCGGGACCCGCTGGGTGCTCAAATCGCCGCAGCATCTCGAACAGTTCCCGGCGCTGTATGCCACCTTCCCCGACGCCATCTTCGTTGTCACCCACCGGGACCCGGTCGAGGTGACCCGGTCGATGGCGACCATGATCAGCTACGCGATGCGGATGGGGTGTGACCGTCCCGACCCGGTCAAGATCTCGCGCTACTGGCTCGACCGGGCCGACGACCTGCTCACCGGGTGCCTCCGGGACCGCGATGTGTTGCCTGCCGGCCAGTCCATCGACGTGCGGTTCGACGACTTCATGGCCGATGAGGACGGCACCGTTGCCGCGATCTATGAGCTCGCGGGCCAGCCGCTCGATACCCGGGCTCGAGAGGCGATGACGCAGTTCCGTTTCGACCACCCGCGCGGTCGCTACGGCGCGGTGGACTACCGCCCGGCCGACCTGGGCCTGGATGCCGACGAGATCGCTACTCGCCTGGGCGACTACCGCGACCGATTCGTCGGTGATGGCTAAGCCTCGATGCACCGATGTTTTGTCGGTGAGTCGGTGCCGCCGAATTGATCTTGATTGTGCTGTAGGCAGGCGGTAAGCGCTGATCTGCCCAGTTTCCTTGGGGTTCTGCGGTTGGGGACTTGCCGCCGGGTGGTCAGGGGAGTGCGGTGACCGACACCCTGCCCAGCAAGCCGTACGCGATACCAGACACGGTCGTCCCGGATGCCAACTTGGCCGCGGGAACCGAACTCAGACGGTTCGGGCCTCCGAGTGGCAGCTACTTGGCGCCCGAAGGAGGCTATCTGAAAGTGGTTCGAAACTGATGCACGATTTCTCGTTATTGTCCTGCACCTGGGTCGAATGGAACGACTTGTCCCACATACCGGCGTCCGTCATGACTGACTGCCCCGACTGTGAAATCAGCTTTGTCTCCGATGCGCAGTCCTTTCACCTTCCGCGCTACGACGAGACTGCGCAGTTGTCCAACTTCGCGTTAGTTGAGAAGTATCTTCTCTGGAGATGGGGATCTTTCATGCGCATGGTCCTGGGCTTGCCGTTGTCTGGTCCGCAACTATTCAAGCAGGGCTACAGCAGCGACGTCAGCGCGAAGCCGGCCACCAGTCCATGGCGGACCGAAATAACGTCGCCCATCGGATCGGCGATCCTATCGCAAACGGATTCCACTATCTTCAGCCATTTTATATCGAGGTCAGTTGACGAGATCGCCGAGATGGCAAGAGAAGGATCTCCGAACTAGGCCAAGGCGCTGTTGGAGTTCTATCAGCGGCGCAGCGTTTCCATCTACCTAACTTCACATTATTGGATCAAGAATTCCACGACCTCGGGTCCTTCACACACCAACGCCCCGCTCACACTTACCGGGCCGACGCCAAGTCGGCCGATCACCAACGACCGAAGTCCCTTACCTCGGGTGACGCGCTCACCGTAGCCTGGCGATCATGATCCAGTTGGGGCTGCCGTCCTCCCAGCCGCCGGCCGTCAAGATCCGCCGGCGCGGCGGGCCGCGCGGACCGGTGTTCCTGGGCGCCAACATCGTGGTGCTGGCCTGGCTGGCCGTCTCGGTGGCGCTGCTGATCGGGCACAACGCCCTTGCGCACCCGATCTGGCTGCCGGTGCACGCGCTGCTGCTCGGCGCTGCCACCAACGCGATCGTGATCTGGTCGGGACACTTCACCACGACGCTGTGCCGGGTTCCCGACCCGCCGCACTGGCATCTCGTGGTCAAGCTGGCACTGCTCAATATCGGGGTCATCGCGGCACTGGCCGGTGTCGCCTGGAGCGCCGAGTCGCTGACCGGCCTCGGCGGTGCCATCGTGGCGGTGGTCGCGGTCGCCCACGGCGCCGAGTTGATCGCCATGAAGAAGTCCGCGCTCTCGGCGCGCTTCGACTACCTCGTCGGCTTTTATCTGGCCGCCATCGTGGCCCTGCTGGCCGGATCGGCGACCGGCGCGGCCATGGCCTTCGGCGTCGCCCGGTGGTATGCGCGGTTGTGGACGACCCACGTGCACGTGATGCTCTACGGCTGGATCGGGCTGACCGTCATCGGCACGCTGTTCACCTTGTGGCCCACCACGATCCGGGAGAAGATCACCCCCCGCAGCTTCGCGATGGCCCGTCGTGCGCTGCCGACCCTGACGGCAGCCTTGGCCGTCGCCACCGTGGGCCTGCTCGCGGGCAGCTGGTGGCTGGCGGCGGCCGGGTTACTGGGGTACGCCCTCGGCGTCGGGCTGGCCATCGCCGGGCTGTGGCCGGGACGAAGCTTCACCGGTCCGGCGGCCTGGATGCTGGTCGGCGCGGCCGGCTGGCTCGGAGTGGCCGTCGTGATCGAGGTGATCGCCCTGCTCGCGGCCCGCTCCGTCGAAGTGTTGCCCGCGTTCGTGGAGCACACCCTGCTGCCGCTGCTGGCGGTGGGCTTCGTCGCCCAGATCCTGCTGGGTGCGCTGAGCCAGCTGCTGCCGATTCTGGTGGCCAACGGGCCGCCGATCCGCAAGGCCGTCATCGCCTATCTGGATCAGGGCTGGCTGGTGCGGGTGGCTGCGATCAACGTCGCCGTGCCGCTGGTCGCCGGGCCCTGGCGCGGTCCGGTGCCGGTGATCGGCTGGGTGCTGGCCGCGGTTGCGGTCGGCAGTTTTCTGCTGATGGCCCTGCGGCTCGCGCTGCCGGTGGCGCTGCGCGGGCCCATCGATGTCGACAAGATCAAGCCGCACTCGGGTGCGGTGACCGGCGTGGTCGCCCTGGCCGCAGCCGCCGGGGTCGCGCTGGCGCTGGGACTGGGGATGGGCAACCCGGCGCCGTCGGGTGCCACCGGCGTCACCGGTCCGGTCCGCACCGTCGAGGTCACCTCCAAGAACATGCGCTTCTCCCCGGACGTCATCGAGGTGCCGGCCGGAACGCACCTGGTGCTGCGGCTCACCAACATCGACGGACTGCCACACGATGTGCGGGTCGACACCGGCGAGCACACGCCGCGGTTGAGCCGGGGGCAGTCCGCGGTGCTGGATCTCGGTGTGGTGAACCAAGATCGGGAAGCCTGGTGCGATATCGCAGGCCATCGCGCCGCGGGGATGACGTTGACGATCCGCGCCGTCGGTGGCATGCCACGGCACGAACACCCGGGCGGCGGCCAGGACCCGGGACTGCCGACGCCGGCCACCCTGAACCTGGCCGCCGACCCCTCGCCGGGCTGGACGCCCTATGACGCGGTGCTGGCACCCGCCACGCCAGGCCGCCTGCACCGGGTGGAACTGCGCGCCGTGGACCGCGAGCTGGAGGTCGCACCAGGGCGACGCGAGATCCGCTGGACGTTCGGCGGTGTCGAACCTTCCCCCACGCTGCACGGCCGCGTCGGGGACGTCTTCGAGATCACTTTGATCAACGACGCGTCGATGGGCCACGGCATCGACTTTCATGCCGGGGCGCTCGCACCGGACCAGCCGATGCGCACCCTGGAGCCGGGGGAGCGGCTGGTCTACCGGTTCACCGCGCGCCGGGCCGGTGCCTGGCTGTATCACTGCAGCACGCCGCCGATGACGCTGCACATCGCCAACGGCATGTACGGCGCGGTGATCATCGACCCGCCCGGACTGCCGGCCGTGGACCGCGAGTACGCGCTGGTCGGCGCGCAGCTTTACGCCGGTGCCCCGGACGCCGACGCCAAGACCACGGCGATTCGCGCCGGACGGCCCGACGGCTGGATGTTCAACGGCACCGCGGCCCAGTACATGCACGCCCCGCTGCCGGCGCGCACCGGTGAGCGGGTACGGGTCTGGGTGGTCAACGCCGGACCGGGCGACGCGATCGCGTTCCACATCGTCGGGACGCAGTTCGACACCGTCTACAAGGAAGGCGCCTGGCTGCTGAGGCCTCCTGAGGACGGGGACCCGCCGGGAGGATCGCAAGTCCTGGATCTGGCGCCCGCCCAAGGCGGTTTCGTCGAGCTGAGCTTCCCCGAACCGGGCCACTACCCGTTCATGGATCACGACATGCGGCACGCCGAGAACGGGGCGCACGGCATCTTCGCGGTGACCGGATAGCACAGCCCCGTCACACGCTCGCGCGTCCGGTACCGGTTGCGGCCTCGGCTATGGCGTCGGCCAGCGGTTCGATCTCGGTGCGCGCCACATCGGCGATGGTGACGCGGATTCCCGGTGAGCTACCGATCCGGAACCGGCTCCCCGGGGCGGCGGCGTAGCCAGCGGTGAGCAACCGGGTGATCGCCGCCGTCTCGTCGGCCACCGGTATCCAGACGTTGAGTCCGGAGCGGCCACCGGCGGCGATGCCGTGCTCGGCCAGCGCCGCGCACAGTCGAGTGCGCCGGTCGGTGTAGCTGGATTCGGCGTGGGCCACCAGTCGAGTCGCCGCCGTATCGCGCCACATGCTCACGGCGAGGTCCTGCAGCAGGTGGCTGACCCAGCCCGGCCCGAGCCGCTGCCGACCGTGCACCCGCTCGACGGTGCGCTGGTCCCCGGCCAGTACTGCCAGCCGTAGATCCGGGCCATAGGCCTTGGCCGTCGAACGTACGAACGCCCAGTGCCGCACCACCCCGGCCAGCGGATGCAGCGCGACCCCGGCCATGCCGGCACAGTGATCATCTTCGACGAGCAGCACATCGTTGTCGGTTTCGGCGAGCAGGCTGCGTAACGCGTTGGCGCGCTGTTTCGAAAGTGCTGCGCCGGTAGGGTTTTGGGCGCGGCTGGTCACCACCACCGCCCGCACTCGGTGGCGCAGTGCCCGAGTCAGGTCGGCGACCAGTGGGCCGTCGTCGTCGACGCCGACCGGTTCGGGAGTCAGCCCCAGCGCGCCGAGCAGGTCGAGCAGGTTGGACCAGCCGGGATCTTCGACGGCGACCCGGTCACCGGGGCGCAGGTGCGCTGCAAGCACCCGCTCGATCGCGTCCAGGGCGCCTGATGTCACTGCAAGGTGTTCAGACGCCACCCCGTCGGCGGCCAGCGTGGTCCGCGCGTAGTCGGCCAGCGCCGGTGCGATGGGCGGCTGTCCGTACAGCACCGGAGTGGCGGGCGCCGAGAGCCGAGCAGCGGCGATCGGCAGCAGCGCCGGGTTCGGGTTACCGGTGGACAGGTCGCGCACACCGGCCGGAATCGTCAACCCGCGCAGCGAGCGTGGCGTGGTCGCCGGCCGGTCGCGCACCCGAGTGCCGCGCCGCCCATCGGTTTCGACGGCCCCGCGGTCGCGCAACAGACGGTAGGCGGCGGCGACGGTGTTGGGGTTCACCGAGAGCTGGGCGGCCAGGCCGCGGATCGGGGGGAGCACGGCACCGGGTGGCACGGCGCCCTCGGAGATGCCCTGTTCGATGCTGGCGGCTATCGACTCGGCGCCGTCACCGGCGATAGGATATTGTACGGCCACAATATGCAGTATGCACTATTACAATAGTGAGAGGCAGTGCGATGCCCGGGAACTATTCCTCCACGCCGCGCACCACCCCCACCCGGTACCGGGAGCGGGCCCGCTATGACCGGGCCACCGTGCATCGCATCCTGGACGAGAGCCTGGTCTGTCACCTCGGCTACCTCAACGCGGGTTCCCCAGTGGTGCTGCCGACCACCCACGCCCGCCGCGGCGACGTTCTGTACCTGCACGGCTCCAGCGGCAGCGGGCCCATGCTGGCGGCCGCGAAAACGCCGGAGGGCCTGCCGGTCTGCGTGACCGTCACCCTGGTCGACGGCCTGGTGCTGGCCCGCTCGGCAATGCATCACTCGCTCGCGTACCGCTCGGTGGTCGTCTTGGGCGCCGCCCATCTGGTCACCGACCGCGACGAAAAGCTCGACGCGCTGGCAGCCCTGACCGACCATGCGGTGTCCGGCCGTGCCGCCGACAGCAGACCGCCCAATGACCGCGAGTTGGCCATGACCGCCGTGCTGGCACTGGAAATGGTCGAGGTCTCCGCCAAGGTGCGCACCGGCGGCCCGGCCGACGACCCCGAAGACCTCACCCTGCCGCACTGGGCCGGAGTAGTGCCGCTGGCGATGACCGCCGGATCTCCCGAGCCGGCCGACGACCTCGACCCGGACATCCCGCTGCCGGCCTACCTGAAGCCCTACCGGCGGCCACGCTGACCCCCGCGCGACACGTTCGGTCGACCGCTCGAGATCAGCCGGGCGGCCCCGGGGCGCTGGCATAATGAGATCAGCGTCACAAGGAGGCTCGCATGGGCCAGCTGCCAGGAATGACCGGTCCCGAGGTCGCCCTCGAACCCGTGCAGCTCGTGCGGCCGGACGGCGCGCCGACCGACGAGGATCGCTACGGCCGGGATCTGCCCGAGGAAACCCTGTGCTGGCTTTACGAGTTGATGGTGCTCACCCGCGAGTTCGACACCGAGCTGATCAACCTGCAGCGCCAAGGAGAGCTGGCGTTGTACGCCTCCTGCCGCGGCCAGGAGGCAGCCCAGGTCGGAGCCGCCGCCTGCCTGCGCAAAACCGACTGGCTGTTCCCGCAGTACCGGGAGCTGGGGGTGCTCATCGCCCGCGGCATCCCGGCCTGGAACCTGGCGGCCGCCTGGCGCGGAACCTGGAACGGCGGACTGGATTTCACCGCCAAATGCTGTGCACCGATCTCGATCCCGATCGGCACCCAGGCGCTGCACGCGGTGGGCGCGGCGATGGGCGCCCAACGGCTGGGCGAGGATTCGGTCACGGTCGCATTCGTCGGTGACGGCGCCACCAGCGAGGGCGACGTCCACGAGGCCCTGAACTTCGCCGCGGTGTTCACCTCCCCGTGCGTGTTCTACGTGCAGAACAACCAGTGGGCGATCTCAGTGCCGCTGCACCGGCAGACCGCCGCGCCGTCGCTGGCGCACAAGGCGATCGGCTACGGGATGCCGGGGATCCGGGTGGACGGCAACGATGTGCTGGCCTGCTACGCGGTGATGGCCGAAGCGGCCGAGCGGGCCCGGACCGGCGGCGGGCCGAGCCTGATCGAGGCCGTCACCTACCGGCTCGGCCCGCACACCACCTCCGACGATCCGACCCGCTACCGCAGCAACGCCGAACTCGAGCGGTGGACTGCGTTGGATCCGATTCCGCGCTATCGCAACTACTTGCGCAACACCGGCGTCTGGTCGCAGCGCCTCGAGGACCGGGTCACGGCCCGGGCGCAGCGGCTGCGCACCGAGTTGCGCGACGCCACGGTCGGTGCGGCCGATTTCGACGTCGACGAGGTCTTCACCTCCGTGTACGCCGACATCACCCCGGAACTGCAGCAGCAACGCCGCGCACTGCGCACCGAGCTGGCCAGGGAGCGCTGATGACCCAGATCCTCGAACCGCCGACCTGCTCGCCGGCCCCAGCGCCGGTCACCGGCGCAAGCACGCGCACCGAAGAGCTGACCATGGTGGCCGCACTCAACCGGGCGCTGCGTGACGCGATGGACGCCGATCCCAAGGTGCTGGTGTTCGGCACCGACGTCGGCGTGCAGGGCGGAGTGTTCCGGGTGACCGAAGGGCTGGGCGAAACCTTCGGGGAGCAACGCTGTTTCGACACACCGCTGGCCGAGTCCGCGGTCATCGGCATAGCCATCGGGCTGGCGGTGCGCGGGTTCATCCCGGTCCCGGAGATCCAGTTCGACGGGTTCAGCTACCCGGCGCTGGACCAGATGGTCAGCCACCTGGCGAAGTACCGGACCCGCACCCGCGGTGAGATTTCCATGCCGGTCACCGTGCGCATCCCATCGTTCGGCGGAATCGGTGCGGCCGAACATCATTCGGAATCCACCGAAACCTATTGGGCGCACACCGCCGGGCTCAAGGTGGTGGTCCCCGCCGATCCCTCGGATGCCTACTGGCTGCTGCGGCACGCCATCGCCACGCCCGACCCGGTGATCTTCCTGGAACCGAAGCGGCGGTACTGGGCCCGCGGAGCCGTCGACACCGAACATCCGGCGCCGGGCATCGGATGCGCCGCGGTACGCCGTTCGGGCACCGACGTCACGGTACTGACCTACGGCGGCGGGGTGGCCACCGCGCTGTCGGCAGCCGACATCGCTGCCCAAGAGCATGGTTGGAGCCTGGAGGTGGTCGACCTGCGTTCCCTGGTGCCGCTCGATTTTGACGCCGTCACCGAATCCGTGCGCCGCACCGGGCGATGTGTGGTGCTGCACGAGGGCCCGCGAAACCTCGGCTATGGCGCCGAACTGGCCGCGCGCATCCAAGAGGAGTTGTTCTACGAACTGGAGGCGCCGGTATTGCGCGCCACCGGATTCGACACCCCCTATCCGCCGGCCCGGCTGGAACGGCTCTGGTTGCCGGGCCCCGACCGGCTGCTGGACAGCCTCCAGCGGGTCCTGGAGATGCCGTGAGCACCGAGCCGAAGACCTTTGCGGTCCCCGACCTCGGGGAGGGGCTGCAAGAGGTGATGGTGACCAGCTGGAACGTCGCTGTCGGCGACCAGGTGGAGCTCAACCAGGTGTTGTGCTCGGTCGAGACCGCCAAAGCCGAAGTCGAGATCCCCAGCCCGTACGCCGGACGCATCGTCGAACTCGGTGGCCCGCAAGGCGCTGTGCTCGCGGTCGGGGCGCCGCTGGTGCGCATCGAGACGTCGGCCGGGGCCGGTGAGGTCGCCCCGCCGGAGCGGACGCCGGTGCTGGTGGGCTACGGCGCCGACGACGCCTTCGACACCAGCCGCCGCGGCTGCGCCACCACCGGGCGCCCCAGGGCCAAGCCGGCCGCCCGCAAGCTCGCCGCCGAACTGGGTGTCGATCTGGGCGGTGTAGCACCGGGCCCGAGCGGTGTGATCACCACCGACGGGGTGCGTGCGGCCGCCGGCGATCGGTCCGGCGACGAGCTGCGTCCGCCGAGTCCGGTGCAGGCTGCCATGGCAGAGCGGATGACGTTGTCGCGCAGCCGGATCCCCGACGCGCACGGCAGCGTCCAGGTGGACTGCGCCAACCTGCTACAGCTGCGCGATCGGCTTGCCGACGGCGCGGACGGTGCGGCGATCACGCCGTTCGTGCTGACGCTGCGGCTGCTGGTCATCGCCTTGCTGCGACACCCGGTGCTCAACGCGACCTGGGTCGACGCACCGGAGGGACCGCGGATCTGCGCCCATCGGGGCATACACCTCGGTGTCGGGGTGGCCGCCCCCCGCGGCCTGCTGGTGCCGGTGGTCTTCGACGCGCACCGCAAGACCACGCGAGAGCTCGCCGACTGCGTGGCCCGGCTCATCGCCGGTGCCCGGGCCGGCAGCCTGCAACCCGCCGAGCTGCAGGGCTCGACGTTCACCGTCTCCAACTTCGGCGCCCTGGGCCTCGACGACGGAGTGCCGGTGATCAACTACCCCGAGGCGGCCATCCTGGGCATGGGTTCGCTGAAACCGCGCCCGGTCGCCCTGGGCGACACCGTCGTCGCGCGTCCGCAGATGACCTTGACGTGTGCGTTCGACCACCGCATCGCAGACGGCGCGCAGGTCGCCGAATTCCTTTGTGCGCTACGCGATCTGATCGAACATCCCGATACCGCGCTGGTGGATCTGTAGCCGGCGGGGCTATCTGCGCTGTGCTGCGGCCAGCCGGGCGGCGAACTCTGGTGACTCGACCGTCGCCGCCTGCGGGCCCAGCTCGGTGCGTTTGGCGAACTCGTGCTGGTCGCCCTCGACCGCGCCGGGACTGGCGGTGGTCCGCATCGTGGCCTTGGTGGCCAACACGACGTCTCGCGGTGCCGACGCGGGCCCGGCGGCCAGCGTCATCGCCGCGGCGACCGGGTCGTCGGCGACCTGCAGCGCCAACCCGTGGTGCACCGCGGCCTCGGCGTCGAAACGCATGCCGAACAGCAGCGCGGCCCGCGCCACCTGGGGTCCCACCGCCCGATGCAGCATCCAGGTGGCGCCCCCGCCGGGGTGCAGGCCCAGCTGCTGGAACCGGGTGTCGAACAGGGCTGCCGGGCCGGCGATCCGCACGTCGGCCGCCAACGCCAGGTTCAGCCCGGCGCCCACCGCGGCGCCGTTGACCGCGGCGATGGTCGGCAGCGCGCACTGCGCGACCGCCATGAAACCGTCGTACAGCGCCAACAGCCCATCTTCGGTAGCGGCACCCAGCGCCGAGAGGTCGGCGCCGGCGCAGAACGCCCGGCCCGCGCCGGTGACGATCACCGCATGCACGTTCGGGTCGGCTTCGGCGCGCTCCACCGCAGTCCGCAACTGCGCCGACATCGCGCCGGTGACCGCGTTGCGCCGGTCGGGATCGTTGACCGTGATCAGCGCCACCCGATCGGTGACACTGAACAAGACGAGGCCGGAATCAGTCATCGCGGATGACGGTATTCGACGGGTGAATCGGTCAGGCGACCCAGGCGATGATCACGGCGGACGCCACCACCAGCGCGATCATGAAGGCGGTGTAGAGGATGATCGTACGTTCGTGGCTCATTGGCCTACCTTTCCCGGTTTCTCCGGTATCTTTGCCGGTCTGCGACACAATGTCACGCGCCAGAGCGCCCTTGCGCATCGCCTCGGCTGCCTGCGCCCCCGGCTGGACTCGAACCAGCGACCACAAGATTAGAAGTCATGTGCTCTATCCACCTGAGCTACGGAGGCAGTGCGCCCAGTTTATCGGCTGGTGACGCCGGGTCGGCGGCGACCGAACGATATCGCGGGCCGGGTGGATCGGCGGTTTCCAATTCACCCGGCCAGCAGAGTATTTCGTTTTGCGGCCCATGGCCCCGATCTGCGGAATCGACACCCGTCGCCATAGCCAACCAATTAGCGTTGAATGGTGCTCGTGAAGACTGGGAGCCAGGAGAGGAACGTGGTGGTCGCAGCATTGGTGCACCGGGACGGCCCGGCCCGCGAGCCCGCGGGAGTTGCACGTGGGTGACCTGGTCGACGCCGCGGGTCTGCCGACCGAACTCGGCGCCGTCGACTATCTATTGCACCGCGGCGAGGCGAATCCCCGCACCCGTTCGGGGATCATGGGCCTGGAACTGCTCGACACCACCCCGGACTGGGAGCGCTTCCGCGGCCTGTTCGAGAACGTCTCCCGGCGGGTGCTTCGGCTGCGCCAGAAGGTGGTGGTGCCGACGCTGCCCACGGCCGCGCCGCGCTGGGTGGTGGACCCCGATTTCAATCTGGACTTCCACGTCCGGCGGCTTCGGGTTCCCGAGCCCGGGGGGCTGCGCCAGGTGTTCGACCTGGCCGAGGTGAGCCTGCAATCACCGCTGGACATTCAGCGCCCGCTGTGGGCGGCGACCTTGGTGGAAGGGCTGGAAGGCGAGCGGGCCGCCACCCTGCTGCATCTGAGCCACGCGGTCACCGACGGCGTGGGCGGCGCCGCGATGTTCGGTCAGATCTACGACCTGGAACGCGACCCGCCCGCTCGGGCGATGCCGCCGCAACCGGTCCCGCAGGACCTGTCATCAAACGACCTGATGCGCGACGGCATCAACCACCTGCCGGCTGCGGTGCTCGGCGGCACCCGCGACGCGCTGGTCGGGATCCTGTCGATGGCGACCCGCACGGTGCGTGATCCGCTGTCCGCGGTGTCCGGGGTAATCGGCTATGCCCGCTCCGGTGCGCGGGTGATGAGCCAGGCGGCCCAGCCCTCGCCGCTGCTGCGTCGGCGCAGCCTGGCCAGTCGCACCCAGGCGCTCGACATCCGGCTGTCGGATCTGCACCGGGCAGCCAAGGCCGGCGGCGGGTCGATCAACGACGCCTACCTGGCCGCGCTGTCGGGGGCGTTGGGGCGCTATCACCGGGCGCTGGGAGTGCCGATCGCCACGTTGCCGATGGCGATCCCGGTGAATCTGCGGGCCGAGGCCGATCCGGCCGGCGGTAACCGGTTCACCGGGGTGAACCTGGCCGCTCCGGTCGGCGTCGCCGACCCGGTGGAACGGATGATGCGGATCCGCTCGCAGATGACCCAGCGGCGCGAAGAACCCGCGATGGACGTGATCGGCTCCATCGCGCCACTGTTGAGTGTGTTCCCGTCCCCGGTGCTGGAGAAGATGACCGAGTCGGTGGTCGCGGCGGACGTGCAAGCCAGCAACGTGGCGTTCTATCCCGGCGATACCTATATCGCCGGAGCCAAAGTGTTGCGGCACTACGGGATCGGGCCGCTGCCCGGGGTGGCGATGATGGTGGTGCTGATCTCGCGCGGCGGTGAATGCTCCATCACGGTCCGCTACGACCGGGCCGCGGTCCGCGACGAGAAGCTGTTCACCCGCTGCTTGGTCGAGGGTTTCGACGAAGTGCTGGCGCTCGCCGGCGACCCGTCGCCGCACTGCGTGCCGGCATCATTCGATCCGGGTGGCCAGTCATGAGCGATGACACCAAGACGCCACCACCGCGGGACATGCGGCTGCCCGGTTCGGTGGCCGAGATCGCCGCCAGCCCGCCCGGACCCAAGATCGGCGCCTTCTTCGACCTGGACGGCACCCTCGTCGCCGGCTTCACCGCCGTCATCCTGACCCGGGAGCGAGTCCGCAGCCGCGACATGGGCCTGCTGGAGCTGTTCGGGATGATCCAGGCCGGGCTCAACCACCAACTCGGCCGCATCGAATTCGAACAGCTCATCACCAAGGCGTCGTCGGCGCTGCAGGGCCGCTCGATCACTGATCTCGACGAGATCGGCGAGCGGATGTTCGTCCAGAAGATCGCCAAGCGGATCTACCCGGAGATGCGCGAACTGGTGCGGGCCCACCAGGCGCGCGGGCACACCGTGGTGCTGAGCTCGTCGGCGCTGACCATTCAGGCCGAGCCGGTCGCCCGGTTCCTGGGCATCACCAACACGCTCACCAACGCGTTCGTCACCGACGAAAACGGCGTACTCACCGGAGCGGTGGCCGAACCGATCCTGTGGGGGTCCGGGAAGGCCGCCGCCGTGCAGAAGTTCGCCGCTGAGCACGACATCGACCTGCAGGACAGCTACTTCTACGCCGACGGCGATGAGGACGTTGCACTGATGCATCTGGTCGGCAACCCGCGCCCGACCAACCCCGAGGGCAAGATGGCCTCGGTCGCGCGCAAGCGAGGCTGGCCCATCCTGCGGTTCAGCAGCCGCGGCAGCGGTGTGGTGGGCCAGCTGCGCAACCTGGCCGGTCTGGGGTCGATGGTGCCCGTCGGCGCGGGGGCGATCGGGCTGGGACTGCTCAGCGGCAGCCGGCGCCGCGGCGTCAATTTCTTCACCGCGTACTTCCCGCACCTGCTGCTGACCCTGAATGGCGTGCGGCTCAACGTGATCGGCAAAGAGAACCTCACCGCAACCCGGCCCGCGGTGTTCATCTTCAACCACCGCAACCAAGTCGACCCGGTGATCACCGCATCGCTGGTGCGCGACAACTGGATCAGCGTCGGCAAGCGGGAGTTGGAGCGCGACCCGATCGCCGGGCCGCTGGGCAAGCTCACCGAGATGGTGTTCATCGACCGGGACGACGCGGCCTCGGCGGTGGAATCCCTGCACCAGGTCGAAGAGCGCGCCAAGCGGGGACTGTCGGTGGTGATCGCCCCGGAGGGCACTCGGGTCGATACCACCGGGGTGGGGCCGTTCAAGAAGGGGCCGTTCCGGATCGCGATGGCCGCCGGGATCCCGATCGTGCCGATCGTGATCCGCAACGCCGAAGTGGTCGCCGCCCGAGACTCGATGAGCGCCAACCCCGGCACCGTCGATGTCGCGGTATTCCCGGCGATCCCGGTCGACGATTGGACGGTCGACAATCTGGCCGATCGGATCGCGCAGGTTCGTCAGCTCTACCTGGACACGCTGGCTGACTGGCCGGTCGACGAGTTGCCGGACCTCAAGCCGGTCAAGAAGAAGGCAGCCAAGAAGGCCGCCGCCAAGAAGGCCCCGGCCAAGAAGACCCCCGCCAAGAAAGCCCCAGCCAGAAAGGCCCCGGCCAAGAAGGCTCCGGCCAAAAAGAACGCCGGCCCGAAAGGCAGGCAGTGACGACATCACCGGCCACCGACTCCGCTGACACCTCTGGGTCCAACGACACCGGCGACACGCTGGTGCTGGCGTTCGTGTCGACGCCGGTGGAGGCCGATCTGGTCAAGGAGTGGCTGGACCGGTATCGCCAGACGCAACCCGGCGACCGCACCGAACTGATGCAGATCTCGCCGGACCGGCCGCCCTCGGTCATGGCCCGGCTGGTGGGGCAACTCGAACGCGACGAACAGCGCTCGGTCCTGCCGGTTCGGGTGTTCTGGATGCCACGTGCCGAGGCCTCGGCGCTGTCCCGGGTCATCGCGCTGCTACCCGGCCGGAATCCTTACCAGCCCAATGAACGTCAACAGCGGCGCATCGTAGGCACCGAACCGTCGCTGGCCCGGGTGGTGGCCGGTGAGCCGGCCAGCGTCGCCGAATTGCGCGCGCAGTGGAGTGCGAACACCGTCGGCGAGAATCCGCGGGACTTCGCGCATTTCGTCACCCGCCGAGCGGTGCTGGCGCTGGAGCGCGCCGAGTACCGGATTCTGGGTCCGCAGTACAAGTCGCCGCGGCTGGTGAAGCCGGAGATCCTGGCGTCCACCCGATTTCGTGACGGGCTGAAGGCCATTCCGGGTGCCACACTCGACGAGGCCGGCAAGATGCTCGATGAGCTGTCCACCGGCTGGAGTCGGGTTTCGGTCGACCTGGTCGGCGTATTGACCCGCTTGCTCAGCCGCGGCTTCGACCCCGACATCGACTACGACGAGTACCAGGTCGCCGCGCTGCGTACCGCGCTGGAGAACCATCCCGCGGTGCTGCTGTTCTCGCACCGGTCCTACATCGACGGTGCGGTAATGCCGGTGGCCATGCAGGAGAACCGCCTGCCGCCGGTGCACGTGTTCGCCGGAATCAATCTGTCGTTCGGCCTGATGGGACCGTTGCTGCGCCGCTCCGGGGTCATCTTCATCCGGCGCAGCATCGGCAACAACCCGCTGTACAAGTACGTGCTCAAGGAGTACGTCGGCTACGTGATGGAGAAGCGGTTCAACCTGAGCTGGTCCATCGAGGGCACCCGCTCACGCGCCGGCAAGATGCTGCCCCCCAAGCTGGGGCTGATGACCTACGTCGCGGACGCTTACCTGGATGGCCGCACCGAAGATGTTCTGCTGCAGGGCGTTTCGATCAGCTTCGACCAGCTGCACGAGACGGCCGAATATGCCGCCTATGCCCGCGGCGGAGAGAAGACGCCGGAGGGAGTCGGCTGGCTGTACCGGTTCATCAAGGCCCAGGGCGAACGCAACTACGGCAAGATCTACGTGCGTTTCCCCGAGGCGGTCTCGATGCGTCAGTACCTCGGTTCACGCGACGGGCCCGCGGCCAGCGACCCGGACGCCAAGCGACTGGCGATGCAGAAGATGGCCATCGAAGTGGCGTGGCGCATTCAGCGCGTCACCCCGATCAGCGCGACCGGGCTGGTGTCCGCGCTGCTGCTGACCACGCACGGGCTGGCGTTGACCTTGGAGCAGATCCACCATTCGCTGCAGGAGGGGCTGGACTACCTGGAACGCAAGCAGACCCCGATCTCCACCAGTGCGCTGCGGCTGCGAACCCGGGATGGGGTGCGAGCGGCAGTGGATGCGCTATCCAACGCGCATCCGGTCACTCGGGTCGACGGCGGGCGTGAGTCGGTGTGGCGGATCGCCCCCGAGGACGAACACGCCGCCTCGTTCTACCGCAACTCGGTGATCCACGCCTTCCTGGAGACCTCGATCGTCGAGCTGGCCCTGGCCCATGCCGGCCGCGGTGAAGGCGACCGGCTCGACGCGTTCTGGGACCAGGCGATGCGGCTGCGCGATCTGCTCAAGTTCGACTTCTACTTCGCCGACTCGGCGGCGTTCCGCGAGAACATCGCCGAGGAGATGTCCTGGTTCACCGATTGGGAGGCCCGCGTCGCCGCCGGCGGCGCCGAGATCGACGGGATCTTGTCGGAGAAGAAGCCGGTGATGTCCGACGTCATGTTGCGGGTGTTCTTCGAGGCGTACGAGATCGTCGCCGACGTCCTCTGCGATGCGCCGGCCGACATCGGCGAGAAGGAGCTGACCCAGCTGGCGCTGGGTGTGGGTCGCCAATACGTGGCCCAGGGGCGGATCCGCAGCAGCGAGTCGGTGTCCACCCTGCTGTTCGCCACCGCGCGGCAGGTGGTCGCCGATCAGCAACTGCTGCAGGACGCCCCGGATCTGGCGGACCGCCGCAGGGCGTTCCGTGGCGAATTGCGACGCATCCTGAAGGACTCCGACCACATCGCCCGAATCGCCCGCCGGGAGTTCTTCGCCCGAGATGCCGAGGCACGGCGACTCCGGCGGGCGCGCGGCGGCCGGTAGCCCGGCAGCGCCTCGCTACGTGGTGAGCCCGGCGTACGCCATACGCTGGGGGCCATGACGGCGATTCCGACCCGCGCCCGCTCGGCCCGGTACCTGCCGGTGCTGGCCGGGGTGGCGATCCTGGCCGGCTGCACCGCCGGCGGGATCGCCGCGCTGGCGTTGGCCGACGCGCTGACCGCGACCGGCCTGCCCGACCCCGGCCCGGTGACCACGCTGGGGCTGCCGTTCGTGCGGGCCGCCGGCGAGATCGCCGCGGTGCTGGCGGTGGGTTCGTTTCTGCTCGCCGCCTTTCTGGTGCCCCCGCAATCCAGCGGCGTGCTCGACGCCGCCGGTTACCGTGCGCTGCGGCTGGGCACCAAAGCGCTGGGAACCTGGGCGGTGTGTGCGGCGCTGCTGGTTCCGCTGACCATCTCCGATGTCTCCGGCCACCCGCTGTCTGAGCTTCTCGACCCGGTGCGGACGTGGTCGTTGGCCGGCCTGGTCAACACCGCATCCGCGTGGCGCTGGACCGCGCTGCTGGCCGCGGCGCTGACCCTGGCGAGCCTGCCGGTGTTGCGCTGGTCCTGGACGCCGGCGCTGCTGGCCGGATCGTTGCTGACGTTGGTCCCGTTGGGTTTGACCGGGCATTCGGCGGCCGGCGGATCCCATGACCTGGCCACCAACAGTCTGCTGATCCATCTGGTCGCCGCGGGGCTGTGGGCCGGCGGTCTGCTCGCCCTGCTGGTCCACGCGCTGCGCGGCGGGGAACACGCCGATCTGGCGGCGCGGCGGTTCTCGGCCGTGGCGCTGTGGTGCTTTGTGGCCATGGGCGTGTCCGGGGTGCTCAACGCGCTGGTGCGGCTGGCCCCCTCCGATGTGCTGACCACCGACTACGGCCGCTTGGTGCTGGCCAAGTTCGTCGCGCTGTGCGCCCTCGGAGTTCTCGGCTGGGGCCAGCGGCGCCGCGGAATAGCGGCGCTGCAGACCGAACCGGATGCGCGGGGACCGCTGATCCGGCTGGCCCTGATCGAAGCCGTCATCTTCGCGGTCACGTTCGGTATCGCGGTTGGCCTGGGCCGCACCCCGCCGCCCCCGCCGCCGGTGCTCAACCCGTCGATCCCGATGGTGAAGATCGGCTACGACCTCGCCGGCCCGCCCACCGTGGCGCGCATCCTGTTCGACTGGCGGTTCGACGTGATCTTCGGCACCGCCGCGTTGGTGCTGGCGGCCGTCTACCTGGCCGGGGTGCTGCGACTGCGCCGCCGCGGCGACGCCTGGCCGGCCGGCCGCACCACCGCCTGGCTGCTGGGCTGTGCCACCCTGCTGATCGCCACCTCGTCGGGAACCGGGCGCTACATGCCGGCGATGTTCAGCATGCACATGGTCGTCCACATGATGCTGTCGATGCTGGTGCCGATCCTGCTGGTGCTGGGCGGGCCGACCACGCTGGCCCTGCGGGCGCTGCCGGCCGCCGGTCGCGGCGAGCCGCCCGGCCCGCGGGAATGGCTGCTGGCGGCGCTGCACAGCCGGGTCTCACGGGTTCTCACCAACCCGATCGTCGCGGCGGTGATCTTCGTCGCCGGCTTCTATGGGCTGTACTTCTCCACCATTTTCGACTCGATCGTCGGTAGCCATGCGGGACACGTCGCGATGAACGTGCACTTTTTGCTCAGCGGTTACCTCTTCTATTGGGTGGTGATTGGCGTGGATCCCACCCCGCGGCCGATCTCACCGCTGGCCAAGCTGGCGGTGGTGTTCGCCTCGCTGCCGCTGCACGGCTTCTTCGGGGTGTTCCTGATGGGCATGCACAAGGTGCTGGGCGAGTGGTTTTACGCCGGCCTGCGGCTGCCCTGGCACGCCGACCTGGCCGGAGATCAGCATCTGGGCGGCGGCATCACCTGGGCGGGAGGCGAACTGCCCTTGGTGCTGGTGATGATCGCGTTGCTGGTGCAGTGGCATCGCAGTGACGCCCGGACCGCCAAGCGGCTCGACCGCTCCGCGGACCGGGACGAGGACGCCGAGCTGGCCGCCTACAACGCGATGCTGGCCGAGGCGGCCCGCCGTGACGCGCTCGGGCAGCGCTGAGCCGTCAATCGGGTAGCCCGGCCTCGGCGATCGCGTCGGCTTCTTGTTCGGTGGCCACCGACGGCCCCGAGCCGGGCAGGACCTTTCCGGCCGTCTCGGGCGTGAACCACAGCGTGATCGCGCCCACGACGCCCGCGGCCATCAGGATGAAGGCCGGCACCATCACGTTGCCGGTTCCCGACACCAGCGTCTCGGCGATCAGGGGAGTGGTGCCACCGAACGTCGAGACCGAGATGTTGAATCCGATGGCCACCGCGAAAAAGCGCACCTGGGTGGGGAACAGCGCGGGCAGCGTCGACGGCGTGGTGCTGTTGAAGCACACCAGCATCAGCCCGATGAGCAGCACACCGAGCAGCCGGATCGGATAGTTGCCGCCGTGGCGGATCAGCAGGAACGCCGGAACGGAGCCGAAGATCAGCAGGCTGCTGCCGGTCCACAGCAGCGGCTTGCGGCCGATGCGGTCGGACAATCTGGCCAGCGGCATCACGACGACCAACATCAGCAGCAGCGCCACCACGATCATCGTGAGCCCGCGGCTGCCGCTGATACCGCCGACCTGCTTGAAATACGTCGGCAGGTATCCGGTGAGCATGTAGTTGGTGACGTTCTCGGCCAGCACCAGGCCCATGCAGATCAGCAGTCCGCTGCGCTGTCCCACGACGGTCTGCCGGAACTGCTGCCACCCGGTTTCGCTGGCCACCGAGTTGTCCGCATCGGCGTTTCCTAGCTCTTCAAAGGCCGGTGATTCATCGATGCGCAGCCGCATGAACAGCGTGATGAGGGCCAGCGGCACGCCCAGCAGGAAGGGGACTCGCCAGCCCCAGTGCAGCATGTCGGACACCGGCAGTTGGGATTGGATCAGGGTGACCACGCCGGCGCCGGTGATGTAGCCGCCCAGGGTGCCCAACGGCAGATATCCGGTCAGCGCGCCGCGGGTGCGGTCCGGGGCGTGTTCGCTGACGTAAGTCATCGCGCCGACGTACTCGCCGCCGGTGGAGAAGCCCTGCATGAGCTTGGTGAGGATCAGCAGGACCGGAGCCCAGATCCCGATCGCTTCGTAGGACGGCAGCAGTCCCGTGATCGTGGTGCCGACCGCCATCAGCGAGACGGTCATGATCAGGACCTTTTTGCGGCCGATGCGGTCACCGAGTGCGCCGAAGAATATCCCGCCGAACGGCCGCACCGCGAAGGCCGCGGCCAGGGTGCCGAACGTGGCGATCAGGCCCACCGCGCTGGAGCTGTCGCCGGGGTAGAAGACTTGCGCGAGCGTGGTGGCGAGGAAGCCGTAGATGCCGAAGTCGTACCACTCCATGAAGTTGCCGACAGCAGTGCCGGCAATCGAGCGTCGCATGGCTTTCGGGTCCGAGACCCGGATTTCGTCGCGTGCCCATGTGTTGCGGTAAGTGTGTGCACCGCTGCCGGACTGGCCTTTGGTATCCACCGCAAGCAAGGTATACCAACGGTTGCCTCGCCGCCCGGTGCCCCTGACGGGTCCGCCGGTTCGAGGGCACCTAGCATGACGGGCATGCGCAGGCTCCCCGCCGTACTGACTGTTGCGAGTGCCGCTGCTGCCCTGGTCGCCGGTTGCTCGTCCAACCCTTCAACCGCGCCGTCGGTTTCGTCGTCTGCTGTCACCCCGACAGTCCAATCGACCACCGCATCGACCTCCGCGCCGCCGCCGTCGTCGGCGCCCGAACCATCTTCGGCTACCGGATCGGCTACGTCCTCGAAGCCGTCGCCCACGTCCTCGAAGAAGGCCAGTGAGCCACTGCCGACCGCCGCGGCGATTCTCAAGGAGTCCAGCGCCACCACCGCAAGAGTCGACAGCGCGCACCTGAGTTTGTCGGCGAGCAGCAGCATCGAGAATATGGCGATCACCGCGCTCGACGGCGACGTGACCCGGCAGCCTGCCGAGGCGGCGAAGGGCTACGCCAAGATCAAGTACCGGGGGGCTCCGGCCTACGTGGAGTTCGTAGTGTTCGGCGGAGACCTCTACGTGTCGCAAGATGATGACCAGTGGATTGACTACGGGCCGGCTGCGAACTTCTTCGACGTGGCGTCGATCCTGAGCCCGGAGACCGGACTAGCCGACATGCTGACCGACTTCATCGACCCGGAGGTCGAGGGCCGCGAGACGATCGATCTCGGCTCAGACGAAGTGCACACCGTCCGGATCAGCGGCCAGGTGTCGGCCCGCGCGGCCAAGAAGATCGTGCCGCAGTTGCCGGCCGCCAAACGGACGTCGTGCACGGTCTGGATCGAGGAGACCGGTGATCGTCACCTGGTTGCGCTCAAGCTGGGGTCCGGTGCCGACGAGTCCGTTGTGATGACGTTCTCGAACTGGAATGCGCCGGTGCGCGTCGGCAAGCCGCGGGTGTAACCGCTCGCCGCGAGGTAGTCCCCAGTTCGCGTTTCTTCCACAGTTGCCGTTGCCCGCGACGGTTGCGCGGGCCTGGTTGTCGGGTCCGCCGGGCTCAATGGGTGCAGCACCGGCGGACCTGTCAGCTCCGCCGCAACCAGGAAGGAAACGTGCAATGTATGAAACTCCGTTGACCATCATCGGCCACGTCGCGAGCGACCCGATCCGGCGCCGGGTGGGGGAGCACGAACTGATCAAGTTCCGGATCGCCAGCAACTCGCGCAAGCGCGGCGCCGACGGAAACTGGGAGCCCGGTAACTCCCTGTACCTGACGGTCACCTGCTGGGACCGGTTGGTCACCGGCGTCGGTGCGTCGCTGAGCAAGGGGTTGCCGGTGATCGTGGTCGGGGACGTATTCACCAGTGAATACGAGGACAAGGACGGCAATCGCCGATCGTCGGTGGAGCTGCGCGCGACCGCGGTCGGGCCCAACCTGGCGCGCTGCGCGGCCCGGGTGGAAAGGATCATCGCCGCCGGACCGGACAATCCGCCGGCCGCAACCGCGGTTGCGGAGGCCGACTGCCCGGCCTGCGCCGACGACGATGCCGAGGACGGGATGGCGCTGACGGCCTGAGCGCAGCCGACAGCGGGGTGAATCCACCGCCTAGGATGGTCGACGAGCAAATTCGCGAGACCAGGAGGCGACACCGCGGTATGGCTGAGTTCATCTACACGATGAGGAAGGTCCGCAAGGCGCACGGCGACAAGGTCATCCTCGACGACGTCACGTTGAGTTTCCTGCCGGGGGCCAAGATCGGTGTGGTCGGCCCCAACGGGGCCGGCAAGTCGAGCGTCTTGCGGATCATGGCGGGGCTGGACACCGCCAACAACGGTGACGCATTCCTGGCCCCCGGGGCCAGTGTCGGCATCCTGCAGCAGGAGCCGCCGTTGAACGAGGAGAAGACCGTCCGCGGCAACGTCGAGGAAGGTCTGGGCGACATCAAGGTCAAGCTCGACCGGTTCAACGAGGTCGCCGAACTGATGGCCACCGACTACACCGACGAGCTGATGGAGGAGATGGGCCGGCTGCAGGAGGAACTCGACCACGCCAACGCGTGGGACATCGACTCCCAGCTCGAGCAGGCCATGGACGCGCTGCGCTGCCCGCCGCCCGACGAGCCGGTCACCAACCTCTCCGGTGGCGAGCGGCGCCGCGTCGCGCTGTGCAAGCTGCTGCTGTCCAAGCCCGACCTGCTGCTGCTCGACGAGCCGACCAACCACCTCGACGCCGAGAGCGTGCAGTGGCTCGAACAGCACCTGGCCGCCTACCCGGGGGCGATCCTGGCGGTCACCCACGACCGCTACTTCCTCGACAACGTCGCGGAATGGATCCTGGAACTCGACCGCGGCCGGGCCTACCCCTACGAAGGCAACTACTCGACGTATCTGGAGAAGAAGGCCGAGCGGATCGCCGTTCAGGGCCGCAAGGACGCCAAGCTGCAGAAACGGCTGCAAGAGGAACTGGCCTGGGTGCGCTCGGGCGCCAAGGCCCGCCAGGCCAAGAACAAGGCCCGGCTGCAGCGCTACGAGGAGATGGCGGCCGAGGCCGAGAAGACCCGCAAGCTCGACTTCGAAGAGATCCAGATCCCGACCGGGCCGCGGCTGGGCAACCTGGTGGTGGAGGTTAAAAACCTCGACAAGGGGTTCGGCGGACGTTTGCTGATCAAGGATCTGTCGTTCACCCTGCCCCGCAACGGCATCGTCGGCGTGATCGGCCCCAACGGTGTCGGCAAGACCACGCTGTTCAAGACCATCGTCGGACTGGAGGCACCCGACAGCGGCACGGTCAAGGTCGGTGAGACGGTCAAGCTGAGCTACGTCGACCAGTCCCGGGCGGGCATCGACCCGAAGAAGACGGTCTGGGAGGTGGTCTCCGATGGGCTCGACCACATCCAGGTCGGCCAGAACGAGATCCCGTCGCGGGCCTACGTGTCGGCGTTCGGCTTCAAGGGACCCGACCAGCAGAAGCCGGCCGGGGTGCTCTCCGGCGGGGAACGCAACCGGCTGAACCTGGCCCTGACCCTCAAAGAGGGCGGGAACCTGATCCTGCTCGACGAGCCGACCAACGACCTGGACGTCGAAACCCTGGGGTCGCTGGAGAACGCGTTGCTGAATTTCCCCGGCTGTGCGGTGGTGATCTCCCACGACCGGTGGTTCCTCGACCGCACCTGCACCCACATCCTGGCCTGGGAGGGCGACGCCGACGAAGAGGCCAAGTGGTTCTGGTTCGAGGGCAACTTCGGCGCCTACGAGGAGAACAAGGTGGAACGGTTGGGGGCCGAGGCGGCGCGCCCGCATCGAGTGACCCACCGCAGACTCACCCGCGATTAAGGTAAGTCCGGTAGCGGCGCTGCCGGAACTGACACTTGGTCAGGAGGGGTGGGGATGACGGGATCCACCGAGCGGCGATCGGCCGCATGGACGACGTTTCCCGATCCCGCTCGGCCGCACGACATCCCCGAGTGGGTCGCGGCCGCCTATCTCGCCACCCATCGCGGACCGCACAGCGATGCGCTGGGCGGCGACGACACCGGCGGTGCTGAGTCCGCCGATCGAACCGGCGCCACGGCGACTGTGGCCCCGGCGCTACTGGCGGCCCACGCCCGGCTGGCCCAACATCGGCCGGCCGGCGAGACCCGGGTCGGCGTCTACACCGCGGACGACCCGGCCGGATTCGGCCCGGCCTTGCAAGCGGTCACCGGGCATGCCGGCATGCTGGTGGATTCCGTCGCCGTGCTGCTGCACCGCCTGGGGGTGGCCTACCTCGGCATCATGACGCCGGTGTTCACCGTGCACCGGGATGCCGACGGCGAACTGCGCAGTGTGGAGCCGAGATCCGCAGACGGCGCCGCCGGCTCGGAAACCTGGATCCACGTCCAGCTCTCGCCGTCGGTCAGCCGCGAGGCGTTGGCCGAGGCCGAACAACTGCTGCCGCACGTGATGGCCGACGTCCGTCAGGTGGCCGCCGACTCCCAATCCATGCACGATGCGCTCGACGCGCTGGCCGTCGACGTCGAAACCGACCCGCAAGGTCACTACACCGCGCCGGACCGCGACGATGTGGCCGCGCTGCTGCGCTGGCTGGCCGACGGGCACTTCGTACTGCTGGGCTACCAGCGCGGGGTGGTGCGCGACGGGCAGGTGCTGGTCGAAGACGCGGACCGGATGGGTGTGCTGCGGGTGCGTAAGTCCTTGCGGCCCATGCTCACCGGCGACAATCTGCTGACGCTGGCGCAGGCCACCGTGCCCAGCTACATGCGGTTCGGCTCACACACCTACGTCGTGGTGATCCGGGAGAACACCGGCGACGACATCGTCGCGCACCGCTTCGTCGGGCTGTTCACCGCCGGGGCGATGAACGCCGACGTCTTCGAGATCCCGGTCATCTCCCGGACGGTGCGTCAGGCGCTGGCCCTGTCCGAGAGCGAGCCCGGCCACCCGGGTCAGCTGCTGCTCGATATCATCCAAACCGTCCCGCGCTCAGAGCTTTTCGCGATCAGCTCCGAGCAACTGCTGAACATGGCGATGGCCGTCGCCGATCTGGGCTCGCGGCGCGGCGCGCTGCTGTTCCTGCGCGGCGACCGCACCGGACGTTTCGTATCCTGCCTGGTCTATTTGCCGCGCGATCGTTACACCACGCCGGTCCGGCTGCAGATGGAGGACATTCTGGCCGCCGAATTCGGCGGTGTCGGTGTGGAATACAGCGCCCGGGTCAGCGAAGCTCCCTGGGCGCTGATCCATTTCATGGTCCGGTTGCCCGATGATCCCAAGGCGCGCACCGTGGACACCTCCGAGGCCAACCGGGTGCGGATCCAGGCGCGGTTGACCGAGGCCAGCCGCACCTGGGCGGATCGGATGATCGGCGCTGCGGCCGGAACCCCGGCAGAGAGCCAGGCGCAGCACTACGCGGCGGCCTTCGCCGAAACCTATAAACAGGCCGTCACCCCGGCCGAGGCCGTCGACGACATCGCGATCATCGAGGAACTCGCCGACGGCTCGGTCCGCCTGGTGGTCTCCGGCTACGGCACCGACGACGCGGTCCTGTTGACCTGGTTCCTCGGCGGCCGCGGCGCGTCACTGAGCCAACTGCTGCCGATGCTGCAGTCCATGGGCGTGGTGGTGCTCGAGGAGCGTCCGTTCACCGTGGCCCGCGCCGACGGTCTGACCGTCTGGATCTACAAGTTCAAGGTGTCGCCATACGCCAGCATCGAGATACCGGCAACCGGCGCCGAACGCGATGCGGCCCAGCGACGATTCGCCGACGGGGTCACCGCGATCTGGGAGAGACGGGTTGAAGTCGACCGGTTCAACGAGCTGGTGCTGCGGGCCGGGCTGACCTGGCAGCAGGTGGTGGTGCTGCGCGGTTACGCCAAATACCTGCGCCAGGCGCGTTTTCCCTACAGCGAGAACCACATCGCGTCGGTGCTCAACGAGCATCCGGACACCGCGCGGGCCTTGGTGGCATTGTTCGAGGCACTGTTCGACCCGTCCCGGGAGTCCCGCAGCCGCGATGCCCAAGCCGCTGCCGCGGACGTCGCGGCGGGCATCGATGCGGTGGTGAGCCTGGACACCGACCGGGTGCTGCGCGCGCTGGCCTCGCTGATTCAAGCCACGCTGCGCACCAACTACTTTGTCACCCGCGCGGATTCGGCTCGTGCGCAGAACGTGTTGGCGCTCAAGCTGGACGCCGGGCTGATCGACGAGTTGCCGCTGCCGCGCCCCAAATTCGAAATCTTCGTCTACTCGCCCCGCGTCGAAGGGGTGCACCTGCGGTTCGGGTTCGTATCCCGCGGCGGCCTGCGCTGGTCGGACCGGCGCGAGGACTACCGCACCGAGATCCTCGGGCTGGTCAAGGCCCAGGAGGTCAAAAACGCCGTCATCGTCCCGGTCGGCGCCAAGGGCGGGTTCGTGGTCAAACGCCCGCCGACGCCCACCGGCGACCCGGCCACCGACCGCGAAGCGACCCGCGACGAGGGGATCGCCTGCTACAAGCTGTTGATCTCCGGCATGCTCGACGTCACCGACAATGTCGACCACGCCACCCGAGCGGTCAGTGCCCCACCACAGGTGGTGCGGCGCGACGGCGACGACGCCTATCTGGTGGTGGCCGCCGATAAGGGCACCGCCAGCTTCTCCGACATCGCCAACGAGGTCGCGCAGTCCTACGGCTACTGGCTCGGTGACGCGTTCGCCTCCGGGGGATCGGTCGGCTACGACCACAAGGAGATGGGCATCACCGCCAAGGGTGCCTGGGAATCGGTCCGGCGGCACTTCCGGGAAATGGGCGTCGACACGCAGACCGAGGATTTCACCGTCGTCGGCATCGGCGATATGAGCGGCGACGTGTTCGGCAACGGAATGCTGCGCAGCGAACACATCCGCCTGGTGGCCGCATTCGACCACCGGCACATCTTCTTGGACCCCGACCCGGATCCGGCCCGGTCCTTCGCCGAACGTCAGCGGATGTTCGACCTGCCGCGATCCAGCTGGGACGACTACGACAAGTCGCTGATCAGTCCCGGTGGCGGTGTCTATCCGCGGGAGCTGAAGTCGATAGCGATCAGCTCCGAGGTACGGGCGGTACTGGGTCTCGACGAGGACACCGGCGAGCTGACACCGCCCGCGCTGATCCGGGCCATCCTGCGTGCGCCGGTCGACCTGTTGTTCAACGGCGGTATCGGCACCTACGTCAAAGCCGAGTACGAATCCGACAGCGACGTCGGCGACCGTGCCAACGACCCGGTGCGGGTCAACGGGAACCAGGTGCGCGCCAAGGTGATCGGGGAGGGTGGCAACCTCGGGGTCACCCCGTTGGGCCGCGTGGAGTACGACCTGTCCGGCGGCCGGATCAACACCGATGCGCTGGACAACTCGGCCGGTGTCGACTGCTCCGACCACGAGGTCAACATCAAGATTTTGATCGACTCCCTGGTCACCGTCGGCAAGCTCGACGTCGCCGACCGGCCGCAGCTGCTGGCTTCGATGACCGATGAGGTCAGTGCGCTGGTGCTGGCTGACAACAGCGCGCAGAACGATTTGATGGGCACCAGCCGCGCCAATGCCGCCAGTCTGTTGCCGGTGCACGCCGACCAGATCCGGCACCTGGTCGCCGACCGCGGCCTGAACCGCGAGCTGGAGGCACTGCCCTCGGAGAAGGAGATCGCCCGGCGCGCCGAGGCCGGGCTGGGTCTGGCCTCACCGGAGCTGGCGACGCTGATGGCTCACGTCAAACTGACGCTCAAGGCGGCGGTGCTGGCCACTGACCTGCCGGAACAGGACGTGTTCGCCGCCCGGTTGCCGCAGTACTTTCCCTCACAGCTGCAGCAGCGCTTCGCCCACCAGATCCGCTCGCATCAACTGCGCCGCGAGATCGTGACCACGATGCTGATCAACGACGTGGTGGATACCGCCGGTATCACTTACGCCTTCCGGATCACCGAGGACGCCGGCGTCGACCTCATCGACGCGGTTCGGGCCTACGTCGCCACCGACGCGATCTTCGGGGTGGGCGAGCTGTGGCGCCGGATCCGGGATGCCGGTGAGCGCGACGGACTGCCGGTGGCGGTGACCGACCGGATGACGTTGGATCTGCGTCGGCTCATCGACCGCGCCGGACGCTGGCTGCTCAACTATCGTCCGCAGCCGCTGGCGGTCGGCGCCGAGATCAACCGGTTCGGCGAAACGATGAGCCAGTTGACGCCGCAGATGTCGCAATGGCTGCGCGGCGACGACGCCGCCATCGTGGCCAAGCACATCGGAGAGTTCCGCTCCCAGGGCGTACCACAGGACCTCGCCGCCGACATCGCCACGGGCCTGTACCGCTACAGCCTGCTCGATGTCATCGATGTCGCCGACATCACCGACCGCGACCCCGCCGAAGTCGCCGACACCTACTTCGCGTTGATGGATCGGCTCGGCACCGACGGGCTGCTGACCGCGGTGGCCCGACTGCCCCGCGATGACCGCTGGCATGCCTTGGCGCGGTTGGCGATCCGCGACGACATCTACAATTCGGTGCGATCGTTATGCCTGGACGTGCTGGCGGTCGGCGAACCGGACGAGGACGGGATGCAGAAAATCACCGAATGGGAATCGACCAACGGCTCACGGGTGGACCGGGCGCGGCGCACGCTGGCCCAGATCTACGAGTCCGACCAGCGGGACCTGGCCACCCTCTCGGTGGCGGCCCGACAGATCCGCAGCATGACCCGCGCCAGCGGCCGGGGCTCGACCTCGTGAGCAAACCGGGTTTCATCGCGTCGATTCCGGTGCGCTGGTCGGACATCGACATGTATCAGCACATCAACCACGCGACCATGGTCACCATCCTCGAAGAAGCGCGGGTGCCGTTCCTGTCACCGGCGTTCGCGGTCGACATCACCAGTGTCGGCCTGCTGATCGCCGAGGTCCGGGTCGCCTACAAAGGGCAACTGCGGCTGACGGATTCGCCGCTGCAGGTGACGATGTGGATCTCGCGGCTGCGCACCGTCGACTTCACCATCGGCTACGAGGTGCGCTCGGTCAGTGCCGCACCCGATGCGAAGCCGGCGGTGATCGCCGAAACCCAGCTGGCCGCGTTCAGCATCGACGAGCAGAAGCTGGTGCGGTTGTCACCCGAGCACCGGGAGTATCTGCGGAAGTATCTCCGGTGAGTGCCGGTCAGACCAGCCACGCCGCGGTGTCGGGCGGCAGGACACCGTCGGCCGCCGGTGCGCTGGCCAAGATCAGCTGACCCTCCGGCCGCGCCACTGGTTGGTCGCCGGCGTTGAGCGCGCACACCAGCCCGCCGCACCGGAACATCACCACCCCGTCCGGCGCGGGCAGCCATTCGACCCGGGCATCCAAACCGACGTGCGCGCTACGTAATTTGATCGCTCGCCGGTAGAGCGCCAGGGTCGAGCCGGCGTCACCGGCTTGACGTTCGACGGTCAGCGGCGCCCACTGCGCCGGCATCGGCAACCAGGTGTCGGTCCGCTCGGAGAACCCGAACGCCGGCACGTCGCCCGACCACGGCATCGGCACCCGACAGCCGTCCCGGCCGCGTTTGGTGTGTCCGGAGCGCTCCCACACCGGATCCTGCAGCGCCGCATCGGGCAACTCGACTTCCGGCAGCCCCAACTCCTGGCCGTTGTAGACGAACACCGCCCCGGGCAGCGCGAGCAGCACCAGCGCCATCGCCCGGGCCCGCGCCAGCCCGGCCGCCCCGCCGCCGTAGCGGGTGACCGACCGCTGCACGTCATGGTTCTCCAGCGCCCAGGTAGCGGTGCCGTCCACCGATGCGACCGCGGCCAGGGAGTTCTCTATCGCGTCACGGATCCCGGCCGCGTCGAAGTCGGCCTGGAGCAGCCGGAAATTGAAGGCCAGGTGCAGTTCGTCCGGACGCAGGTATTCGGCGAACAGGTCGTTGTCGTGCACCCAGACCTCGCCGACGGACACCGCGCCCGGATAGTCGTCGAAGACGGCGCGAATCGCACGGTGGATCGCATGGACGCCGGGCTGGTTGAACCGTGGGTCGTCGTCGCGGTGCGCCAGCAGTTCCACGTCGGTGACGGGCATGTCGGGCAGTCCGGGCGGCTTGGCCATGCCATGGGAGACATCGATCCGGAAGCCGTCCACGCCGCGGTCCAGCCAGAACCGCAGGGTCTGCTCGAAATCGCCCCTCACCTCCGGGTTGTCCCAATTCAGATCCGGTTGGGTGGGGTCGAACAGGTGCAGGTACCACTGGCCGGGGCCATCGGGTCCGGTGACCCGGGTCCATGCCGGCCCGCCGAACACCGACACCCAGTTGTTGGGCGCCAGCTCCCCGTTCGGCCCCCGGCCGTCCCGGAAGAAGTAGCGTGCCCGTGCGCGACTGCCCGGTGCGGACGCCAGCGCCTCGACGAACCACGGGTGCGCCGAACTGGTGTGGTTGGGCACCAAATCCATGGTCAGCTTGATCCCACGTTCGTGGGCGGCGGTCACCAGCCGGTCCAGCGCCGCCAGGTCGCCGAAGAGCGGATCGATGTCGCGCGGATCCGCCACGTCGTAGCCGTGGTCCGCCATCGGCGACACCGTCACCGGGTTCAGCCAGATCGCGTCGATCCCCAGAGCCTGCAGGTAGTCCAGGTGGGCGATCACCCCGTCCAGGTCGCCGATCCCGTCACCGTTGCTGTCGGCGAAGGAGCGCGGGTAGGCCTGGTAGAACACACTGCTGGCCCACCACGGGTTCTCGGCGCCCATCAGATCGGTGCGTTGACCAGGAAGTCGGCCACTGAGTGCAGGTAGTGCAACAGTTCGGCGCGATGTTCGTCTCCGAGGGTCTCGGAGTCGATCTCGTCGACCGCGGTGACCATGCAGCGCAGCCAGGCGTCGCGCTGCAGCGGGCCGATGCGATAGGGGATGTGGCGCATCCGCAGCCGCGGGTGGCCGCGGCGGTCGGTGTAGGTGCGCGGCCCGCCCCAGTACTGCTCGAGGAACATCCGCAGGCGTTCCTCGGCGCCGTCCATGTCGTCGGCGGGGTACATCGGGCGCAGGATCGCGTCCTGGGCGACTAGTTGATAAAACCGCGAGACGATGGCGTGGAAGGTTTCCGCACCGCCGACGGCGTCATAAAACGAGGGCTCTTCGATCGGCTGCATCGCCCACCATTGTGGGGCATCGACGATTCCTGCCGAGAACATGCCGAGAACACACAGGAAATAGGCGTGCGACCAGCGCCGAATCATGGTGAACTGTTCGGCGGAGGATTTATGGTGCAGCACAAAAACCGCCCCCGAAGCCGGATATGAAACGCCGGGGCCACCGCCGACCCGGTGCCCCCACGGCGAGCCTTTCCGGGCTTGCCGCTGCCCCCTGCCTGCACTCGGTCGCCACTTCCGGTCCGGTCCCCGGGTCTGATGCCGCGTCGATCTGGACCCGCCGGCGGGTGTTGCTGCTGAACTCCACCTTCGAGCCGTTGACGGCGCTTCCGCTGCGGCGCGCCATCGTCATGCTGATCTGCGGGAAGGCCGACGTGGTGCACGACGACCCGGCCGGCCCGGTCATCCATTCGGCGACCCGCTCGGTGCCGGTGCCGTCGGTGATCCGGCTGCGGTCGTATGTCCGGGTGCCCTACCGTGCCCGCATTCCGTTGACCCGCGCCGCGCTGATGCACCGTGACCGGCACAGCTGTGCCTACTGCGGCGGCAAGGCCGACACCGTTGATCACGTGGTGCCGCGCAGTCGCGGCGGCGACCACTCCTGGGAGAACTGTGTGGCCGCCTGTTCGGCCTGCAATCACCGCAAGGCGGACCGGTTGCTCACCGAGCTCGGGTGGACGCTGCGGCTGGTGCCGACGTCGCCGAAGGGTCAGCATTGGCGCCTGCTGGCGGTGATCAACGACCTCGATCCGGTGTGGATGCGCTACCTCGGTGAAGGCGCCGCCTGAGCTATCCGGCCTGGACTACATGGCGCTCGTACCAGCGCCGCCCATGCCAGCGTTGGTAGTGCCACACCGCGGTGGGCAGCGTCCCTCGGGGATGCAGCCAGAAACCGGCCGGCGGTTCGAGCCGGGGGGGTTGGCGCTGCAGCGTGATGTCGCCGAGTACCACCCCTTCGCCTTCCTCGGCGCGCCGTTCGGCGACGACGATGCCGTCCGCTGCGGCGATCAGGGTGGCGCCTTCGAAGTGTCCGCGATAGGTCATCGGCACCCAGGGCATGGCGCAGGACAGCGCACCGGCATGGGCGGCGTGCACCACCGGCGCACCGACGTACCGGGCGAACGAGGCCGCCGCGTGCCGGGCGGTGCGGGCGTTATTGCGTTCCAAGCGGTCGAAGAGCGCGTGCGGTCGCCACCGCGGAATCGACCACCAACCCGAGCCCGTCATCACCAGGTCCACCCGGCCGCGCAGCCGGCGCACGGTCTGGGTGCGCATCAGCTCCCAGCACACCGCCGCCCCCACCGGGTGATCGGCCGCATCGAGCACGCCGTCGTCGTCGCCGCCGGTATAGAAGGAGTTCTCCCACATCGTCGGCAGGTCCTTGTCGTGGCGGCCCACCACGCCGTCGGGATCGGCGAGCAGGTAGGCGTTGCGGACGTGTCCGTCGGCGTCGCGGCACAGGAAGGATCCGCCGACCAGCGCTCGGTGCCGGTGGGCCAGGGCGGTGAGCAACTCGGTGGCCGCACCGTCGGGGGGCAGTGCAGCGGTGGCCAAGGAGGGCTCGAAACCGATCCCCGTGGTGAAGAACTCCGGAAGCGCGATGATCGCGGCGCCGGCTCGCCCCGCCTCGTCGGCCAGCCGTTCACAGGCCGCGAGGTTGGTGGGAATATCGCCGAGCACCGCTTCCAACTGAACTGCCGCTGCCAAAACCATGCCGCCGAACATAGTCGGCCGGGATCGCCGGCGTAGTCGCCTCGGGCCGGGTTCCCGCACCGGTCAATCGGCGGTGGGATACGGTCTACGGCGTGAGCGTGTTGTCATTCCTCGGCTACTTCGTCGGCATTCCGGTAGTGCTGGTCTTGCTGTTGTCAGCGCGGATCTGGATGCAAAAGGGCCCGCGTGCGGCCGTCTACCAGATGTCGGACAGTTGGACGCATCCACCGATCCTGTGGGCGGCGACCGATGAGGTCGTCGGTGGCGGGCACGGTCACGGCAAGTCCGAGTTCAGCGTGGGGGGTGCAGCCAGTGGCAACTGGTGAGGTCGCGACGATCGATCCGGCGGATCTGCCGTACGGCTCGGCGATCACCTACAGCGGTCGGATCTCCGGGGTCACCGAGCCCGGCGAGGCGTCGCTGCACTATCCGTTCCCGGTCAAGGGGCTGGTGGCCCTCGATGACGCTCTGACCTACGCGTCGCGGGCCTCGCGTGCCCGGTTCGCCGTCTACATCGGCGACCTGGGGTCAGACACCGCCGCGCGGGCCGGCGAGATCCTGGCAAAGGTGCCCACCCCCAATGACGCGGTGCTGGTCGCGGTCTCGCCGGACCAGCGGGCCATCGAGGTGGTCTACGGCGCCGGCGTGGGTGCGCGCATCGCCCCGGCGGCGGCTCCCCAAGGTGTGGCCGCCGCCGCCGCGGCGTTCACCGACGGCGACCTGATCGGCGGCCTGGTCAGCGCGGTGCAGGTGCTCAGCGCCGGCATCCCCCCGGCCTAGTCGCTGTCGTCTCGGTCGCAAGCGTGCCCGGCTCAGGTCGCGCTGTCGCGGTCACCGCGTCCCCGGCGCATCGCAGCTGGCTGGCCAACCTCGACCGGCGCGGGGTCGCCCCCCGGGACGTGGCCGACATCGTCCGTCAGCGGCGGATCACCCGCGACAGCTTTCGGGCTCTCGACGCGATGGAGCAGATCACCGACCCCGACGGTAAGAGCTTTTTCGTGATTCCCCGGGGTGCCGGCGCCAAGCAAGCCCGCCACGCGACACTGCTGACCTACATCCTCAACGCCGGCACCGGCTACGGCCGGACCGGCAGCGGCAACGACTTTCCCGAAACACCGTACGGCGCCACCGAGGTGGGGCGGATCGTCGCGCGGCAGCACGCGAATCGCTGGAGCTACGAGGCTGTTTGGGGTATCGGCAACACCGGCGGTTGCCTGGTCACCACCCCCAATGGCGTACTGATGGGCTTGGGGGGTAACCGGTTTCACGCCCAGCTCAGCCGACGAGCCGGCACCATGTGGGGCGACCTGTTCATGGTCAACGTCACGCGGATCTCCGACCCGGCTCACCAGCTGCGTGACATCGTCGAATCCGGACGGATCTCGAGCGGTGGGCCCGATCTGGACAGGGTGCTGCATCACGAGGAGATTCACGCCCAGCAGTGGGCCGCCCTGGGCCCGATCCAGATGCCCGCACGCTATCTCGCCGAAGAGGCCAAGGCCCGGATCCTTCGCGGCATCAACAGTTTTGAGGCCGACGCCGGATTGTCCGACGGGGGATACCGGTAAGCCCGCTGTTCAAGCGGCGTCTGTTCAGGCGCTATCGAACGTGCGTGCCCGCAGCGACCGCTCCACCCCGGCCCGGCCCTCCAGGACCAACCGCCGCAGCGCCGAGGGCACCGTGGGATCGGCTAGGAACGTATCGGCGGCGTCCAGCCCGGCCTGGCTGACGTCCCATCCCGGGTACAGACCGACCACCACCGTCTGCGCCACCTCGCTGGAGCGCCGTTCCCAGACACCGGGGATCGCGGCGAAGTACTTCTCGGTGAACGGTGCCAACAGGTCGCCCTGCCCGGGCTGGACGATCCCGGCGATGATCGCCCGGCCGGTGATGTTGGCCAGGGTGTCGTCCTCGATCACCTGCTGCCACGCCGCCTGTTTGACTGCTGCTTGCGGTCGCGCCGCCGCGGCCTGGGCGCCCTGGCGCTGGCCGGCCGCGGTGGGGTCGCGTCGAACCTCGGCGTCGATCGCCTCGGCATTGAGCACGCCGCTGCGGGCCAGGGCCACCACGACCCGCCAGCGCAGATCGGTGTCGACCGCCAGACCGGCCAACCCCTGATCCGCCGGGTCGGCGTCGAGCAGCGCGGCCAGTACCGCGGCGTGCCGCTCGGACAGCACCGACGTGCACAGTGCGTTGAGGTAGGCCAGCTGGTGATCGGAGCCGCCTTCGGCAGCGCGGGCCAATTCCAGCAGCCGGTCGGCGAAGGCCGGCCAGCCGTGCTGTGCGGCCCAGCCGGGGTCGGCGTAGAACCCCAGCGCGGTCTGCGCCTGCAGCAGCAGCCGCGAGGCGACCCCGACCTCGGTTTCGGCCTGAATACCGCCTTGCACCAGTGCCAGGAAATCCCGGGCGCGCAGCTCGGCCTCCCGGGTCATCTCCCAAGCCGCCGACCACACCAGCGTGCGCGGCAACGGATCGGCGATATCGGCGATGCGTTCCAGGGCGGTCGCCAGCGACTCCTCATCCAGTCGCAGGGCGCAATAGGTCAGGTCGTCGTCGTTGACCAGGATCAGCTTGCCGCGCGAAACCCCTTCCAGCGCCGGCACGGCCGTCGCCGGACCCTCGATGTCGAGTTCTTCGCGGTGGGTGCGCACCAGGCGCCCGGTGCCGTCCTCGTCGTAGATACCGATGGCCAGCCGGTGCACCCGGGTCTCGCCTTCGCCCGGGGCGGCGCCGTCCTGGGTGACGGCGAACCGGGTGAACTTCCCGGCATCGTCGAGATCGAAGTTGGCGCGCAGGGTGTTCAGCCCGGTGGTCTTGAGCCACTGGCGACCCCAGTCGGACAGGTCACGCCCGGATGCCTTCTCCAGTGCGGCCAACAGGTCGTCGAAGGTGGCGTTGCCGAAGGCGTGTGCGGCGAAATAATCGCGCAGCCCGGCCAGGAAGTGTTCCAGCCCTACATAAGCCACCAGCTGTTTGAGCACGGATGCGCCCTTGGCGTAGGTGATCCCATCGAAGTTGACTTCGACGGCGGCCAGATCCGGGATGTCGGCGGCGATCGGATGCGTCGACGGCAGTTGGTCCTGGCGGTAGGCCCACGACTTCTCCGCGTTGGCGAATGTGGTCCAGGCGTTGGTGTATTCGGTCGCCTCGCTCTGACACAGCACGGAGGCGAAGGTCGCGAAGGATTCGTTGAGCCACAGGTCATCCCACCAACGCATGGTGACCAGGTCGCCGAACCACATGTGCGCCATCTCGTGCAGGATGGTCTCGGCGCGCCGCTCGTAGGACGCCCGGGTCACCTTGCTGCGAAAGACGTAATCCTCCAGGAACGTTACGGCCCCGGCGTTCTCCATCGCCCCGGCGTTGAACTCCGGGACGAACAGCTGGTCGTACTTGCCGAACGCATACGGCGTGCCGAAGTTGCGGTGGTAGAAGCCGAATCCCTGCTTGGTCTCGGTGAACAGGCGCTCGGCGTCCATGTGCGGTGCCAGCGAGGCCCGGCAGAACAGGCCCAGCGGGATCTCGCCGTGCTCGTCGCGGTAGACGTCGTCCCATTTGGCGTACGGTCCGGCGATCAGCGCCACCAGGTAGGTGCTCAGCTTGCGCGTGGTCGCGAACGTGTGCACCCCCGACTCGACCGCGACCGTGGCGCCGTTGGATACCACCTGCCAGTGCTCCGGTGCGGTGACGGTGATGTCGAAGGTCGCCTTGAGGTCCGGCTGATCGAAACAGGCGAACATCCGCTTGGCGTCGGCGGTCTCGAATTGGGAGTACAGGTACACCTCGTCGTCGACCGGGTCGACGAAGCGGTGCAGACCCTCACCGGTGTTCGAGTAGTAGCAGTCGGCGTCGATCTCGACGACGTTGTGCGTGTCCAGGCCGGGCAGGGTGATGCCGGTCGACTCGTCGTAGGCCGAGATGTCGAGCGCGCGGCCGTTGAGGGTGGCGCTGCGGACGGTCTCGGCGGCTAGGTCGATGACCGTTTCTGCGCCGGGCAGGGCGTCGAAGGTGACGGTGGTGGTGGAGCGGAAGGTGCGCTCGCCCGGCCTGCCGTTGCCGTCGGTCAAATCGAGCGTGATCCGGTAGTTGCCGACAGTGACCGCAGCGGCGCGTTCGGCGGCCTGGTCGCGGGTGAGGTTGGGAAGTGCCACGCCCGCCAACAGTAGCGGCTGCGCGCCACTCGACGCCCCCGAGCTGCCGTTCACGGTAGAGTTTTGACCGTAGGGGAATCTCGGCGAAGGACGGTCTGCGATGAGCGCACAGGATGAAGAGCCGCGCCAGGAACCGGTCGAGGGCGAGGCTCCCAGGACCGAGAAACCCGAGCCCACCCCGGAGCAGATCGAGGAAGCCAAGAAGCAGCTTGGCACCGAGGATCATCGGCCGACCGCCGTCATGCCGGGTACCGGCGGGACGGTCAGCGGAACCGCGGTCAGCGATTGGCTCGATGACGAAGGCAACCCCAAATACGATGACCGCTCGGCGGAGAACTCGGGCAGCGACAGCGGCAACGGAGAGTAAAACGTCAACACGGTGGCCATGGCTGTGCAGGGCGATCGCCCTTCCGAGAGAGGACCGTGCATGTCAACCAAGTCGAAAGTCGAGTTCTGGTTCGACCCGCTGTGCCCCTGGGCCTGGATCACCTCGCGGTGGGTCCTGGAGGTCGAGAAGATTCGCGATATCGATGTGACCTTCCACGTGATGAGTCTGGCCGTCCTCAACGAGGGCCGCGACGATCTCTCCGACGAGTACCGCGAGGGCTTGACGAAGGCGATGGGCCCGGTGCGGGTGGCGATCGCCGCCGAGCAGCAGCGTGGCAACGAAGTCCTGCGCCCGCTGTACACCGCGATGGGAACCCGGATCCACAACCAGAACAACAAAGACTTCCCTGACGTCATCACCGGTGCGCTCGCCGAGGTGGGCCTGCCGGCCGAACTGGCCGACGCCGCCACCACCGACAGCTACGACGAAGCGCTGCGCAAGAGCCACCACGCCGGGATGGACGCCGTCGGCAAGAACGTCGGCACCCCGACCATCCACGTCAACGGGGTGGCGTTCTTCGGACCGGTGCTCTCCCGCATCCCGCGTGGCGAGCAGGCCGGTGCGCTGTGGGACGCGTCGGTGACGTTCGCGTCCTACCCGCATTTCTGGGAGCTCAAGCGCACCCGCGCTGAGGGGCCCGAATTCGACTGATACCGGCGTGAGCTGGGAGCGGGTCGGGTCTGAGACAATGACCGCCATGCGCGTCTACCTCGGCTGCGACCACGCCGGTTACGAACTCAAAGAGCAGATCGTCGAGCACCTGAAGCAGGCCGGGCACGAGCCGGTCGACTGCGGGGCCTACGGCTACGACGCCGAGGACGACTACCCGGCATTCTGCATCGCCGCGGCGACGCGCACGGTGGCCGACCCGGACAGCCTGGGCATCGTGATCGGCGGATCCGGCAACGGGGAACAGATCGCCGCCAACAAGGTGCCCGGGGCGCGGTGTGCGTTGGCGTGGAGCACCGAAACCGCGCAGTTGGCGCGGGAGCACAACAATGCCCAGCTGATCGGCATCGGCGGCCGGATGCACTCCACTGCTGAAGCGCTCGCGATCGTCGACGCATTCCTTAGCACGCCGTGGTCGGAAGCCGAACGCCACCAGCGCCGCATCGACATCCTGTCGGCCTACGAACGCACTCACGAGGCGCCGCCGGTGCCCGGCGCCCCGGCCTGACCCACGGCGACGGTCCGGCATGCCCGAGGGGCACATCCTGCACCGGCTGGCGCGGCTGCATCAGCGCCGCTTCGCCGGCGCCCCGGTGGCGGTGTCGAGTCCGCAGGGCCGGTTCGAATCCGGCGCCGCAGCCGTCAACGGCCGGCCGCTGACCCGCGCCGAGGCCTGGGGCAAGCACTTGTTCCACCATTACGCCGGCGGCCCGATCGTGCGCGTCCACTTGGGCATCTACGGCCACTTCACCGAATTCCGCCTCGCCGACGGCGTGCCGGCACCGGTCGGCCAGGTCCGGATGCGCATGATCGGCGCCGAATACGGCACCGACCTGCGCGGCCCGGCCGCCTGTGAGGTGATCGACGAGGCGCAGGCCGCCGACGTGATCGCGCGACTCGGGCCGGACCCGCTGCGCGGCGACGCCGACCCGGCGCTGGCCTTCAAGCGAATCGCCAAGTCCCGCAGGGCTATCGCCGCGCTCTTGATGGACCAGTCGGTGCTCGCAGGGGTCGGTAACGTCTACCGCAGCGAAGTGCTGTTCCGGCATCAGATCGACCCGTACCGGCCCGGCACCGAGATCGGCGAAGCGGAATTCGCCGCGGTCTGGGCGGATCTGGTGGCGTTGATGAAGGTTGGACTGCGCCGCGGCAACATCGTCGTGGTCCGGCCGGAGGACGATCACGGCGCACCCGCATATGCGACCGGCAAGCCGCGCACCTACGTCTACCGCCGGGCCGGCGATCCGTGCCGGCTGTGTGCAACCGCGGTGCGCACCGCGGAACTGGAGGGGCGCAACGTGTTCTGGTGCCCGTCCTGCCAGACCTAGTCGTCGTAGACGGTTTCCCGCCTCGGCCGGATGGGCACGCCGAGCGCCCGGTAGATCTCGTTGGACAGCACCACGCTGCGCGGGTCGGCGTTGGCCTGGGTGTGGTCGAACCGGTTCATCACGTAGCCGTAGCCGATCCGGTGCTCCAGGTCGACGAACGCGAACGAGCCGCCCAGGCCGCCGTGACCGAAGATCCGCCGGTTGGGTCCGTTGACCCCCTGGGCGTTGAGCATGTAGCCCAGGCCCCAGCCGTGCTCGGCGACCCGCGGCCCGAGCACCAGGTCGGTTTCGGTGCCGCCCTGCAACACCCGAAGCCGGTCCATGGCGGGACGGCTGAGTAGCTTTTCCTGTACCAGCGCGTTGTAGAACGTAGCCATGCCCAGCGCCGAGACCTGGGCGTTGGTGCCGGGAAACTCCAGCTGCCGCCACAGCGTCAGGTCGTTGGTGGCGATCTCGTCGTCGGGGGCGAACCCCATCGCGACGGCCAGTCCCGCCTTGGAATGGTTGTCCAAGGAGGTCGGACGTTTCGGTGCACCGGCCGAGGCCAGCATCTCCCGGATCGTCGGTTTGCCCACCGGGTCGGCGCAGCGGTAGGGCTGCTGGTCGGCCGGCACACCGATGTGCACCTCGGCGCCGAGCGGACCGGCGACCTCACTGTGCAGATACTGGCCCACCGTCATACCGGTCACTCGGCGGACGACCTCGCCGATGATGAAGCCGTAGGTCGTCATGTGGTAGCCCTGGGAGGTGCCCGGCCGCCACCACGGTTCGGCGGCGGCCAGCCGTTCGCAGACCAGGTCCCAGTCGGTGACGTCGCGCCAGTGCATCGGTTCGCGCGGCCCGATCACCCCGGAGCGGTGGGCCAGCACCATGGCCAGCGAGATGTCCTGCTTACCGGCCCGGCCGAACGCCGGCCAGTAGTGCGCCACCGGGGCGCGCAGATCCAGTTCGCCGGCTTCGGCGAGCCGGTGCACGCAGGTGCTGGTCAGTCCCTTGGTGCCGGACAGCACGGTGCTCAGCGTGTCTTCCCGCCAGGGATGTAGGCCCTCGACGTCGGTCGACCCGGCCCACAGGTTGACGACGAGCTCGCCATCTACGTACGCCGCGACCGCGGCCCCGAGCTCCTCGCGCAGGGTGAAATTGCGCTCGAACTCATACCGCACCCGTTCGAAGCGCGGCGAGCACGACCCGTGAATCTGGACGTGCCGTGTGCCGCCCATAGGCGTGCCTTCCTGCCAGGGAAAATCCCCGTATCGAGCGGGCGACGGGAATCGAACCCGCGTAGCTAGTTTGGAAGACTAGGGCTCTACCATTGAGCTACGCCCGCAATATTCAGGGCAGACTGTACCGGCGTTGTCGACTCCAATCCAATTGGCACCCCCGGTGCGGGCGGCTGTGTTGCCGCGCGCGCCGGGCCGTAGGATCGCCTGGTCAGTGCGGGGTGTAGCGCAGCTTGGTAGCGCATCCGCTTTGGGAGCGGAAGGCCGCAGGTTCAAATCCTGTCACCCCGACCAGCAGCGCGCGCCGCACTGGCACGACTGACCGTCAACGATATCGAGGAGTACGCCCGTGAAGAGCACCGTCGAGCAGCTGACCCCGACCCGGGTTCGCATCAACGTGGAGGTGCCGTTCACCGAGTTGCAGCCGGACTTCGACCGGACCTACAAGCAGCTGGCCCAGCAGGTGCGGATGCCGGGCTTCCGGCCGGGCAAGGCGCCGGCCAAGCTCATCGAGGCCCGCTTCGGCCGCGCCGCGGTGCTGCAGCAGGTGGTCAACGAGGCGCTGCCCAGTCGCTACAGCGAGGCGGTGACCAGCTCGGACCTCAAGCCCCTCGGTCAGCCCGACATCGAGGTCACCAAGCTTGACGATGGTGACCAGATCACCTTCACCGCTGAGGTCGACGTGCGCCCGGAGATCGCGCTGCCCGACCTCGAGCAGCTCAAGATCAGCGTGGACCCGATCGAGGTCGGCGACGTCGAGGTGGACGCCGAGCTGGAGTCGCTGCGCGCCCGGTTCGGCACGCTGACCGGCGTCGACCGGCCGGCCGCCGAGGGCGACTTCGTCTCGATCGACCTGGACGCCACCATCGACGGGGAAGCCGTTGAGGGGGCCAGCACCGAGGGGCTGTCGCACCAGGTCGGATCGGGTCAGCTCATCGAGGGACTCGACGACGCCATCGTGGGGCTCTCGGCCGGTGAGAGCAAGGCCTTCACCACCACCCTGGCCGCCGGCCCGCAGGCCGGCAAGGAAGCCGAGGTGACCGTGACGGTCCAGTCGGTCAAGGAACGCGAGTTGCCCGAGGCCGACGACGAGTTCGCTCAATTGGCCAGCGAATTCGACACCATCGTCGAGCTGCGGGAGAGCCTCACCGAGCAGGTAGCCCGGACCAAGCGCATCCAGCAGGCCGAGAAGATCCGAGAGGCGACGCTGGAGACGCTGGTCGATCAGGTGGAGATGCCGCTGCCCGAGGCCGTGGTGCAGGCGCACGTCGACAACGCCCTGCACAATGCCCTGCACGGTCTCGACCACGACGAGAACAAGTTCGCCGAGGCGCTGGCCGACAAGGGGTCCTCGCGGGCCGAGTTCGACGCCGAGACCCGCACCGAGGCCGAGAAGTCGGTCAAGACGCAGCTGCTGCTCGACGCGCTCGGGGACCAGCTGGAGATCCAGGTCGGCCAGAACGACCTCACCCAGCACCTGGTGCTGATGGCGCGTCAGTACGGTATCGCCCCCCAGCAGCTGATGCAGTTCCTGCAGCAGAACAACCAGCTGCCCGCGGTCTTCGCCGA
>NZ_LZIN01000004.1 GCF_001667375.1 Mycolicibacter sinensis | reverse complement strand
ACCCCACCACGACCACGGCCAACCCCGCACCAACCACTACCACCACCCCGAAAAACTGCTCGCCGACCGCGAAGACAACGGCGACGACGACATTCCCTAGCCACTGTCGGTAGCCTGCCGTAGCGTCCGGCCGCATGAAGACGCGTTCCTGGCGCTCCGGGGCACCGACCCGATCCTCTGGGCCTACGGACGTACTGACCGAAGCAGGAGCGAGAAGTAGTTATCTCATGTCAGCAGGGCGCTGGTGGGTTTACGGATGATGCGGGAGTCAATCACATTGTTCATCAGCGAAGGTGAAAGTAAGGGGTTCGTGGCAGACACGAGCTCCTGGCTGATGCGCGTGATCTACCGAAGAAACGGCGAGAACGAGTTTGACTTTCGCGCCCCGTGCCGGTTCCAGCAACCCGAAAAGTGGACGCCGCGTTGGGAAACCGGGGCGCGCCACACCCGAAGATGCGTCGCCAGGGTTGGTCGCCCCCAGCACGGGCACGCCGACGGGCCTTAACCGCCTACAGCGGCGTCACATACGCCGAGCTGATCCCGCCGTCCACCAGGAAGGTCGAGCCGGTGATGAACGATGCGTCGTCGCTGGCCAAAAACGCCACCGCGGCCGCGATCTCCTCCGGCTCGGCGAACCGGCCCACCGGTACGTGCACCAGCCGGCGCGCGGCGCGCTCCGGGTCGGCGGCGAACAGCTCCTGCAGCAGCGGGGTGTTCACCGGCCCGGGGCACAGCGCGTTGACCCGGATACCCTGCCGGGCGTACTGCACCCCGAGCTCCCGCGACATGGCCAGCACGCCGCCCTTTGAGGCGGTATAGGAGATCTGCGAAGTCGCCGAACCCATCACCGCCACGAAAGACGCGGTGTTGATGATCGAGCCGCGCCCGACCGGCGTCATGTGCCGCAGCGCCGCCCGGCAGCACAGGTACACCGATTTCAGGTTGACGTCTTGAACCCGTTGCCAGGCCGGCAATTCGGTGTTTTCGATCAGGTCGTCATCCGGCGGCGAGATCCCGGCGTTGTTGAAGGCGATGTCGACCGCGCCGAACGTCGCCGCCGCGGTGTCGAACAGCGCGTCGACCTGTTCCTGATCCGAGACGTCGACCGGCACGAACAGACCGTCCAACTCGTCGGCGACCGCGGCGCCCGTCGATGGATCGAGGTCACCGACCACGATGCGGGCGCCCTCCGAGCGCATGCGCCGGGCGGCCGCCAGGCCGATTCCCCCGCCCGCACCGGTCACCACGGCAACCCGCCCGGCCAGACGTTGGGTCAGATCGGTCACTCACATCTCCTTTACTGCGATGAATACGTTCTTGGTGTCGGTGAAGGCCAGCGGGGCATCCGGCCCCAGCTCCCGGCCCAGCCCGGATTGTTTGAAACCCCCGAACGGGGTGTTGAAGCGCACCGAGGAATGCGAATTCACCGACAGATTCCCGGCTTCCACCGCCCGCGACACCCGAAGCGCCCTCGACAGGTCATCGGTCCAGATCGAGCCCGACAGCCCGTACACGGTGTCGTTGGCCAGCGTCACCGCATCGGCTTCGTCCTCGAACGGCAACACGGTCACCACCGGGCCGAAGATCTCCTCGGTGACGGACCGGTCGGTGGGCGCCGGGGTCAGTACCGTCGGCGGGAACCAGAACCCGGGTCCGGCCGGCGCCTGACCGCGGAACGCGACCGGTGCGTCGTCGGGCACATAGGAGGCCACCTTGTCCCAGTGCGGCTGCGACACCAGCGGGCCCATCTCGGTATCGCGGGCGGCCGGGTCGCCGACCACGACACCAGACACCGCGGGCTCGAGCAATTCCATGAACCGGTCATACACGCTGCGCTGCACCAGAATCCGGCTGCGGGCGCAGCAGTCCTGCCCGGCGTTGTCGAACACGCCGTAGGGCGCGGTCGCCGCCGCACGCTCCAGATCACAGTCGGCGAACACGATGTTGGCGCTCTTGCCCCCGAGCTCCAGCGTGACCCGCTTGATTCCGGCCGCCGCGGCGGTCAGCACCCGGGTGCCGGTGACGGTGGAACCGGTGAACACGATCTTGGCCACATCCGGATGGGTGACCAGTCGCTCGCCCACCACCGCACCCGGGCCGGGCAGCACCTGCAGAAGGTCCGGCTCCAAACCTGATTCGACGGCCAGCTCGCCCAGTCGGATGGTGGTCAGCGGAGTCCACTCGGCGGGCTTGATCAACACCGCGTTCCCGGCGGCCAGCGCCGGGGCGAAGCCCCACGCGGCGATCGGCATCGGGAAGTTCCACGGGGTGATGATCCCGACGACGCCGAGCGGCTCGTGGAAGGTCACGTCCAGCCCGCCGGCCACCGGTATCTGCTGACCCGACAGTCGTTCCGGGCTGGCCGCGTAGAACTGCAGCACGTCGCGGACATGCCCGGCTTCCCATTCGGCGGCCGACACCGGGTGTCCGGCGTTGGTCACCTCCAGTGCGGCCAGCTCGCCGATGTGGGCGTCGACGGTCGCGGCGAAGGCGCGCAGCGCTGCCGCGCGGTCGGCCGGCGCCAGTCGCGCCCACCGCTTCTGCGCTGCCTGCGCCCGGCGCACCGCGTCGTCGACGGCCGCGGCGTCGACATGCTCGACGGAAGTGAACACCGCCCCGGTGGCCGGGTTGATGAGATCAGTACTCATGCATACCTTTCCGCCGCGCCCACGATCGCGCTGAACAGCCGCAGATCATCCAGCGACGCCTCGGGATGCCACTGCACCGCGACCACGAAATTCTCCCCGGGAAGCTCGATCGCCTCGATGCACCCGTCGTCATCGCGCGCGCTGACGATCAGCTTGTCACCCAGCTCGGCGATCGCCTGATGGTGGTAGCACTGCACCCGGCAGGTCTCACCGACCAACTCGGCCAGTCGGGTACCGGCCACGGTTCGCACCGGCATCGGGGTGAACACGCCGTTGCCGGCCCGGTGCCCGTTGTTGCCGAGCACGTCGGGCAGATGCTGGTGCAGCGTGCCGCCGAGCGCGACATTGAGCACCTGGGCGCCGCGGCAGATACCCAGCACCGGCAGCCCGCGCCGCAGCGCCTCGGCCAGCAGCGCAAACTCCCAAGCGTCCCGGGTGGTGTCGGGCCGATCGGTTTCGGCGTGCGGCGCCTGGCCGTAACCGGCGGGGTCCAGATCCCTGCCGCCGGTGATCACCAGGCCGGAAACACCGTCGAGCACCCGTGCGGCGATCTCGGGCGTCACCGGCTGCGGCGGCAGCAGCACCGCAATACCGCCGGCAGCGGTGATGCCCTCGAGGTAGTCGGCGGGCAGCAGGCCCGCGCGCACATCCCAGACGCCGGTCTGCGCCCGGTCGAGGTAGGTGGTCAGCCCGACCACCGGACGGTCGGGTTCAGAACCGTTCAAATCCGCGAACTCTCTCCCAGTCGGTCACCGCGGTGTTGAACGCGTCCAACTCGACTCGCGCACCGTGCAGGTAATGAGCGACGACGTCGTCGCCGAAAGCCTTGCGCGCCATCGCCGATTCGGCGAAAGCCCCGGCGGCCTCGGCCAGCGTCGACGGCAGATGCGGTAACCCGGCATGGTAGGCGTCACCTTCGACCGGGTCGGGCAATTCCAGCTCGTTGTCGATTCCGTGCAGGCCGGCCGCGATCAGGGCCGCCACCGCCAGGTAGGGGTTCACGTCGCCGCCGGGGACCCGGCACTCCATCCGCAGGGAGTCGCCGCGGCCGATCACCCGCAAGGCGCAGGTGCGATTGTCCAGACCCCAGCCGACCACTGTGGGAGCGAAACTGCCGCCGACGAATCGTTTGTAGGAGTTGATGTTCGGCGCGTAGCACAGCGTCAGCTCGGACAAGGTGGCCAGCACGCCGGCCAGGAAACTGCGGAACATCGCCGACATGCCGTGCGGCGCAGCCGGGTCGGCGAACACCGCGGATCCGTCCGTGCTGCGCAAGGAGAGGTGCACATGGCAGCTGTTGCCCTCGCGTTCGTCGAACTTCGCCATGAACGTCAGGCTCTTGCCGTGCTGGTCGGCGATCTCCTTGGCGCCGCTCTTGTAGACGCTGTGGTTGTCGCAGGCCACCAGCGCCTCGTCGTAGCGGAAGGTGATCTCCTGCTGGCCGGTGTGGCACTCCCCCTTGACGCCCTCACAGCGCATGCCCGCGCCGGTCATCCCCAGGCGGATGTCACGCAGCAGCGGCTCCAGCCGGGTGCCGGCGACCAGGCCGTAGTCGGCGTTGTAGTCCGTGCCCGGTGTCAGGCCGCGATAACCGCCGGCCCACGCCTGCCGGTAGCTGTCGTCGAAGACCAGAAACTCCAGTTCCGTTGCGGCGTAAGCGACCAGCTCGCGCTCGGCCAGCCGGGCGAGCTGCGCGGCCAGGATCTGGCGAGGCGACACCGCCACCGGGTTGCCATCGGGCCAGTAGGCGTCGGCGAGCACGTGGGCGGTGCTGGGCAGCCACGGGATGCGCCGCAGCGTCGCGAAGTCCGGTCGCAGCACCAGATCGCCGTAACCGGTGCCCCAGTCGGCGATCGGATAGCCGGGAACGGTGTTCATCTCGACGTCGACCGCCAGCAGATAGCTGCAGCACTCCACGCCGTGCCCGGCGACCTCGTCGAGGAAGTGCTGCGCCGTGACCCGTTTACCGACCAGCCGGCCCTGCATGTCGGTGAGCGCCACCACGACAGTGTCGATCTCGCCGCACCCGACCAGCTGCTGCAGTTCGACCTGGGACAGCATCGCGGGCCGGGTCATTGCGCTCCTTCACCGACGACAGCCCCCCTGACGTTTGAGTGCTGTCAGGTTACCTGCCCGTGCTCAGCCGATCGGCTCCAGCCGACTGAATTCCTGCGACTGGTAGCGCTCGGCGCACGTCGACCGGCGAATCTTGCCGCTGGTAGTGATCGGCAAGGAGCCGGGAGCGACCAGCACGAGGTCGGCCACTCGCACCCCGTGTGATCGCGAAACCGCCGCTGCCACATCGCGTTTCAGCTCCGCCAGTCGCCGCGTTTCCTCCTCTGGAGTGCCGCGGCTCTTGAGCTCGGCGATGACGGCCAGCTGCTCACGACCCTCCCCGCTGACCGGGATGGCAGCGACGCGGCCCCCGGTGAGCTCCTGCACCGTCGCCTCGATGTCGTCGGGGTAGTGGTTTCGGCCGTCGACGATCAACATGTCCTTGATGCGGCCGACGACCAGCAGCTCGCCCTCGTGAATGACGCCGAGGTCGCCGGTGCGCAACCAGGGTTGGGCGGGCGTGCCGGGCGACGGATCCTCGATCCGCCCGCCGAAGGTGCGTTCGGTCGCCTCCGGGTTGTGCCAGTAGCCGCTGGAGACATTGCCGCCGTGCAGCCAGATCTCCCCGACCTGGCCGGGCAGGTTCTCGGTGCGCGTCTCGGGGTCGACGATGCGCGTCGTGCAGGCGCGCGGCGGGCCGATGCTGACCAGCTCGGCGCCGGCCGGGCCGGCCTCGGCGACACCGGCTACCAGCTTCTCGTAGTCGAGCCGGAAGGTCACCGGCCGCTTGGCGCGAGGCGCCGACCCGGCGTAGACCATCGCTTCGGCCAATCCGTACGACGGCGCGAGCGCGTTGGAAGGCAGATTGGAGCGGGCGAACCGCTCGTTGAAGCGGCGGATCGTCGCGGCATGGATGCGTTCACTGCCGCTGAGGATGGTGTGCACGCCGCTCAGGTCGAGCCCGGCCATGTCCTCGTCGGTGGTCCGGCGCGCGGCGAGTTCGAAGGCGAAGTTCGGCCCGGCGGTGAACGAGCAGGAGTTAATGGCCAACTGCTGAATCCAGCGCGCCGGCTTCTGCAGGAAGGCGATCGGACTCATGATCACGGAGCGGCAGCCCATCAAGACCGCACCCATGATGCCGAGCAGCAGGCCCATGTCATGGTAGAACGGCAGCCAGGACACCAGGGTGGTGTCGGGCGGCGGCGCTCCCCCGTCGTCGGCGAAATAGTCCGCCATCACCTGCTCGATATTGGCGAAGATGTTCCGGTGGGAGACCACGACGCCCCGCGGCGAGCCGGTGGAGCCGGAGGTGTACTGCAGCAGCGCGGTCTTGGTGGTCAGCGCCCCGGCGCCGCTCCACCCGGTCGGCGCGTCGAGGTCGAGCAAGTCCATCTCGATGACCGCCGGCGGACGGCCCCCGATCGCGCCGACGCAGTTCTGGATATCGCCGACCACCGCTGAGGTGGTGAGCACCGCGGCCGGTGCGCAATCGTTGAGCGCCCCGGTGACCCGCTCGTCGTGGCTGCCGAACGCCGGCACCGGCAACGGCACCGCGATGCAGCCGGCTTCCATCACCCCGAAGAACCCGACGACGTACTCCAGGCCCTGCGGCGCCAGCAGCGCGACCCGGTCGCCCGGTGAGGCGACCGCGGCCACCTCGACGGCGATAGCCTCGGTGCGCTGCAGCAGCTGCGACCAGGTCAGGGTCTCGGAGTACCCGGCCTGGTCGACCTCGTAGTCGATGAAGGTGAAGGCCAGCTGGTCCGACCACTGCTCAGCGCGTTGACGCAGCAGTGCCGGTATCGATTGTGCCGACGACACTTGAACCCCCCCATTGTGATTATTCGGTTCTTTTCAGCCGAAAGTCCCCCAACGACGCCCAGCCCTCTGAAAATACTCTTCTTGTCAACCGTTACCAGGTACTGGCCCGCAAAACGATCTCCATCGCGAGTTGAGCGGTGAACTCTTGGGCGCTACGGCGCCCCGGCAGCATCACCAGACGATGTTCGCCATAAACGAACCGCTTGCTGGCGTCGGCCACCGAGGCCGACGCCCGGGAACTGACCAGAACGGTGGTGTTGATCTCCACCGGTGGGCAGCGTTCGTCGCGGATCGCCCCGCTCAGATCCGGTGCCCGCGGATGCCCCCGATCGAGTACCACCAGGCCGGTGAAGCGGTCCGGGCGCGTCGCCGCCAGCTCCCAGGCATTGTCACCGCCGGTCCGATCCCCGACGAGCACGCCGCACTGGACTCCCAGGGAATCCAGGATCCCGACCACAGACTTGGGCGTCAGCCGTGGGTCGGCGCCGATCACGATGGTGCGCAACGACGCGGTGTGCAGCCGCTGACAAACCGCGTCGTAGGCGGTGAGCGGGTGCTGGGCGGCTGCGAGCACGACGACGACGGGCCCGTTGTGCGGGCCGGCGATATCGACCGGGATCGGAAACCCGTCGATCGTCATCATCGTGCCAGGCATCTCCGCTACGCTACAGCCAGCGGGCCCTCACCGGGCGGTTTTCGCAGGCCCTCAGCAGCTCACCGGCCATGATCACGCGAGGGTGAGGATCTCGGCGCCGTCGTCGGTGACCAGCAGGGTGTGCTCGAACTGGGCGCTCCACTGGCCGTCGCTGGTGACCACAGTCCAGTCGTCGTCCCAGATCTCGTAGTCCAGGCTGCCGAGGTTGATCATCGGCTCGATGGTGAAGGTCATCCCCGGCTCGATGACGGTGTCGACCTCGGGTTGGTCGTAGTGCAGGATCACCAGTCCGTTGTGGAAGGTCGTCCCGATCCCGTGTCCGGTGAAGTCGCGGACCACGTTGTAGCCGAATCGGTTCGCGTACGCCTCGATGACCCGGCCGATCACCGAGAGCGCACGGCCCGGTTTGACCGCTTTGATGGCCCGCATCGTCGCTTCCCGGGTGCGCTCGACGAGCAGGCGGTGCTCTTGCGCGACGGTTCCGGCCAGAAAGGTGGCGTTGGTGTCGCCGTGGACGCCGTCGATGTAGGCGGTGACGTCGATGTTGACGATGTCACCGTCGGCGATCACCGTCGAGTCGGGGATGCCGTGGCAGATGACCTCGTTGAGCGAGGTGCAGCACGACTTGGGAAAGCCTTTGTAGCCCAACGTCGAAGGGTAGGCGCCGTGGTCGACCATGTAGTCGTGGGCGATGCGATCGAGTGCGTCGGTGGTCACCCCCGGCGCGACGGCCTTGCCGGCCTCGGCCAGCGCGCCCGGCGCGATCCGGCCCGCCACCCGCATTTTCTCGATCACCTCGGGGGTCTGCACCCACGGCTCGCTACCCTCCGCGGCGGTGGACCGGCCGACGTATTCCGGACGGGGGATCGACTTGGGGACCGGCAGCGTCGGAGACAGCACGCCGGGGGAAAGCGGGGCACGAACGGGCATCACGCCAGCTTAACGGCCTCGGGGAAAACGACGGCTCGGAGTAGATCCGCGCCCCGCGGCCGGGACCGGCTGCTGCGGGCTCAGAACGGCGCTGTTCGGGCGCTAGCGGCGCAGCCGGTGCCGGCTGAGCCAGGGCCGCCGCGGGCCCTTGATGTCCACCGAGCCGCACACCACCCGCCCAGTCAGCACCAGGTGCGGGGTGCCTTCGGCGGGTGGGTCGCTACGGCGATCCCGGGCGCTGCCGCCATAGATCTCGACGTCGTCGATCGAGGCGCTCGCGCCGTCGGGCAACCGGATGTCCACGGAGCCGAACCGCATGTCGAGTTCGATGACGACCACCGGCCCGGCGAAGCGGGCCTTCGTGAGGTCGAGGTCGACCGAGCCCAGGCGGCGCACCAACGCCAACCGGGTGGGCACGATCCATTCGCCGTGCCGCTTGAGCGAGCCGGCCCAGCCGCGCAGTTCGACCCGGTCGGCCGCCGAGGTGACAATGGCACGCGGCCCGGGCAGGTCCCCGATCAGCGTGTCGAGGTCCGAGCGCATCCGGGCCTGCGAGACCTGGGCGGCGCGCTCCTCGAATTCGCCGATGTCGATCAACCCGAGGGAGACGGCATTGTGCAGGCGGCGCAGCGTCCCGTTGCGGTCGGCATCCGAGATGCGCAGCACCGCCGCCACGTCGTCATCAATGCCCGTCATGGCTTCTCAACTTACCGCCGTGCGCAGCGTCGCGTCAGAGTAGGAAGTTGTCCGGCAGCGAGTCGAACATCACCTTGGTCATCCGCACCGCGTACTGCGAGCTGCCGCCGCCGACGATCAGCGCGGCGAAGGCCATGTCGCCCCGGAAGCCGGCGAACCAGGAATGCGACCCGCCGGCGAACTCCGCCTCACCGGTCTTGCCGAACACCGGCCCGCAGCCGGCGATGTCGCGCGCGGTGCCGTCGGTGACCACCAGCCGCATCATCTGGCGCAGACCGTCGAGCATCTCGGTGCTCACCGGGGGAACCGCCGGGCCGTTGACCGCGGTAGGCCGTCCCTGGATCAATCGGGGCACCGGGGTCTTGCCGGCGGCGACCGTCGCCGCGGCCAGTGCGACACCGAACGGGCTGGCCAGCACCTTGCCCTGGCCGAACCCGTCCTCGGTGCGTTCGGCCAGATCAACCGTCGGGGGCACCGAACCGGTGACGGTGGTGATGCCGTCCACCAGGTAGTCCACCCCGATCCCGTAGCGGCTGGCCGCCTGCGACAGCGCCCGCGGCGGCATCCGGCTGGCCAGCTCGGCGAACGTGGTGTTGCAGGAGTTGGCGAACGCCCGCGACATGGACACCAGGCCGAGGTCGAACCCGCCGTAGTTGGGGATGGTGCGCTGGCCGATGTCGAGTTCGCCGGGACAGCCCACCATCGAGTTCGGTGAGGCCATGTCCCGTTCGATGGCCGCGCCGGCGGTGACCATCTTGAACGTCGACCCGGGCGGGTACAGGCCGGTGGTCGCTATCAAGCCGTCGGCGTCGGCGGCGGTGTTCTGCGCGACCGCGAGCAGCTCGCCGGTCGACGGTTTGATCACCACCATCATCGCCTTGTCGCCGCGGGTGTTGACCGCGTTCTGGGCGGCGCGCTGCACCGATCGGTCCAGGCTGATCGTCAGCGACGGCGCCGGGGACGGATCCACCTCGTTCAGCACCGCGACGTCGACGCCGTTCTGGTTGACGCTGACCACGCGCCAGCCCGCCGCGCCCTCGAGTTGAGCCGAGACGGTTTTCTTGACCTCGCCGATGAGCACCGGCGCGAAGCGGTCGTCGGTGGGCAGCAGGTCGGCATGCGGGGTGATCACCACTCCGGGCAGCTTGCCGATGGCGGCTTCGACGCGGTCGTGGTCGTTCTTGCGCAGCGTGATCAGATCCAGCGGGGTGACCGAGGAGCTGGCCTGCTCGGCGAGCCACTGCGGATCCCCCAGGGTGTCGTCGAACGGTCGCAGCGCGTCGATCACCGCCCGCGCGGTGTGCATCAGGTTCTTCCCGGCCCGGCCGGCGTCCAGCTCGTAGTGGTAGACGTAGCCGGGCACCAGCACGTCAGTGCCGCCGGCCTCGTTGACCGAGGCCCGCCGCGGCGGGTCGGCCCGCAGCGCGAAGGTCTGGTGCTCCCCCAGCCGGGGGTGCAGGCCGGTGGCCGTCCAGCGGACCGCCCAGTGGCCTTCGTTGCGCACCATCTTGAGCTGACCGTCATACGACCAGGTCCGGTTCTTCGGCAGCTGCCAGGTGTAGCGATAGGACACCGTGCCGGTGTCGTCGTTGTAGCGCGCGCCCAGCACCTGCGCGTCGAGGTGCTCAGCCTGCAAGCCGGCCCAGGCGGCGTTGAGCGCGCTGCGGGCGGTCGAGGGGTCATCACTGAGCTCGGCGGCGGTCGCGGTGTCACCGGTGGCCAGCGCGGCGAAGAACCTTTCGGCGGTGGGCGCGGGTCCGTCCGGGCGGGGCGTGCAGGCCGCCAGAGCGAACACCATCAGCAGAACAGCTGATACTGAAGTTGTTTTTGTTGCCATTGATGCTGATGTTACGAAATGGACACGGGCTACGCGCGGAGGCGCACCGAGGCAGGGGCACCTCCCGCTTGCGGGGGGAGAGTTGGCGTGCTCGCCACTCGAACTTCTCCGCGCCAACGACAGGCTCGACGAAGAACAGCTCAGTCCAGCAGCACGGTGGCAAACGTGCCGGCCTGGGTGAACCCGACCCGCTCGTAGGCGGCGCGGGCCACCGCGTTGAAATCGTTGACATACAGGCTGGCGATGCGCCCGGTGCCGACGATCACCCCGGCCAGCATGGCGGTGCCGCTGGAGCCCAGGCCCTGCCCCCGTCGATCCGGATGCACCCAGACGCCCTGGATCTGGCCCACTGTCGGCGACTGCGAGCCCACTTCGGCCTTGAACACCACCTCGCCGCGCTCGAAGCGCGCCCAGGCCCGGCCCGCTGCGATCAGGCTGGCCACCCGCCGGCGGTAGGCCCGGCCGCCGTCACCGAGCCGCGGATCCACCCCGACCTCGCCGATGAACATGTCGACGGCGGCCACCAGGTACGCGTCGAGCTCGTCCGGGCGCACCTGACGCACCTCCGGATCCATCGGACAGCCGGGCATGGTGTGCAGCGCCATCAGCGGTTGGCTCTCGCGCACATCCCGGGCGGGGCCCCAGACCTCGGCGAGGCGCTGCCACATCGGCAACACGAGTTCGGCGCGGCCGACCAGCGACGAACAGCGGCGGATGGCGCTGACCGCCTTGTCGGCGAACGCGGTCAGGTCAGCCGGCGCCCCGCGCAGCGGAATCAGGTTCGGCCCGGCGTAGCACAGTGATTCCTCGACACCGCCGCGCGTCCACAGCTCACCGCCGATCGCGCGGGGATCGACCCCGTGGTCGGCGACCCGGGCGGCCACCATGCAGGAGCCGACCGGATCCGCATCAAGGACTCGCCAGACCGCCGCGGCGTCACGCACGACGGATACCCGTCGCTGTTCGAGACGAGAATCCGGCGGAGCCGACATGGTGACTCTTTCTTGCGAACTCAACCGCCGCACGCCGTCGGCGGATCGGCTGCGTTCAGCTTACGGCGACGGTGGGCGGGCCGCCGGGAGATGCGCCATCGCCCATCGCTCCCATTTCTGCGGCCAAGCGCAGCGCCTCCTCGATCAGGGTCTCGACGATCTGCGCCTCGGGAACGGTCTTGATCACTTCGCCCTTGACGAAGATCTGGCCCTTGCCGTTGCCGGAGGCCACCCCCAGATCCGCCTCGCGGGCCTCACCGGGCCCGTTGACCACACAGCCCATCACCGCGACCCGCAACGGGACGTCGAGCCCCTCCAGCCCCGCGGTGACCTCGTTGGCCAGCTTGTAGACGTCGACCTGCGCCCGCCCGCACGACGGACACGACACGATCTCCAAGCCCCGCGGATGCAGGTTGAGCGACTCCAGAATCTGGGTGCCGACCTTCACCTCTTCGACCGGCGGCGCCGACAGCGACACCCGGATGGTGTCGCCGATGCCACGGGACAGCAGCGCACCGAATGCCACTGCGGACTTGATGGTGCCCTGAAACGCCGGGCCGGCCTCGGTGACGCCCAGGTGCAGTGGGTAATCGCACTGCTCGGCCAGTTGCTCGTAGGCGGCCACCATCACGACCGGGTCGTTGTGCTTGACGCTGATCTTGATGTTGCCGAAGCCGTGTTCCTCGAACAGCGACGCCTCCCACAGCGCCGACTCCACCAGAGCCTCGGGGGTGGCCTTGCCGTACTTGGCCAGAAACCTCCGGTCCAGCGAGCCGGCGTTGACGCCGATCCGGATCGGCACCCCGGCGGCGCCGGCCGCCTTGGCGACATCGGCGACCCGGCCGTCGAATTCCTTGATGTTGCCCGGATTCACCCGCACCGCAGCGCAACCCGCGTCGATCGCGGCGAAGATGTACTTCGGCTGGAAGTGGATGTCGGCGATCACCGGCAGGTTGCTCTTTTTGGCGATGACGGCCAGCGCGTCGGCGTCTTCCTGACGCGGGCAGGCCACCCGCACGATGTCGCAGCCGGCGGTGGTCAGCGCGGCGATCTGCTGCAGCGTCGCGTCGACGTCGTGGGTTTTGGTCGTGCACATCGACTGCACCGAGATCGGGTGGTCGCTGCCCACCCCGACACCGCCAACCATCAGCTGGCGGGTCTTGCGGCGCGGCGCCAAGGTCGGGGCCGGCACCGCCGGCATACCGAGGCCGACGCTCATGAGGGCTCTCCTGTCAAAACAGCCTGATCGGATTGACCAAGTCGGCGGTCACGGTGAGCAGCATGTAGCCGACCACCACTACCAACACTACGTACGTGGCCGGCATCAGCTTGAGATAGTTCACCGGTGCGGCGGCGACCTTCCCGCGTGCCGACCGGACCACGTTGCGCAGCTTTTCGTAGAGCGCGATCGCGATGTGCCCGCCGTCGAACGGCAGCAGTGGCACCAGGTTGAGCACACCCAGAATGAAGTTCAGCTGCGCCAGGAAGAACCAGAACGCCACCCACAGGCCGTGATCGACGGTGTCGCCGCCGATGATCGAGGCGCCCACCACGCTGATCGGGGTTTCCGGGTCGCGCTCCCCGTTCGGGTTGCCGATCGCGTGCATCAGCGCACCGACCTTGGACGGGATGTTGGCCAGCGACTTACCCAGCAGCACCGACAGGTCGCCGCTGAAAGTGAAGGTGGCCGGCACCGCCGTCAACGGGTTGTATTGGGTGGGCCCGAACTGGGCGGCCCCCACCCCGATGGCGCCGACGGTGCTGGGCACGGCCGCGCTGTCGCGCCCATCGGCGATCCAGCGCTGGGTCGGGGTCACATCGACGTATTTGGTCAGTTCGGTGCCGTCGCGTTCGACGACGACCGGCGTCACGCCGTGCTGCTTGCGCACGGCGGCGGCCATCTCCTCGAAGGTCGACACGGGCGTGTCGCCGACCTTGACCACCACGTCGCCGGACTGGATGCCGGCCCGCGCCGCCGGACCGGGACCGGTGCAAGGGCCCAGCTCGCCTTTGACGACTTCCGGTGCCACGCAAGCCGTTTCGCCGATGACTGCGGTGGTCGGCGCGTGCAGGTTGGGCAGGCCCCAGATCACTGCGATGCTGTAGACCAGCACCAGGCCGATGATGAAGTTCATCCCGGGCCCGGCGAACAGCACCGCCACCCGTTTCCAGGTCTTCTGCTTGTACATGGCGCGGTCGACTTCGTCGGGGGCCAGTTCCTCCACCGCGGTCATGCCGGCGATGTCACAGAAGCCACCGGCCGGGATCGCCTTGAGGCCGTATTCGGTCTCGCCGCGGCGCGTCGACCACAAGGTGGTGCCGAACCCGACGAAGTACCGCCGCACCTTCATGCCGGTGGCGCGGGCCACCCACATGTGACCGCATTCGTGCAGCGCCACCGACACCAGGATGGCCAGCGCGAACAGCGCGATGCCGATCGCGAACATCATCGCGTGCTTCCGACCTTTCTCGTAGCTGTCGCCTCGACGGCGCGAGCCGCTCGTTCCTTGGCCCAGCGCTGCGCGTCGAGTACCTCGTCCACGGTAGCGGGTTGTGCCGCCCACTGGTCGGCCGCGGCCAGCACATCGGCGATGGTGTCGACGATCGCGGGAAAGCGGATCCGGCCTTGCAGGAATGCTTCTGCTGCTTCTTCGTTGGCGGCGTTGTAGACCGCGGTCATGCAGCCGCCGGTCTGGCCGGCGTGGCGGGCCAGCTGAACGGCCGGGAAAACCGCCTGGTCCAGCGGCTCGAATTCCCACGTCGACGCGCTGGTGAAGTCGCAGGCCGCGGCCGCACCGGGGACCCGGGCCGGCCAGCCCAGGGCCAGCGCGATCGGTAGGCGCATGTCCGGCGGGCTGGCCTGGGCAATCGTCGACCCGTCGGTGAAGGTGACCATGGAATGCACGATCGACTGCGGATGCACGACGACGTCGATGCGGTCGTAGGGCACGCCGAACAGTAGGTGGGTCTCGATGAGTTCAAGTCCCTTGTTCACCAGCGACGCCGAGTTCAGCGTGTTCATCGGGCCCATCGACCAGGTCGGGTGCGCGCCGGCCTGCTCGGGCGTGACATGTTGAAGATCCGCAGCACTCCAGCCCCGGAACGGCCCGCCGGAGGCGGTGAGCACCAGCTTGGCGACCTCATCGGGCGTGCCGCCCCGCAGGCATTGCGCCAGCGCGGAGTGCTCGGAGTCCACCGGCACGATCTGGCCGGGCTGGGCGGCCTGCAGCACCAGCGGACCGCCGGCGATCAAAGATTCCTTGTTGGCCAGGGCGAGGCGGGCCCCGGTGTCCAGCGCGGCCAGCGTCGGACGCAAGCCCAGGGCGCCGACCAGGGCGTTGAGCACCACGTCGGCCTCGGTGTCTTCCACCAGCCGGGTGACGGCCTCGGGTCCGCGGTAGGGGGCGTCGAGGGCGTCACCGACCTGCGAGTCGGCGACGGCGAAGTTGGCGACGCCCGTCTCGGCGCACTGGGCGGCCAGCAGTTCGGGTTGGCCGCCGCCGGCAGCCAGCCCGACCAGCTCGAAGCGATCCGGATTGGCGGCGATGACCTGCAACGCCTGGGTGCCGATCGAACCGGTCGAGCCCAACAGCAGGACTTTGGTCCGACGCCGCGCAGACACACTCACCTGCCCATTGTGCCCGAGATCAGTCGCGTGGCTCCCCGGCGTAGTCGCCGAAGCTGAACAGGTTGCCCTCCGGGTCGCGGACGACGAACTCGCGGGCCCCGTAGTCGGTGTCGGCCAACGGCGACACGACGTCGGCGTTGCGGCTCACGATCCGCTCGTAGATGCCGTCGGGGTCGGCGGTGACGATGTAGCCGCCGGCGGTGCCGGGCTCACGGCACCACTCGTTGCCGGGCCGGTAGCTGCCCAGCATGATGCCGCCGGTGCCCTCGGGCCAGAGCAGTTCGGCATGTCTGACCGTGTCGCCGTCGACGCCGTGGCGGGCGGTGACGACGAACCCGAAGGTGTCGACGTAGTAGTCGATGAGTTTGCGCGCGTCATGCGCCTGCAGGGTCAACCAAACGGTTGGATTCGAACTCGTCATGACACCACTGTGACCTTGCGGCGTGGCCGCCGTCTTGAATGTTTTGGAACTCCTCGGCCAGCCAGACCCCCGGCGGCACACCGGCGAACCGAGCGAACTCGCGGGTCAGGTGGGCCTGGTCGGCGTAACCGGCCTCGCCGGCGATACCGGCCAGATCGACACGGCGGCGTCCGCGCGCCGCGTCCGCCATCCGGGCGGTGGCGTATTCGAAGCGCATCAGCATCGCCACCGTCTTCGGGGTGCGCCCCACCTCGCGGCGGAACAGCGTGGTCAGGTGCCGCTGACTCAGCCCGACCTGGTCTGCGACGACGCCCACCGGCGTGCGCCCCCGGCTGCGCCCCAGCAGATGCCAGGCGTAGGCGACCTCGGGTCGCACGCTGGCGTGGCGCCGGCGGCCGGCCAACAGATATTGCGCAACCAGCGCAAACGCGCCGGGCCACCCGCGAGTGTCGGCAACCCGGTGATGTAGTCGCTCCGACGCACGGCCCAGCACCGGCGCCGCGTCGAAGTCGGTCACGCTCAGCTCGGCGGCCGGTACGCCGAACACCGCCCGCGCGGCCAGCGGGTGCAGGGCCACCTGCACGCCGGCCTGTCCGCGGCGCTGGCGCACGTGGCTGGCCTGCTCGTGCAGGCCGCCGAGAATGATCGGAGTCGGCCGCGCCGTCGGCAGCGCGTCGGCGGTCCGGGCGGCTTCGACCCCCTCGTCGAGGCTGACGATGAAGGTCAGGGTCGACGACGGAAGTCCGCGGTGCACGGTCTCGGGGACGTCGAGCGCGCGGTAGCCCACCATCGACGTCACGCCCGGCGCAGTGCGCGGCGGCGCCACGACGAAATCCCAGATCCGGCGCGCTTCCTCGACATCGGAGGCCATGGCTCCCACGGTAGCGGCGCAACCACACCCTTGACGGCCCGTCCCGCTGGGTGCAATATTCCTACACAGTGTAGGAAATAGAACGAGCCAGGAAATGGCGGAAGGCGGACGACATTGAGCACCCTGCGCGAATGGCTGACCCTGCCCGATGCCGAGCCCGCCGAGGACTACGGATTCTTCGGTCCCGACTCGGTGACCTGGAAAGTGTGGAGCTATCCGACCTCGCTGTCGATCGGCTTCCAGCGCGCGGTGGTCATCGAGGAACTCGACCCCGGGCTCGTCGCCTCCGTCGATCACACCCAGGCGATCTACGACCGGCCGCGCACCCGCTACGACCGGACCCTGCGCTACTTCGCGATGGTGGCCTTCGGCGAAAGCCGCAGCACCGTCGAGGCCGCCGACATGCTGGTACGGATCCACTCCAAGGCCATCGGCATCGACCCGGTCACCGGTGAGAACTACGACGCCAACGACCCCGCCGCCCAGCTGTGGATCCACCTCACGGCCTGGCACTCGATCCTCTACGCCTACGAGAAGTACGGCCCCGGTCCGTTGTCGGCCGAGGAGGAAGCGTCCTACTGGGCCGAGTGCGCCAAGGCGGCCGAACTGCAGACCCTCGACCCGGCCGACGTGCCGCGCACCCGGGAGGGCATCCGCGAGTACTTCGAGGAGATGCGCCCCCAGCTGATCAATTCCGACATCGCCCGGCGCGCCATGGCACACCTGCTGCGCGCCGAAGTGATCCTGCCGCCGACACTGCCACGGCTGGTGTGGCCAGGCATGCTGATCGTGACCGCACTCCTGCGCCGCGGCACCCTGGCGACCATGCCCCGCTGGATGCGCAAGCTCGGCGGGGTGGGCACCTCCCGGCTGCTGGACGCACTGATCGTGCCGCCGCTGAGTGCCGCGTTCACCCTGCTAAGCCTGAGCCCGCGCGTGCAGCTGATGCTGCTGCGGCTGACCTCACCGATGACGCTTCCGATCGGCACTCGGGTGCTGCGCTCGATCCGGCCGGTGAACCAGGTCACCACGACTCCGCGGGAGGCCCAGAAACGCTACGGCTACGCGGTGCCGGCGCAGGCCCACCTGGAATTCCGTGCCAAACAGTCGAATCGGGTCTTCGGTGAAGGCCTCGCACCCAGCGACGAGGGACTCATCGAGTCCCAGCCGATCCTGGGGAGCATCCGATGAGGCTTTCGGGCCTGCAACGCCTGCTGGACCGCGAGCTCAGCATCCGCCAGCTGTTCTACCTCGGCGCCATGGGCTCGGTGCTGCTGGGCGCCTACCTGGTGATCGGAGTGTTCTGGGCCGGCAGCCACTACCAGCACCTGCACGACGTCCGTGGGCTGGACAAGGTGTTCTCCATACTCGGGGAGATCGTCGCCTGGCCGGTGCTGATCATCGCCGACATCCAACTACGCTGAACCGGTGCCGGAACCAGCCGCCAACCGGTCGCGAGCCGAGCATCTCGGCCCCGAGCGACGTCGGCCGCAGGTGCTCGACGCCGCCCTGCAGATCGCGGCCGAGCACGGCGTTGCCGGGGTGACCATGGCGGCCATCGCCGAGCGGATCGGGGTCACCCGGCCGGTGGTGTACGCCTGCTACGACGGCCGGGGCGAGGTGCTGGCCGCGCTGCTCGACCGGGAGACCGAGCTGATGCTGACCAGCCTGCTCGCGGCGTTACCGCCCCAGCGGGCCAGCACTGTGCAGGACCGGTTCGTCGCGGGGTTCTGCGCTTTCCTGTCCACCGTGCGGGAGCGCCCTGCGTCGTGGCGGATCATCTTCGCCGCGGACCAGGATCCGGTTCTGGCCGCCGCCGTCGTCTCCGGCCGGGCCCGCCTCACCGAGCGGGTCGCCATGGTGATGCGACCGCTGCTGGAGCAACGGGCGCAGTCCGATCGCGCCCTGGCAGCGCTCACTGAGGTGTTCCTGGCCATCTGTGAGGCCGCCGCGCGCATGCTGCTCGATGTTGAGCAGCAGTGGAGTCCCGAGGGTCTGGCCGAAATCGTCGGCCGGGCCGCCTACCGGACATTCGAGATCTAGGCGATCGCAAGCGGGGGGCGGGCGCAGCGGGTGGCCGTCATGGTGGGGCGGTATGCCAGAATGTTGCGCAGTCGCTCAGCTGAAAGTGGGGAGTCGAAGTGGCCGGTACCGAACTGGAACGCCATGGTGTGGACACCGCCGAGGTGCCCTCGGCGGCCTGGGGCTGGAGCGCGATCAACCACCGCACCTGGCACATCGTCGGCCTCGGCATCGTGGGTTTCCTGCTGCTGATGCTGCGCGGCAACCACATCGGCCACGTCGAGGACTATTTCCTGCTCGGATTCGCCGCGCTGGCGCTGTTCGTCGTGCTGCGGGACATCATCGGCCGCAAGCGCGGCTGGCTGCGCTAGCTACTCGCTGTCCGCCGCCAATTGACCGCAGGCCGCGGCGATCTCGCGCCCGCGGGTGTCACGCACGGTGCACTCCACGCCCTGGGCCCGCACGCGCCGGACGAACTCCCGCTCCACCGGCTTGGGGCTGGCATCCCAGTCGCTGCCCGGGGTCGGATTGAGTGGAATCAGGTTGACGTGCACCAATTGCCCCAGCGTCTTGTGCAGCTTGCGGCCTAACAGATCGGCCCTCCAGGGCTGGTCGTTGACATCGCGGATCAGCGCGTATTCCACCGACACCCGCCGGCCGGTCACGTCGGCGTAGTAGCGGGCGGCGTCGAGCGCTTCGTCGACCTTCCAGCGGTTGTTGACCGGGACCAGCGTGTCGCGTAACTCATCATCCGGAGTGTGCAGCGACAGCGCCAAGGTGACCCCCAGCCCCTCATCGGCGAGCTTGCGGATCGCCGGGGCCAGCCCGACCGTCGACACCGTCACCGATCGCGCCGAGATGCCGAACCCGTTGGGCGGCGGCTCGGTGATCCGGCGGACGGCGGCCACCACCCGGGCGTAGTTGGCCAGCGGCTCCCCCATGCCCATGAACACGATGTTGGACAGCCGCCCGTGATCCCGATCCCGTAGTTCCACCGCCGCCGCCCGTACCTGCTCGAGGATCTCGGCGGTGGACAGGTTGCGGGTGAGCCCGGCCTGGCCTGTCGCGCAGAAGGGGCAGGCCATGCCGCAGCCGGCCTGGGATGAGATGCACACGGTGTTGCGGCGCGGGTAGCGCATCAGCACCGACTCGAATTTGGTGTGGTCGTGTGCCCGCCACAACGTCTTACGCGTCTCGCCGGCATCGCATTCGATTTCGCTGGCCGCGGTCAGAAGGGTGGGGAACAGCGCGTCGGCCACCGCGGCGCGCACCCCGGCCGGCAGGTCGGTCATCTGCTGCGGATCGGCGATCAGCCTGCCGTAGTAGTGGTGGGCGAGCTGGTTGGCCCGGAATGCCGGCAGGCCCAGTTCGGCGACGGCGGCGGCACGGCCGGCCGGGTCGAGGTCGGCCAGATGGCGCGGCGGCAGGGCCCGCCGCGGTGCGGTGAACACCAGCTGTTGCGTCATGATCGGTTCCAGTATGCCGGTGACTCAGTGCAGAACGGTCAGCACGATCCAGGTCACCACGGCCGACGGCAGCAACGCGTCAAGCCGGTCCATGATGCCGCCATGGCCGGGCAGCAGCCGGCCCATGTCCTTGATGCCCAGATCGCGTTTGACCTGAGACTCGATGAGGTCGCCGAAGACGCCGGTGAACACCAGCAGTACCCCCAGCGGCAGCCCCACCCACCACGGCCGGTCGAGGAACATCGTCACCGCGAACACCGCCGCGGCGACACCGAGCACCATCGATCCGGCGAAACCCTCCCAGGATTTCTTCGGGCTGATCGCCGGCGCCATCGGGTGCTTGCCGAACAACACCCCGACGGCGTACCCGCCGATGTCGGAGAAGACCACCGGGAACAGCAGGCACAACACCCGGCCGGGGCCGTCGTCGCGAAAGACCAGCAGAGCCGCGAAGCTCATGCACAGCGGCACCCAGACCGCGATCAACACCATCGCGGACACGTCCCGCAGATAGTTGACCGGGGTGTGGTGCAGCCCCTGGTCGACCAGCCGCCACATCATGGAAATCACGATGGTGGCACCGAACGCGCCCAGCACTCCCCTGGCCCCGAACGGCAGCGACAGCCACAGCATTGCCTGGCCGCCGAGGGCCAGCGGGATGAACGGCACGTCGTAGCCGACTTCACGCAGCCGCCTGGTGATCTCATGGGTGGCGATCGGCGTGGCCACCGCCAGAATCAGCACCCAGAAGCGCGGGGCGAACAACAGGGTGTAGACCAGCATCCCGGCGAGCAGCGCCCCCACCACGATCGCGGCGGGGAGGTTGCGTCCCGCCCGCGACTGCTTTTGACCGGTAGGTGCACCGGTGTCGTTGTCTGCCACGGGTTTTGACTACTGGCGGCCGCTAGACCTCCAGCAACTCGCCTTCTTTGTGCTTGACCAGGTCGTCGATCTGGCTCACGTACTGCTGGGTGGAGCGGTCCAGCTCCTTCTCCGCCCGACCGACCTCATCCTCACCGGCGTCGCCGTCCTTGCGGATGCGGTGCAGCTCCTCCATCGCCTTGCGGCGGATGTTGCGCACCGCGACCTTGGCGTCCTCGCCTTTGGCTTTGGCCTGCTTGACCAGCTCCTTGCGCCGCTCCTCGGTGAGCTGCGGCACCGCCACCCGAATCAGCGCACCGTCGTTGCTGGGGTTCAGGCCCAGATCCGAGTTGCGGATCGCGGTCTCGATGGCGCCCAGCTGGGACGCCTCGTACGGCTTGATCACCACCAGCCGCGCCTCGGGCACGTTGATGCTGCACAGCTGGGTGATCGGGGTGGGCGAACCGTAGTAGTCGATGACGATCCGGGAGAACATGCCCGGGTTGGCCCGGCCGGTGCGAATGGTGGCCAGATCGTCGCGAGCCACCGCCACGGCCTTCTCCATTTTCTCTTCGGCGTCGAAGAGAGCCTCGTCGATCATGTGCGCCTCTCCTCTTTTCAGGTGGTGACCAGTGTCCCGATCTTCTCACCCGCGACGGCCCGGGCGATATTTCCGTCGGTCAACAGGTTGAACACCAGGATCGGCATGCCATTGTCCATGCAGAGGCTGAACGCGGTGGCGTCGGCCACCTTCAGCCCACGGTCGATGACCTCGCGATGGCTGATCGAGGTGAGCAGTTCGGCCTCGGGGTCAAGGCGCGGGTCCGCGGTGAAGATGCCGTCGACCGCCTTGGCCATCAGCACCACCTGAGCGCCGATCTCCAGCGCTCGCTGGGCGGCGGTGGTGTCGGTGGAGAAATACGGCAGGCCCATGCCGGCACCGAAGATCACCACCCGGCCCTTCTCCAGGTGCCGCTGGGCGCGTAGCGGAATGTAGGGTTCGGCGACCTGGCCCATCGTGATCGCGGTCTGAACCCGGGTGTCGATGCCTTCCTTTACCAGAAAGTCTTGTAGCGCAAGGCTGTTCATCACGGTGCCGAGCATGCCCATGTAGTCCGAGCGCATCCGCTCCATGCCGCGCTCCTGCAACTGGGCACCGCGGAAGAAGTTGCCGCCGCCAATGACGACCGCGACCTGCACACCGTCGCGGACCACTTCGGCGATCTGACGGGCGACCTGGGCGACGACGTCGGGATCGAGCCCGACCTGCCCACCGCCGAACATCTCCCCACCGAGTTTGAGCAGCACCCGGGAGTAATGGGGGCGGCCGGTCGGTGACACCGGGTCGGTACTCGTCGGCTCCGTCATCAGGCTCCTCGGGGCTCCGCGCATGACAGCGCCATCGCAGAATCGTCCGCGACGGCAGTTGTCATCCTGCCCTACCGGGCCGGTCAAACGGTGCGCGGGGGTGGTGACCCCGACGGCAAAAGACCACAACAGATGAAAACTTTTTCAATTGATGTTTTCGCTGCTATTGTCGGTCCGTGCCGAACTCGCTGCCCCAGCTGAAGGCTGAATTTTTCAAGACGCTGGGCCACCCTGCCCGAATTCGGGTACTCGAACTGCTGGCGGAACGCGACCGCGCCGTCGGCGAGCTGCTGACCGAGATCGGGTTGGAGGCGTCCAACCTGTCTCAGCAGCTGGCGGTGCTTCGGCGGGCGGGAGTGGTGGTGGCGACCAAGGAGGGCAACACGGTGCTCTACTCCATCGCGTCGCCGGTGATCACCGAACTGCTCGCGGTCGCACGCAAGGCGCTGACCGGACTGCTCAACGATCAGGTCGCCCTGCTCGACGATCTGCGGGCCGGCCGATGAGCTGGCTCGGCAGGATTCTGAGGCTCGGCCGCATCACCGAACCGGCCGGCACCCGCCCGCCCGCCGACCCGCCCCCCGGGCTGGCCGGCTCGGTACAGGTACGCCACGTCGACGCCGGTTCATGCAACGGCTGCGAGATCGAGATCGCCGGGGCCTTCGGTCCGGTGTATGACGCCGAACGGTTCGGCGCCCGGCTCGTCGCCTCCCCGCGGCATGCCGACGCACTGCTGGTCACCGGGGTGGTCACCCGCAACATGGCCGAACCGCTGCGCAACACCGTCGAGGCCACCCCCCAGCCGCGGCGGGTCATCGCCTGCGGTGACTGTGCGCTGAACCGGGGGGTGTTCGCGCAGGCGTACGGGGCGGTGGGCGCCGTCGGTGAGGTCGTGCCGGTGGACGTCGAGATTCCCGGCTGCCCGCCCACCCCCGACCAGATCGTCGCCGCCCTACGGTCGGTGACCGGAAGGTGACTGACTCCCATCTCTCGCGTAGCAACGCCGTCGGCCCACTGCTCAGCGGTGCGACGACGATCGGACTGGGCGCCGCCGGAGCCGGTGTCGGGTTGGCCGGAGTGTTCGGCGCCGTGCCGGCGATCCGGATCGGCTGGCTGCTTCCGCTGCTGGGTGTGCAGCTGCGGGTGGAGCCGGTCGGCGGCTTCTTCATGGTGCTGACCGGCGCGGTGGCAGTGGCGGCCGGCCTGTATTGGATCGGCTACTCCCGGCACGAGAAATTCGGCGCCGTCCCGCTGACGGCGCTACCGGTGTTCGTCGGCACGCTGCTGGCCGTCCCGGCAGCGGGCTCGGTGACCACATTCCTGCTCGCCTGGGAGCTGATGGCGCTGAGCTCACTGGTGTTGGTGCTCACCGATCAACAGCGCAGCGAGGTGCGCTCGGCCGCGCTGATTTACGTGGTGATGACGCAGCTGGGCTTCGTGACGTTGCTGGTGGGGATGGTGATGCTGGCGGCGGCCGCCGGTGATGAGTTCGCCGGGATCGGCGCGGTGCCCGACGGCGTGCGCAACACGGTCTTCGTGTTGACTCTGATCGGTTTCGGCTCCAAGGCCGGTCTGCTGCCGTTGCACGCCTGGCTGCCACGGGCGCATCCGGAGGCGCCGAGCCCGGTCTCCGCGCTGCTCAGTGCTGCCATGGTCAATCTCGGTGTCTACGGCATCATCCGCATCGACCTGCAGCTGCTGGGGCCCGGCCCCCGCTGGTGGGCGTGGGCGCTGCTGATCGCCGGCGGCGCGTCGGCGATGTACGGGGTGTTGCAGGCATCGGTGGCCACCGATCTCAAACGCTTGCTTGCCTATTCGACAACGGAGAACATCGGGTTGATCACCCTGGCACTGGGCACCGCGACCTTATTGGCGGGCGCCGGCGCGCAGCCGGCCGCGGCGGTGGACGTCACCGCCGCACTGCTGCACCTGATCGCCCACAGCGCGTTCAAGAGCCTCGGGTTCTTCGCCGCCGGATCGGTGCTGGCCGCCACCGGCCTGCGCGACCTGGACCGGCTCGGCGGCCTGGCCCGCCGGATGCCGGTGACCACTGCGCTGTTCGGGGTGGCCGCCCTCGGCGCAGCCGGTCTGCCGTTGGGGGCGGGTTTCGTCAGCGAATGGCTGCTGATCCAGTCCCTGATGAACGCCCGGGCCGGCCACGATGTCGCCATCGCGCTGGTGATGCCGCTGGCGGTGGGGGCGGTGGCGCTGACCGTCGGGCTGGGCGTGGCCGCCATGGTCAAGGCCTTCGGGATCGGTTTTCTGGCCCGTCCGCGCTCGGATGCCGCGGCGGCGGCGCGGGAATCCCCCGGCACGATGATCGCCGCGATGGCGCTGCCCGCGGCCGCCTGCGTGGTGCTGGCCGTCGCCCCCGGTGTGGTGGGCCCGATGCTGAACCGGGTGCTCGATGCCCTGCCGGTGTTCGGCGAGGCGCCGGCGCTCGGGGTGTTCCTGCACTTGCCGGGTCTGCGCGCTTCCATGGCACCGGCCCTGCTGGCCGCCGCGCTGGCCGCCGCCGTGCTGATCGTGGCGATCGGCTCCCGATGGCGCTCGCGGCAACGACCCGAGCCGGCCACGGTGCCGCTGTGGGCCTGCGGCGCCGACGATCTGACCCCCCGCATGCAGTACACCGCGACGTCGTTCGCCCAACCGCTGCAGCAGGTCTTCGACGATGTGCTGCGTTTCGACACCGACGTCGAGGTGAGCGGCCAGGCAGCCTCGACCTATGTGGTCGACCGGATCGCCTACCGGGCACGGCTCGCCGACGTCATCGAGGAGCGCTGGTATGCCCCGGTGCTGCGGGCCGTCGCCGGAGCCGCGCAGCTGGTGCGGCGCGCCCACACCGGCAGCGTGCACCTGTACCTGGCCTACGGCGCGCTCGGCGTCCTGATCGCTGCGCTGGTGGCGCGATGAACGCGATGACTTATCTGGCCGGTTTCGTGCAGGTCGCCGGTGTCATATTCGGCGCCCCGCTGGTGATCGGCCTGATGCGACAGGTCCGGGCGCGCGCCGAGGGCCGCGCCGGCGCCGGAGTCCTGCAGCCGTGGCGCGACCTGCGCAAGCTGCTCGGCAAGCAGGTGCTCAAGCCACTCGGCACCACCTGGGTGTTCGCCGCGGCGCCGGCGGCACTGGCCGCCACCACGCTGGTCATCGTCGCCACTGCCCCACTGGTGGCGACGGGTTCGCCGCTGGACCCGGTCGCCGACCTGGTCACCGTGGTAGGGCTGCTGTTCCTGGGCACCGTGGCCCTCACGCTGGCCGGGATCGACACCGCCACGGCATTCGGCGGGATGGGCGCCAGCCGCGAGATCACCATCGCAGCGCTGGTGGAACCGACCATTCTGCTGGCGGTGTTCGCGCTGTCGATTCCGGCGGGGTCGGCCAATCTGGGCGCCATCGTCGGCAACACCATGGAGCACCCCGGCCAGGTGATCACGTTGGCCAGTGCGCTGGCGTTCGTCGCGCTGGTCATCGTCATCGTCGCCGAGACCGGCCGGCTGCCGGTGGACAATCCGTCCACCCACCTGGAGCTGACGATGGTGCACGAGGCCATGGTGCTGGAATACGCCGGTCCCAAGCTCGCGCTGATCGAGTGGGCCGCCGGCATGCGGCTGACGGTGCTGCTTGCGCTGCTGGCCAACCTGTTCTTCCCGTGGGGCATCGCCGGGGCGAATCCGGACCTGATCGACGTGGCGGTGGGCGCCGGTGCGATCGCGATCAAGGTGGCCGTGCTGGCGGGCGCCCTGGCCGGCATCGAGGTGTTCATCGCCAAACTGCGGCTGTTCCGGGTGCCCGAACTGCTGGCCGGGTCCTTCGTGTTGGCGTTGCTGGCAGTGACGGCAGCGAACTTCTTCACCGGAGCGGGCGGATGAGCTACGACAACATGCTGGATCTGGCCGCCGGCGGAGTGCTGCTGGCCGCGGTGCTGGCCGTCTGGCGCCGCGACCTGTCGGCGATCGTGCGGGTGCTGCTCGTGGCCCAAGGCGCGGCGCTGGCCGCCATCCCGGTGGTTCGCGGTGTACAGGACCATGATCGGGCCCTGATCGCGGTGGGGGTCGGGGTGTTCGCCGTGCGCGCCGTCGCGTTGCCCTGGCTGTTGGCCCGCGCGCTGGGTGCCGAACGGCAGGAACGCCGCGAAGCCACCCCCCTGGTCAGCACCGCCGCATCACTGCTGGTAGTCACCGCGCTGGTGGTCGCGGCGTTCACGATCGCCCAGCCGGTCGTCGACCTGCAGCGCAGCACCGCGACCAACGCCGCCCCGGCAGCTATCGCCACCGTGTTGGTCGCACTGTTCATGATGGCGACCCGCCGCCATGCCATTTCGCAGGCGGTCGGACTGCTGATGCTGGACAACGGGATCGCCGCCACCGCCTTCCTGCTGACCGCCGGTGTCCCGCTGATCGTCGAACTCGGCGCGTCGCTGGATGTGCTGTTCGTGTTGATCGTGCTCGGTGTGCTGACCGGCCGTTTGCGCAACGCCTTTGGCGGAGTGGATCTGGACCTGCTGCGGGAGTTGCGCGACTGATGACACCACTGATGCTGCTTCCGTTTCTGACACCCGTTGTGGCGTCGCTGATCTCCGTCGTGGTCGGCTGGCGCCGGCTCAGCGCTGTCGCGACGTTGGTGTCGGCGCTGACGATTCTGGGCAGCGGGGTCGCCCTGGGGATTCGGCTGGACGACCGCGCGCATCTGGCACTGAACGGCTTGCTGCGCGCCGACGCGCTGTCGGTGACCATGCTGATCGTGATCGGTGTGGTCGGCAGCCTGGCGACCTGGGCGAGCATCGGCTACGTCGACGCCGAGCTGGCCCGCGGGGTGACCGATCGTCGTGGCGCACGGCTGTACGGCATCCTCACCCCCGCGTTTCTGGCTGCGATGGCTCTTGCGGTGTCGGCCAACAACATCGGGGTGGTGTGGGTCGCCGTTGAGGCCACCACGGTGGTGACCGCGTTCCTGGTCGGGCACCACCGCAGCCGGGCCGCGCTGGAGGCCACCTGGAAGTACGTCATGGTGTGTTCGGTGGGCATCACCATCGCGTTCCTGGGCACCGTGCTGCTGCACTTCGCCGCTCGCCATGCCGGTGCCGGCAGCGAGGACGCCCTGCACCTCGACGTCCTGGTGGCCCATGCCGCCGGACTCGACCCGGCGGTCACCCGACTGGCCGGTGCGCTGTTGCTGATCGGCTACGGCGCGAAGATGGGTCTGGCACCGTTTCACAGCTGGCTGGCCGATGCGCACAGTCAGGCACCGGCGCCGGTTTCGGCATTGATGAGCGGGGTCTTGCTGTCCGTCGCGTTCTCGGTGCTGATCCGGCTCAAACCGATCATCGACGCCGCGGTGGGCCCCACTTTTCTGCGGACCGCGCTGCTGACCACCGGGTTGGCCACGATGCTCATCGCCGCGCTGCTGCTGACCGTCACCGCCGATCTCAAACGGATGCTGGCCTATTCGTCGATGGAGACGATGGGTTTGATCGCGGTCGCCACGTCGGCCGGCACCGTGCCGGCAATCGCCGCGCTGCTGCTGCACGTGCTGGCGCACGGGGTCGGCAAGACAGTGCTGTTCCTGGCCGGCGGCCAGCTGCAGGCCGCGCACGGCACCACGGCGATCGGCGAGATCACCGCGGTGTTGGGCAGATCACGGCTGGTGGGCGGCGCATTCGCAGTCGGCATGGTGGTGCTGCTCGGCTTGCCGCCGTTCGCGATGTTCGCCAGTGAGCTGGCGATCGCGATGTCGCTGGCCGACGCCCAGCTGGCCTGGGCCCTGGCACTGGCACTGACGGCGCTGTTGGTGGCCTTCGCCGCGCTGACCGCGAACTCCGGCCGCATGCTGCTGGGCGCCGCGAGCGCCGAGGGCCCGCAGATCCTCGTGCCGGCCACAGTCGCGGCCGCGCTGGTGGCCGGTGTGCTGGTCTCAGTGGCCCTGGGAATCACCGCGGGCCCGTTGGCGGGCCTGTTCACCACCGCCGCAACCCAGCTGGGGGCACTGTGACAGCTACGGTTACCCGCGCTGCGGTCACCGACACCGAGCTGCCCGACGCGGCCGCGGGGTTGCTGGCCGACGGCTTCCGGCTCGCACTGGTTGCCGCCCACGACGACGGCGACAGCCTGCGGGTGGTGTATCTGTTCCTGGCGGGCCGCCCGGACCGTCGTACCGAGCTGACCCTGACCGTTTCGGCGCAGCACCCGTCAGTTCCCTCCCTGGCCGGCCTGTCGTTTCAGGCCGGCCGCTTCGAACGGGAGATGCTCGACCTCTACGGGATCACCCCGGTCGGCCATCCGCAGCCCCGCCGCCTGGTACGGCACGCGCACTGGCCGGAGAATTGGCACCCGATGCGCAACGACGCCGGGCCACCGCCGGATTTCGTTGCGGCGGGCCGTTTCCCGTTCCTCAATGTCGAGGGGGCCGGTGTCTACGAGATTCCGGTCGGGCCGGTGCACGCCGGCCTGATCGAGCCGGGACACTTCCGCTTCTCGGTGGTCGGGGAATCCATACTGCGGCTCAAGGCGAGGCTGTGGTTCGTGCACCGCGGAATCGAGCGACTGTTCGCCGGCCGGGCCGCCGGCGCCGCCGTCGAACTCGCCGAGCGGATCAGCGGTGACACCTCGGCCGGCCACGCCCTGGCGCACAGCCTGGCCGTCGAGGACGCCCTCGGGCTCCAGCTGCCGGATCCGGCGCACCGGTTGCGCGCTCTGCTCGTCGAACTCGAGCGGCTCTACAACCACGCCGCCGACCTGGGCGCATTGGCCAACGATGTCAGCTTCGGGTTGGCCAACGTCCACGCCCAACGCGCCCGCGAACAGCTACTGCGGATCAACGCGCAAGTGACCGGCCACCGCTTGCTGCGCCAGGCGATCCGGCCGGGTGGCGTTGTGCTGCAAACACTCCCCGATCCGGAGCAGTTGCAGGAGCTGGCCGACGACATCGCTGAGATCGCCGAACTGACGCTGGGCAATTCGGTGATCTACGACCGGTTCGCCGGCACCTCGGTGCTGCATCGGGGCGATGCGAAAGCGCTTGCGACCCTGGGCTATGTGGCACGGGCCAGTGGGCTGGTCACCGATGCCCGCCTCGACCATCCGCTGACCGACCTGCCGGTAACCGAGGCGACGGCGTCAACCGGCGACGTGCTCGCCCGCTATACCGTCCGCCGCGACGAGTTCGCCGCCTCGGTGGCGCTGTGCCGCAACCTGATCGAGAACCATCGCGGGCCGCTTGAGTTCACAGCGGAGATACCCGCCGCGGGCGGGTCCGGTATCGGGATCGTCGAGGGCTGGCGCGGCACCATCGTGCACCGGGTGGAGATCGGCGCCGACGGAGTCATCACCCGCGCCAAGATCGTCGACCCGTCCTGGTTCAACTGGCCCGCACTGCCGGTTTGCCTGAGCGACGACACCATCGTCCCGGACTTCCCGCTGACGAACAAAAGCTTCAACCTGTCGTACGCGGGAAACGATTTATAGCGGCTCGTAACCGCGACCGCGTATGTCAGGATCTTTGATATGGGTGACGTGGACAGCGCTCCGCTGGGTTATCTGCTGTACCGGGTCAGCTCGGCACTGCGCCCGCAGGTCTCGGCGGTGCTCGGACCACTGGGGCTGACGCTTCCCGAATTCGTGTGCATGCGGGTGCTTTCGGTGCGCCCGGGGTTGTCCAGCGCCGAGTTGGCCCGGCACACCAGCGTCACACCGCAGGCCATGAACACCGTGCTGCACCGGCTGCAGAACCGGGGCGCGGTGAGCCGGCCGCAGTCGGTGCCGTCCGGGCGGGCGCTGCCGGCAACGCTGACCGATGCCGGTCGCGAGCTACTGACCCAGGCCGAAGAGGCGGTGCGGGTCGCCGACGGCCGGGTGCTGGCGGCCCTGAGCCCGGCCGAGCAGCACCGGTTCCGGCAGATGCTGGAACGGATCGGCGACCAGTGTTGATGGCGGCGGCCCGTTTCGCCCGGCTTCGCCGCGCTTGCGACCGCCGCTAGCCCCGGCCGGTGATCGTGGGCCAGGGCTTGGCCGCCTCCAGTTCGTAGGCCAACTCCAGCAGCCGGGCGTCCTGGCCGAAATGGGCGCTGAACATCATGCCCACCGGCAGCCCGGCCGCGGATTCGGCCAGCGGCAGCGAGATCGCCGGGTCGCCCGAGGCGTTCTGCAGCGGGGTGAACGCCACCCAGTCCATCAGCCGGTCGATGATCTGCTGATAGTCGGCGGTGGGATCCAGGTGGCCGACTTTGGGGGTCTCGTGGGCCAGTGTCGGGGTGAGCACCACGTCGTAGTTGCGGAACAATCGCGCGGTGTGGCGGCGCATGCTCGCCAGCCGGGCGATCGCCAGCGGCAGCCGGTACAGGCGCCGGGAGGCATGGCGATCCAGGCCCAGCGTCAGGTTGTCCAGCCGGCTGCGGTCGAAGGTGGGGCCGAACATCCGCCGCCCCCCGCGCACCAGCGCGGTCGCCAGAAAGGCCCAGTAGAGCAGGAAGTCGTCGGCGAACGACTCGGGCACCGGCGGATGGTCGAGGTATTCGACGTGATGGCCGAGCTCCTCGAGCAGCGCGGCGGTCTTCAAGGTCAGCTCGCGCATCTCCGTCGACGTCTCGCGCTGGATCGACTGGGTGATCACCGCGACCTTGAGCCGATGGGCACCCGGCGCCCGGACGTCGCCGATCGGGGGCAACTTGGTGTTGCGCCAGATCCGCTCCGCTTCGGCGTAGAAGGCCGCGGTGTCCCGCACCGAGCGGGTGACCACGCCGTTGTAGACGATGCGCACCGGCATGGCGCGCAGGTCTTTGTCCAGCGGCAGCCGGCCCCGCGACGGTTTGAGGCCGACCAGGCCGTTGCACGCCGCCGGGATTCGGATGGAGCCGCCGCCGTCGTTGGCGTGCGCGATCGGCACCACCCCGGCAGCGACGAACGCCGCCGAACCCGACGACGACGCCGCCGCGGTGTAGTCGGTGTTCCACGGGTTGCGCACCGCGCCCAGCCGCGGGTGCTCGGCGGCGGCGCTGAACCCGAACTCGGACAGCTGGGTCTTGCCCAGCGCGATCAGCCCGGTACCGAGGTAGAGCCGGGCGAAGTCGCCGTCGGCGGCAGCGGCGTGCGGCTGCCACGCGTCGGTGCCCTGCATGGTCGGCATCCCGGCGACATTGACGTTGTCCTTGACGAACGTCGGGACACCGGCAAAGTAGCCCTCGCGAGGTGCCGTCGCCTCGGCCCGGGCGCGGTCGAACGCCCGGTAGGCCAGCGCGTTCAGCTGCGGGTTGACCGCCTCGGTGCGCGCGATCGCGGCGTCGACGAGGTCGGCGGGCGACACATCGCCTGATCGGATCCGCTCAACCAAGCCGACCGTGTCGGAGTCGCCGAGCGCGTCGTCGCCGAAAGCGTGGACATGTTGCATGTCCTGACGCTAGCAAGGCCGCCAGAACCGTTTAGGCCTGGCCGACCTCGAACCGCGCGAAGCGGGTCACCGTCACGCCCGCTTCGTCGAGCAGCGCCTTGACCGTCTTCTTCGAGTCGGACACCGACGACTGCTCCAGCAGCACGACGTCCTTGAAGAAGCCGGTCACCCGGCCCTCGACGATCTTGGGCAGGGCGGCCTCCGGCTTGCCCTCCTCCTTGGCCGTCTCCTCGGCGATGCGCCGCTCGTTGGCCACCAGGTCGGCGGGCACGTCGTCGCGAGTTAGGTACTTGGCCTTGAGCGCGGCGATCTGCAGCGCGACCGCGTGGGCCGCCTCTTTGTCCGAGCCGGAGTACTCCACCAGCACCCCCACCGCCGGCGGCAGGTCGGAGGCCCGCTTGTGCAGGTAGGTCTCCACGGTGCCGTCGAAGTAGGCGACGCGGCGCAGTTCGAGCTTCTCGCCGATCTTGGCCGACAGCGCCTCGATGGCCTCACCGACGGTGCGCTCCCCCGTCTTGGCGCTCTTGAGCTCCTCGACATCGGAGGTCTTGGCCGCCGCGGCGGCCGTGACGACCTCCTCGGCCAGCGCCTTGAACTCGTCGTTCTTGGCGACGAAGTCCGTCTCGGAGTTCAGCTCGATCAGCGCGCCGCCCTTGGCGGCGACCAGGCCTTCGGCGGTGGCGCGCTCAGCGCGCTTGCCGACGTCCTTGGCGCCCTTGATTCGCAGCACCTCGACGGCCTTGTCGAAGTCGCCGTCACTCTCGGCCAGCGCGTTCTTGCAGTCCATCATGCCTGCGCCGGTCAGTTCCCGAAGCCGCTTGACGTCGGCAGCGGTGTAGTTCGCCACTGTGTGCCTTTCCTACGATGCGTCGGTGGTGGTTTCGGGGCCGGCAGCTGCGGCCTCGGCGTCGGGCGCGGAGGTGGTGGCGCCCGCCAGCAGCTCCTGCTCCCACTCGGCCAGCGGCTCAACCGCCTCGGCCGAAGCCTTGCCCTCGCCGTTGCCCTGGCCCGCCCGGGCCTGCAGCCCCTCGGCCACCGCGGAGGCGATGACCTTGGTCAGCAGCGCCGCCGAGCGGATCGCGTCGTCATTGCCCGGGATCGGGTAGTCGACCAGGTCGGGATCGCAGTTGGTGTCCAGGATCGCGATGACCGGGATGCCCAGCTTGCGGGCCTCGCCGACGGCGATGTGCTCCTTGTTGGTGTCGACGACCCAGACCGCCGACGGCACCTTGGCCATGTCGCGGATACCGCCGAGGCTGCGCTCCAGCTTGTTCTTCTCGCGGGTCAGCATCAAGATTTCCTTCTTGGTGCGTCCCTCGAAGCCGCCGGTCTGCTCCATGGCCTCGAGTTCCTTGAGGCGCTGCAGACGCTTGTGCACGGTGGAGAAGTTGGTCAGCATGCCGCCCAGCCAGCGCTGGTTGACATACGGCATCCCGACCCGGGTGGCCTCGGCCGCGACCGACTCCTGCGCCTGCTTCTTGGTGCCGACGAACATGATCGACCCGCCGTGCGCGACGGTCTCCTTGACGAACTCGTACGCCTTGTCGATGAAGGTCAGCGTCTGCTGCAAGTCGATGATGTAGATGCCGTTGCGGTCGGTGAAGATGAACCGCTTCATCTTGGGATTCCAACGACGGGTCTGATGCCCGAAGTGTGCGCCGCTGTCCAGCAGCTGCTTCATGGTTACAACAGCCATGAGTCCATGGTTCCTTTGTGTCGGTTGTCGCCCGGCGACGGGTGAGGCCGGGCCCTGGTGCCTGCTGAGATGCCGGACCCCTGTCGGGGACCGCCGGCATCCGGTTGTATGGCAGACACGCGAAGTCAGCCCGCATACGCGAACTGCGCAGATGAGTTTACACCGCCCGAACAGGTGCTTTGTCCACAGCGGTGACTGGCCGGTTTCCGGGCCGCCGGGGTGAACTGGGCGAATGCGGTGCGTGGCGTTGTTCCTGGTCGCAAGCCTGCTGCTGGCCGCCCCGGCGCGCGGCGACGCGGTGCGGCTGGACTGGCCGCTGCGCCCGCGGCCGGCGGTGGTGCGGGGGTTTGATGCGCCGCGGCCGGACTGGCAGCGCGGCCATCGGGGGGTGGATCTGGCCGGCGCCGCAGGTCAACCGGTGTATGCCGCCGGGAGCGCGACGGTGGTCTTCGCCGGGTTGGCGGGTGGCGTGCCGGTGGTGTCGCTGGCCCATCCCGGCGGACTGCGCACCAGCTATCAGCCGGTTCGCGCGTCGGTGCGGCCCGGCCAGCGAGTGGCGACGACGACGGTGATCGGCGCCCTGGAACCCGGCCATCCGGGCTGCGGTGCCGCGGCCTGCCTGCACTGGGGTGCGATGTGGGGCCCGGCCGCGCGCGCCGACTACCTCGACCCGCTGGGACTGCTGGCCGCCACGCCGATCCGGCTCAAGCCGCTGCGTTAAGCCCGGGGGTGGGCCCGCTCGTGCACCGCACGCAGCCGCGCGACCGTGACATGGGTGTAGAGCTGGGTGGTGGCCAGGCTGGAGTGCCCGAGCAGTTCCTGCACGATGCGCAGATCCGCCCCGCCCTCCAGCAGATGGGTGGCCGCGGTGTGGCGCAACCCGTGCGGCCCCATATCGGGGGCGCCCCCGACCGCCGCGACGGTCTGGTGCACGACGGTGCGGGCCTGCCGCGGGTCCAGGCGCCCGCCGCGGGCACCGAGCAGCAGGGCCGGGCCGGACTCCGCCGTCGCCAACAGTGGGCGCCCGCGGGCCAGCCAGGCCTGCAGCGCCTCGGCGGCCGGCTCGCCGAACGGCACCGTCCGCTGCTTGTTGCCCTTGCCGAGCACTCTTAGCAGCCGACGTCCGGAATCGACGTCGTCGAGGTCCAGACCGCACAGTTCGCTGACCCGCACGGCGGTGGCATACAGCAACTCGGCGATCAAACGATCCCGCAACGCCAGCGGGTCATTTTGCTGCGCACCGGATTTCGCGGCCGCCATCGCGGCGTGCGCCTGGTCAGTGCGCAACACCGCGGGCAGCGTCCGGCGGCCCTTGGGCAGCGCAAGACGCGCCCCGGGATCGGATGCCAGCAGGCCGCGCCGGGCCGCCCAGGCGGTGAAGGTCTTGACCGTCGAAGTGCGCCGGGCCAGTGTGCTGCGGGCCGCGCCGGCGCCGGCCTGTTGGGCCAGCCAGCTGCGCAGCAGCGGCAGGCTCAGGGCCTCGATACCGCTGTGCCCGCGCTCGGCGAGAAACATGAACAGCGACCGCAGGTCACCGAGGTAGGCACGCCGGGTGTGTTCGGAACGTCCCCGCTCCAAAGCCAGGTGCTCGTCGAACTCCTGGAGAATCGCGTCCACGCCGATCACGGTGGCAGAAGGCGTCCACGTGCTCAGGTGACGCGCCGCAGCGTGTCCGGGGTGAGATCAAGCCGTGACCGATAACCGTCGACCGCCATGATCAGGTCGGCCTCGGCCAGCAGCGAGCGCAGCACGTGCACGATCCCCTCGACCCCGCCCAGCGCCAGCCCGTAGGCGTACGGCCGGCCGATTCCCACCGCGGTCGCGCCCAGCGCCAGCGCCTTGATGATGTCGGCGCCGGTGCGGACGCCCGAGTCGAACAGCACCGGCAGCCCGTCGGCGGCCGCCACCACCGCCGGCAGACAGTCCAGGGCCGGCAGCCCGCCGTTGGCCTGACGCCCGCCGTGGGTAGAGCAGTAGATGCCGTCCACGCCGCCGTCTTTGGCGCGGCGGGCGTCATCGGGGTGACAGATCCCCTTGACGATCAGCGGCAGATCCGTCAACGACCGCAGCCATGGAAGGTCGTCCCAGGTCAGCGGGTTGCCGAAGGTTTGCACCCAGGACAACACGGCCGCCTGCGGGTTCTCTTCGGGCGGCTGGGCCAGCCCCGCGCGGAATACCGGGTCGGAGAAGTAGTTGGCCAGGCAGTGCCCGCGCAGCTGCGGGAAGTTCGACGTCGCCAGGTCACGCGGGCGCCAGCCCGGAACCCAGGTGTCCAGGGTGACGACGATGGCTTGGTATCCCGCCGCCTCGGCACGGCGCACCAGGCTTTCGGCCAACTCCCGGTTCTTGGGCGTGTACAGCTGGAAAATCCCTGGGGTGTCGCCGAATTCGGCGGCCACGTCCTCCAGCGGATCAGCGGTCAGGGTGGACACCATCATCGGGACGCCGGTGGCCGCCGCGGCCCGGGCGCTGGCCAGGTCGCCGTGGCCGTCCTGGGCGCAGATACCGATGACACCGATCGGTGCCATGAAGATCGGTGAGGGCAGCCGTAATCCGAACATCTCGATGGACAGGTCCCGCTCGGTGGCCCCGACGAACATCCGCGGGATGAGCCCCCACCCGTCGAACGCCGTCACGTTGGCCCGCTGGGTGCGCTCGTCGCCGGCACCGCCGGCCACATACGACCACACCGAGGGGGAAAGCGCCGCCGCGGCTTTGGCCTCCAACTCGGTGTAGGTCATCGGCAGCCCAGGCACCACCCCGGCCAAGCCCTGCAGATAGATCTCGAACTGGTAGTCCCCGAACGCCATGTCGCTAGCCCGCCGCAGCTTCTGCTGCTTCTTTGCTGGCGAGTTCCTTCTTCCACTGCCGGAACGTCTCTTCGGTGCGACCGCGCCGCCAGTAGCCCGAGATCGAGGTCCACTTGGCCTCCACCTCGCGCTCCTTGCGGATGTAGGGCCGCAGGTTGTGCATGACGGCCTGCGCCTCGCCGTGGATGAACACCTGAACCTGGCCGGGCAGCCACAAGGTGGTGGTGACCGCCTCGACGAGCGGCGCGTTGTCGCCGGCCCGGTCCTGCCCGACCAAATCGGCACGTCCGCCGCGGTGCAGCCAGTTCAGTTGCACCCCCTCCGGGGCGGTCAGCGTGAACTCATCGTCCGGGCCGGCGACCTCGATGAACGCCTTGCCGACCGCGTCGGCCGGCAGCGCCTCCAGGGCGGCCGAGATCGCCGGCAGCGCGCTCTCGTCACCGGCCAGCAGATGCCAGTCGGCCGCGGGGTCGGGCGCGTACGCGCCGTTGGGGCCCATCAGATAGACGGCCTGGCCGGGCTGAGCGCCGGTGGCCCACGGGCCGACGACGCCGTGGTCGCCGTGCACCGAGACGTCGATGGCGATCTCCCGGGCGACCGGATCGGCGCGCCGCACCGTGAGGGTGCGGATCACCGGACGGTCCTCGTCCGCCAGGCCGTCGAAGCTGTCCAGCGTCAACGGGTGCGGCAGCGCGGCAACGTCGACGCTATGGCGCACAAAGACGACTTTGACGTAGGAGTCGGTGAATTCACTCGGGCGGAAGGTGTCGTACCCGGTGCCACCCAACACCACCCGCACCATATGTTCCGAGAGTTGCTCGGTGCGGACCACTGCGAAGGTGTGAACCGGTCTTCCTGCCACGCTGCCTCCCCATTGCTGTTCCCGCCGACTATACGAGCTACCGTCTGCGCCGGACTATCGCCCAACTGCCGTCACGGCGCTCGACCAGACCCGCCACCTCCAGCATCGCCAACGGCCCGAACACCTGTGCCGGGGCCAGCCCGGATGCGACCGCAACCTGATCGACGGTCGCCGTGCCACGCCCCGGCAGCGCTTCGTAGACCTGACGTTCGGCGGCGCTGAGCCCGTCCAGCGGGGTCACCGGATGTGGCGGTTCGTCTGCCAGCTCCCCCACCCGCCCGGCCAACTCGATCACCTCGTCGACTCGGGTGACCAGTTCGGCGCCGGCGCGCAGCAAGACGTGACAGCCGGCCGACGCCGCACTGGTGACCGGCCCGGGAACCGCGGCCACCGGGCGGCCCAGCAGCCGCGACCACGCGGCGGTGTTGGCCGCGCCACTGCGCAGGCCGGCCTCGACCACCACCGTCGCGCCGGCCAGCGCCGCCACCAGCCGGTTGCGGGTCAGAAACCGGTGCCGGACCGGACGGACCCCGGGCGGATATTCGGTGACCAGCAGTCCGTTGCCGCCGATGCGGTGCAGCAGCGCGGAATGGCCTGCCGGATAACTGATATCGATGCCGCCGGCCATTACCGCCACCGTGGTGCCGTCGGCGGCGAGCGTGGCGCGGTGAGCCGCACCGTCGATGCCGTACGCGCCGCCGGAGACCACCGCCACGTCGCGTTCGACCAGCCCGGCGGCCAGATCCGCGGCCACCAGCTCGCCGTAGGCGGTCGCGGCCCGGGTCCCGACGATCGCGGTGGCGCGTTCGGCGACCTCATCCAGGCGCGCCGGGCCGATCGCCCAGAGCGCCAGCGGCGCGCGGCAATCCGGCTTTCGCGCGACCGCGGTGCCGTCGAACGCGGCGAACGCCAGCAGCGGCCATTCGTCGTCATCGGGCGTGACCAGCCGGCCGCCGCGGCGGGCCAGCAACTCCAGATCCGCGGCGGCAGAGTCGATCTCGCGTCTGGCTTCGGTGTGCTTGGCCAGTTCCGGTTCGACAGCGCCGCACCGGATGCGTTCGGCCGCCTCGACCGGGCCGGCCCGCTCGACCAGTGCGGCCAGATCCGCGCGCGGCGGTTCGGCCACCCGGGACAGATACGCCCAGGCCCGCAGGACGGCCTCCTCGGCGCTCACCGGGCCGCCCCAGGCTGGCGGAAGCTCAGGGCCGCGGCGACCTCGTCGAGGCCGGGCGAGTTCCGGCCAGCCAGGTCGCTCAGCGTCCAGGCCACGCGCAGGGTGCGGTTGGCGCCGCGGATCGACAGCAGGCCGCGGTCCAGCGCGGTGCGCAGCGGGGCCATCGCCGCGCCGGAGAGCCGAAACTTGCGGCGCAGCAACGCGCCGCTGACCTCGGCGTTGGTGTGAAAACCGTGCGGTCCCCAGCGCGTCGCCGCGGCGGTACGCGCTTCTGCCACCCGGGCGCGCACCGCGGCGGTCGACTCGCCATCGGCGGCGGCGGAGAACGCGCCGGCGCGCACCGGATGCATCTCCACCCGCAGGTCCACCCGGTCCAGCAGCGGCCCGGACAGCCGGCCGAGGTAGCGCCGCTTCTGCATCGACTTGCAGGTGCAGTCGCGCGGGTCGGCCGGTGCGCACGGGCAGGGGTTGGCCGCCATGACCAGCTGGAAGCGGGCCGGATAGCAGGCCACCCCGTCGCGGCGGGCCAGCCGGATCTCGCCGTCCTCCAACGGTGTGCGCAACGCTTCCAGGGCGCTGACCCGGATCTCGGCGCACTCGTCGAGGAACAGCACTCCGCGGTGCGCGCGGCTCACCGCGCCCGGCCGGGCCATTCCGGAGCCGCCCCCGACCAGCGCCGCCACGCTGGAGCTGTGGTGCGGTGCGATGAACGGCGGCCGGGTGATCAACGGCGCACAACCGGATAACAGTCCGGCGACCGAGTGGATCGCGGTGACCTCCAGCGACTCGCTTTCGGTCAGCGGCGGCAACAGGCCCGGAAGGCGTTGCGCCAACATGGTTTTGCCGACGCCGGGCGGACCGGTCAGGAGCAGATGGTGCGATCCGGCCGCAGCCACCTCGACCGCGAACCGGGCTTGGGCCTGGCCCACCACCTCAGCCAGGTCCGCGGCCGGCTCCACCACCGGGGCCACGGTGGTGATCCGTTCCTGCAGCCGTGCCGAGCCCTCCAGCCAGTCGTGCAGCCGGCGCAGTGTCGCCACCCCGAGGACCTCGATGCCGTCCACCAGGCTGGCTTCGGCGAGGTTGTCCACCGGGACCACCGCGCGCGCCCAGCCTTCGTTCTTGGCGGCCAGCACCGCCGGCAGCACCCCGTGCACCGGTCGCACCCGCCCGTCCAGCGCCAGCTCGCCCAGCAGCACCGTCTTCTCCAGCCGGGACCAGGGCGTGCCACGATCCGCCGAAAGCACCGCGGCGGCCAGCGCCAGATCGTAGACGGACCCCATCTTCGGCAGCGTCGCCGGCGACAGCGCCAGCGTCAGACGGGATTGCGGCCAATTCTGTTCGCTGTTGGTGATCGCTGCCCGCACCCGATCCCGCGACTCCTGTAAGGCGGCATCGGGCAGGCCCACCAGATGCACGCCGGGCAGCCCCGAGGTGATGTCGGCCTCGATCTCCACGATGAGTCCGTCCAGGCCGCGCACCGCGACCGAGAAGGCCCGCCCCAGCGTCATCAGATCACTCCCCGCAGGTGGGTGATCTCCGGCGTGCGGCACCGCCCGATCCGAACGCCGATCACATCCACCCGGACTTCGTCCCAGTGCGATTGCTGGCCGGCGAGCCACAATCCGGCAAGCCGGCGCACCCGGCGGACCTTCTCCGGCGAGACCGCGTACGCCAGCCCGCCGAACCCGTCACCGGTGCGGGTTTTCACCTCGACGAACGCCACGGCGCGCGCGGCCGGATCGGCAGCTATTACGTCCAGTTCGCCGTACCGGCACCGCCAGTTGCGGGCCAGGATCGTCCACCCCTGCTCGAGCAGGTGGTCAACGGCCAGCTGTTCCCCAAGCGCTCCGAGCTCGGCGCGCGTCATGGTTGTCATGCCGGTCAGATTCGGTCATCGAACCGACGGCGTCGAGCCGCGCCGCAGCGAAAACGGCTGCAGCCCGGTCAGTTATCCCCAGCGGCGCCTTCATCCACAGCCGCTCAGCGACCGGCGACTAGCAACTAGCCGGCGTGGGCGCCCGGTGCCCGAACCACCAGCGGCACACCGGGGAAAAACGCGGCCATCTCGGTGCGCGCACGGCGCAGCGCGGCGGTGCCGTAGCCCTTCTTGCGGTGTTCGGGTTGGATCCAGATCCGCACGTTCACCTCGCCGCGGCTGAGGTCGCCGAAGACCATGCCGACCTTCTGCGCACCGTCGATGGCGACGAACAACGCGGCGTCCTCGTCATCGACCCGGGACAGCGCCGAGCGGATCTCGTCGTCGAGAACCCCGGCCGGAGCGCCGGACCCGTCGCCGCTGGCGCCGACGTCGGTGGTGCGCAGCTCGAAGATGTCACGATCGGACTCACCGGCAAACGGCCGGAGCACCAGCGTCTCCCCGGAGCTGGCCGGGCGGTCGCCCAGGGTGAAGGTCAGCTCGTTGTTGAGGTCGTCGAGTTCGGCGGCGATCCGGCTCCGGGAATCCTTGGTCAGCTGATCCAACGACATCCCGATCACCGCTTCGCAGCCCGCCGGTGAGGTGCCGAGCAGGTTCGCGATCGCCCGCACCGCCGACGCGCGGTCCTCGGCGTCCACGATCACGTCGAGTACCTCGTGGCGACGTTCCATGGCTTTGAGCAGGGCATCGGTGATCTCCCGACGGGAGACGGCACGGTCGACAGCGGTCATGCCAGTCAGCCTAGACCGAAGCCGCCGGTGCCGCTGCGGTGTTATTCGGGCAGCCGCAGCTCGGGCTTTTCGACCTCTTCGATGTTGACGTCTTTGAAGGTGACCACCCGTACCTGCTTGACGAACCGCGCCGGTCGGTACATGTCCCACACCCACGCGTCGGCCAGACGCAGCTCGAAATACACTTCGCCGTCGGCGTTGCGCGGCACCATCTCCACGCTGTTGGCCAGATAGAACCGCCGCTCGGTCTCCACGACGTAACTGAACTGCCCCACGATGTCCTTGTATTCGCGGTACAGCGAGAGTTCCATCTCGGTTTCGTACTTCTCGAGATCTTCGGCACTCATCGGCTCAGCTGTCCTTCTGCTCGGTTCGTCTCCATTGTCCCTGTCGCCGGCGCGGCCAGCGCCGCCACGTTGCGCACGTTGATGAATGAGTAGCGGTGGTGACTGCTGGGCCCCAGCGCCATCAGCGCCGCGGCGTGCGCGGCGGTGGAGTACCCCTTGTGCTCGGCGAAGCCGTAGCCGGGGTCGTCCAGCGCCGCCATGTACCGGTCGCGGGTGACTTTGGCCAGCACGCTCGCCGCGGCGATGCAGGCCGCCGCGGCGTCGCCGCCGACCACCGGAAGCGACGGCATCGGCAGTCCCGGCACCCGGAACCCGTCGGAGAGCACGTAACCCGGGCGCAGGGCCAGCCCGGCCACCGCGCGCCGCATGCCCTCGATGTTGGCCGCGTGCACGCCGCGCACGTCGACGTCGGCCGGTGCGATGAACACCACGTGGTAGGCCAGCGCGTGCCGGCGGATCACCGGGAACAGCTGTTCACGGGTCTTCTCGGTGAGCTTCTTGGAGTCGTCGAGCGCCGCCAGCGCGGCGGGCCGGCTCGGCCCGAGCACACAGGCGGCCACCACCAGCGGTCCGGCGCAGGCGCCGCGGCCCACCTCGTCGACCCCGGCCACGGGCCCCAGCCCGCTGCGGTATAGCGCCGACTCCAGGGTGCGCAGCCCCGGTGAGCGGCGGATCACCGTGCGCGGCGGCCAGGCCGGGGCCATCGTCTACGGCCCCTGCTGCGGGTTTATCGCTCTCACCGGCCCCCACCGCGACGGCGGCCAGGCGATGAACCGGGTCTTGCCGATCACGTTGCTCACCGGCACGGTGCCGGCGTCGACGTTCTCACCGGTGCACAGGGTCCGGCGCTGCAGATCGGGTTGGATGGCCACGGTGTCGCAATGCGCGCGGGAGTCCGACGAGTGGGTGCGGTTGTCGCCCATCACCCACAGCCGGCCATCCGGTACGGTCACCGGACCGAATTCGGGGCCCAGGCAGGGGTAGACCATCGGGTCGACCATCAGGGTGGCCGGGTTCAGGTAGGGCTCGTCGAGTGTCTTGCCGTCGACGGTGAGGCCGGTGTCGTTGCGGCACTGCACGGTCTGGCCGCCGACTGCGATGACCCGCTTGACGAGATCGTTCTCGTCGGGCGGGACGAATCCGATGAAGGACAGGGCGTTCTGCACCCAGCGCACCGCGGTGGTGTCGGACCGGATCGACTTGTACCCCACGTTCCACGCCGGCGGGCCGCGGAAGACGACAACGTCGCCGGGTCGCGGGGCGCTGAACCGGTAGGTGACCTTGTCAACCATGATCCGGTCGCCGACGCAGCCGTGGCAGCCGTGCAGCGTCGGTTCCATCGACTCCGACGGGATGAGGTAGGGGCGTGCGACGAACGTCAGCACCAGGTAGTACAGCACCAGCGCGATCGCCACCAGCACGACCGACTCGCGCAGCGTGGAGTGCTTGCGTTCATCGGGCGCCTCGGCGGCCTCGGTGGCATCGGCCTCAAGGGCCTCGGCGACCTCGGGGGCCTCGGGCTGGTCGGCCTCGGGAGAGTTCTCGGGTGACGAGCCCGTGGTTTCGGTCACGTGATCAGGGTAGTGACCGCGTCGGCAGCGCCGAAGACCGACCGGAGGCTATCGCCCGAGCGGAGGTGCGGGTCAGCGCTTCTCCTTGATCTTGGCCTTCTTGCCGCGCAGTTCGCGCAGGTAGTACAGCTTGGCCCGGCGGACGTCACCGCGGACCACGACGTCGATGTGGTCGACGTTGGGCGAGTGCACCGGGAAGGTGCGCTCCACACCGACGCCGTAGCTCTCCTTGCGAACGGTGAAGGTCTCACGCACGCCGCCGCCCTGCCGGCGGATGACCACGCCCTTGAACACCTGGATGCGCTCCTTGGTGCCCTCGATCACCTTCACGTGCACGTTGACCGTGTCGCCGGGGGCGAAGGCCGGGATGTCGTCGCGCAGCGACGCCTTGTCGACGATGTCCAGCGTGTTCATTGCGGAAACACTTCCTCGCGGGTCGCGGCTGCCGACCGGGCCGCACGCCGGTGCGCGTGCAGACGGTAACCGAGCCGATGGGTTCGGGCATATTGTCGCATCGTGCGGTTCGGTGAGCCGTCGGGCTCCCGCTGCAGAATCAACTGCCGGGCAACAACTGCTCAATTGTGCCAGACGCGACGCAACCAGCGAAATCGTGCAAATCGCCGCTGGTCGCTCCCGCCGGAAGCATCCGGATCGTGATAAGCCTGATGAGAAGGCGGACTGCGCGATCTGGGTGCGCTCGCGGTAACCTATCCGGCGGGCCGATGGCAGCACGTGTGGCGAGCCCGTAGATGTCGGCGTCTTACGCGACTAACACCTGTTGAGGAGGCCACCCGCCGTGCGGCCATCGATGCTGATGCTGACCATCGTCATGGTGATCTCGACGGTGGTGTTTGGCTGCGACGAGAAGGTCTACGGCGCCGCCGCCCCGCGGCCCCCGCAGTACCGGGCGCCGGAGGTGGCGCCGGTGGCGACCGCGATCGAGGTGCCCCGCGCACCCGCGATTCCCCCGGCCGCCGTGGTCGACGGGCTGGCGGCACGCATGCAGGACGCGACCGAGGAAGCAGCCAAGGTCGGCGCCGACATCTCGGTGGCCGTGCTCGACCGGATCTCCCATCAACTGGTCACCAACGGCAACACCCGGTCGATCGCCACCGCCTCGGTGGCCAAGTTGTTCATCGCCGACGACCTGTTGATCCACCAGTCGGAGGCCGCCCTGTCGGCCGATGATCAGGCCGCCCTGGAAGTCATGCTGCGTGCCTCGGACGACGGGGCCGCCGAGACGTTCTGGAACTCCGGCGGCGGCAACGCCATCATCACCCGGGTGGCGAGCCGTTACGGCCTGGCCGGCACAGCGCCGCCGTCCAACGGCGCCTGGTGGAACACCATCAGCACCGCGCCGGACCTGGCGCGCTACTACGACATGCTGCTCAACGGCTCCGGTGGTCTGCCGGCGGACCGGGCCAACATGATCGTCAACGACCTGGCGCAGTCCACCCCGACCGGCATCGACGGCTACCCGCAGCGGTTCGGGATACCCGAGGGCCTGTACAACGAGCCGGTGGCCGTCAAGCAGGGCTGGATGTGCTGCATCGGCAACAACTGGATGCACCTGTCGACCGGCGTGGTCGGCGCGGACCGTCGCTACGTGGTGGTGATCGAGTCGCTGCAGCCCAGCGACGACGCCACCGCGCGTGCCACCATCACCCAGGCCGTCAAGACGATCTTCCCCGGCGGCCGGATCTAGCGGGCTGCGTCGCCGCCGAGTAGGTCCGGGCGGCGCTTTCTGGTCCGCGCCACCGCGGCCTCATGGCGCCAGGCGTCAATTCGCGCGTGATCGCCCGACAGCAGCACCTCCGGCACCTCCAGGCCCCGCCAGCTCGGCGGCCGGGTATAGCTCGGCCCCTCCAGCAGTCCATCGCGATCCGGAGAATGCGAATCATCGTGGCGGGAGACCGGATTGCCCAGCACTCCGGGCATCAGCCGCAGCACCGCCTCGAGCATCACCAGCACCGCGGACTCGCCGCCGGCCAGCACGTAATCGCCGATCGAGACTTCTTCGACCCGCATCCGCCGGGCAGCGTCGTCGGCGACCCGCTGGTCGATGCCTTCATAGCGGCCGCAGGCGAACACCAGATGCCGTTCCTGGCTCCACCGCTGGGCGGTGGCTTGGTCGAACAGCGTGCCCGCCGGCGTGGGTATGACCAGAACCGTGTGTTCCGAACAGATTTCGTCGAGCGCTTCGCCCCACACCGGTGCCTTCATCACCATCCCCGGCCCGCCGCCGTACGGGGTGTCGTCGACCGAGCGGTGTACGTCGTGGGTCCAACGCCGCAGATCGTGTACGGCCAGCTCGACCAGTCCGGTCTGGATCGCCTTGCCCGGCAACGATTGCCGGATCGGGTCCAGATAGTCCGGGAAGATGGTGATGACGTCGACCCTCACGGTGACAGGTCCAGCAGGCCGTCGGGGGGGTCGATGCACACCAGCTGCTCGGCCAGCGACACCGAGGTGACGATCGCGGACACGAACGGCACCAGCAGCTCACCGCCACCGGTACGCCGGACCGACAGCAGCTCGCCCGCCCCGGTGTGCAGCACCTCGGTCACCGTGCCGAGGTCCTCGCCCGCCTCGGTGCGCACCCGCAGACCTTCCAACTGGTGGTCGTAGTAGGTGTCGTCCTCGTCGATCGGCGGCAGGTCGGCCGAGTCGATCACCAGCAGACTTCCGCGCAGGGCGTCGGCCGCCTCCCGGTCCGATACCCCGGCCAGGCGCACCAACAGCCGGGCACCGTGCGGGCGCGCGGCTTCGACCACGTGATCGCGCGGCCGCTCGCCGCGCTTCTTGGCACACAGCACGGCGCCGGGAGCGAATCGCTCTTCGGGATCGTCGGTGCGGACGTCGACGACGACCTCGCCGGTGATCCCGTGGGCTTTGACCACCCGCCCGACCGTCAGCTCCATGAGCCGGCCGGCTACCGGTCGGTGTCGACCACGTCCACGCGGATACCGCGTCCACCGATACCGGCGACGAGGGTGCGCAACGCCGTGGCGGTACGACCGCCGCGACCGATCACCTTGCCCAGGTCGTCGGGGTGGACGTGCACCTCCACGGTGCGGCCACGCCGGTTGGTCACCATGTCGACGCGAACGTCATCGGGGTTGTCGACGATGCCGCGCACCAAGTGCTCGACGGCATCTGCCACCACGGCACTCACGGCCGCACTCAGCTCTCGGTGGCCGGCTCGGCGGCCTCGGCAGCGGGAGCCTCGTCCTTGGCCTCGGCGCCATCGTCCTTGGCGTCGTCCTTGGCCTTCTTGGCAGGTGCCTTCTTCTTCTTGGCCGTGGTCGCCTCGGTGGTCGGGCCACCCTCGGCCTCGGCCAGCGCGGCGTTGAACAGCTCCAGTTTGCTCGGCTTGGCCGGCTTGACCTTCAGCTTGCCCTCGGCACCGGGCAGGCCCTTGAACTTCTGCCAGTCACCGGTGATCTTCAGCAGCTTGAGCACCGGCTCGGTGGGCTGAGCCCCGACCGACAGCCAGTACTGGGCGCGCTCCGAGTCGATCTCGATCAGGCTCGGCTCTTCCTTGGGGTGGTAGCGGCCGATGACCTCGATGGACCGGCCGTCCCGGCGGGTGCGCGCGTCGGCGACCGCGATGCGGTACTGCGGGTTGCGGATCTTGCCGAGCCGGGTGAGCTTGATTTTGACAGCCATGAATCACTCCTGGGTAGCACGCTGCAATTCAGCGATGCGGGCGGATTGCCCACCTCCGGTTTTGCCTCGCGTGTTGCGCCGGGAGACCGCACGCCCGATACGGGCACGGTCACACGACGGACAGCCGCCCATTGTGCCAGAACCGGCCCGCTGCGCAGAAATCGCCCTACGGCAGCTTCTCGAAGCACTTGGTCTCGACGCGGCGGGTCATCCGCCAGCCGTCGGCGGTGCGGACGAAGGCGTCGTCGTACCACAGGCCCAGCAGCATGGTCGCCGGCTTCTCCCCGCCGAACACCATCGGGTTGAAGCAGAAGGTGCGCGCGGTGGCCGTGTCCCCGTCGACCCGGATCGACGGCAGGCCCAGCATGTGGGCGTAGCCGGCGAAATTCGGCAGCACCTCCGCCAGCCAGGCCTTCACCTGGGGATAAAGCCCCTCGATACCGCCCATCGCGCGGTAATCGATGTAGGCATCCTCGGTGAAGACCGCGTCGAGGTCGTCGAAGCTGCGGGTGTCGATGGCGGTGGAGTAGTCGACCAGCAGCTGCTGGATCTGCCACCGATCCGACATTTCGGCCTGGCTCAGCATTTCTCGATTCAACACTGCAGTGGTAGGGGACGGTAAGGTAACCCGCCATGCGGAAACTTCTGGCCGCAATCGCGGCTGTGCTGACCGTGCTCGCCGCCACCGCCGTGACCGCCTCCGCCGATGTCGCCCAGCCGCTGGGTTCCGCACCGGTTCCGGCCGGCCCCGCGCCGAACTGGCTCATCGCCGACCTGGACTCCGGGCAGGTGCTCGCCGAGCAGAACGGGTACGCCGTCACCCCGCCGGCCAGCACGATCAAGGTGCTGCTCGCGCTGGTGGTGCTCGATGAGCTCAACCTCGACGACGCCGTGGTCGCCACCCCGGCCGACACCGCGGTGGAGTGCAACTGCGTCGGGCTCAAGCCGGGCCGCAGCTACACCGCGCGTCAGTTGCTCGAAGGCCTGCTACTGGTGTCGGGTAATGACGCCGCAAATGCGCTCGCGGACATGCTCGGCGGGCCCGAGGTGACCGTGGCGAAGATGAACGCCAAGGCCGCCGCGGTCGGCGCGACCAACACCCACGCCAGCACGCCGTCCGGTCTCGACGGCCCCGGCGGCCCCGGCGGCAGCACCCCGCACGACTTGGCGGCGATCTTCCGGGCGGCGATGGCCAACCCGGTGTTCGCGCAGATCACCGCGCAGCCGTCGGCGATGTTTCCCACCGAGTCCGGCGAGCGCCCGATCGTCAACATGAACGAGCTGCTGGCCCGTTATCCGGGTGCGTTCGGCGGCAAGACCGGATTCACCGACGCGGCCCGCAAAACCTATGTCGGCGCCGCGTCCCGCGACGGCCGGCGGCTGGTGGTCGCGATGATGTACGGGCTGATCCACGAGGGTGGTCCGACCTACTGGGATCAGGCCTCCGCGCTGCTGGACTGGGGTTTCGCGCAGGGCCCGATGTCGGGAGTCGGCAGCTTGTAGGCCGGCGCGACTCAGTACACGCGCCCGCGCAGCATCACCAGATCCGGCCGGCTCAGCACCTCCGGCCCGCCGCGCGGGTCCTCGGCGAAGCAGAGCAGGTCGGCCGAAGCGCCGTGTTCCAGCACCGGTGCTCCCAGCCAGCGCCGGGCATCCCAGCAGGCCGCACCGAGCGCCTCGGTGGCACTGAGCCCCACACCCGTCAGGGCGTGCACCTCGTCGGCGATCCGGCCGTGGGCGATCATGCCGCCGGCGTCGGTGCCGGCATAGATCGGCACCCCGGCCTCTCGGGCGGCGCCGATCCGCTCCCGGCAGCTCGCGTGCAGCGCCCGCATGTGCCCCGCGTAGGCCGGGTACCTGGCCGCCGAATCGGCGATCCCGGGGAAGTTCTCGATATTGATCAACGTCGGCACCAGGGCGGTGCCATGGGCCAGCATCAGCGCGATGATGTCGTCGGTGATCCCGGTGCCGTGCTCGATGCAGTCGATACCGGCGTTGATCAGACCGGGCAGGGCGTCCTCACCGAATACGTGCGCGGTGACCCGGGCGCCGTTGACGTGCGCGGCGTCGATGGCCGACTTCAGCACCTCGTCGGACCACAGCGGCGCCAGGTCGCCGATCCCCCGATCGATCCAGTCCCCGACCAGCTTCACCCAGCCATCGCCCCGACGGGCTTGGGCCGCAACAGCTTCCGGCAACCGGCTCTCGTCGTCGATATCGAGGCCCAAGCCGGGGATGTAGCGCTTGGTGCGGGCCAGGTGCTGCCCGGCTCGGATGATGCGCGGCAGATCGGCGCGGTCGTCGAAGCCGCGGGTGTCGATCGGTGAGCCGGCATCGCGGATCAGCAGCACCCCGGCGCGACGCTCGGTTTCGGCCTGGCGCAACGCCTCCTCGGCGTCGACCGGACCGCCGGGTCCGATCCCGATGTGGCAGTGCCCGTCGACCAGACCCGGGATGATCCAGCCGTCGGAGAACACCGTCTCGGCGTCGTCGACCGGCTCGAGGCTGACCGCGCCGTCGACGATCCAATACTCGACCGGTTCGTCATCGGGCAGCCCGCGGCCGCGAACGTGCACCGCCAAATTACTTCTGTCCCGGGAAGTTCAGCTTGGACAGGTCGAAATCGGCCAGCCCCGGCGGCAGCTCGTTGAGCCCCTCGGGCATCTGCGACAGGTCGGGGAAACCGGCCGGCATGGCACCGAACGGGTTGCGCGCCTTGGGCGGGGTGGGCCCCCGCTTCTTGCCGCCCTTCTTGCCCGCCTTGCCCTTTGCCTTACGGGTACTGCTCTTGCGGCCCATGCCGGGCAGGCCCATCCCGCCCATCATCGACGACATCATCTTGCGGGCCTCGAAGAACCGGTCGACGAGCTGGTTGACCTCCGACACGGCAACCCCCGAGCCGTTGGCGATACGCAGCCGGCGGGAGGCGTTGATGATCTTCGGGTCGGCCCGCTCGGCGGGAGTCATGCCACGGATGATGGCCTGCAGCCGGTCGAGTTGACTGTCGTCGACGGCGGCCAGCGCGTCCTTCATCTGGCCCGCGCCCGGCAGCATGCCCAGCAGGTTGCCGATCGGGCCCATCTTGCGGATCGCCAGCATCTGCTCGAGGAAGTCCTCCAGGGTGAGCTCGCCGGTCCCGATCTTGGCGGCGGCCTCCTCGGCCTTCTGGGCGTCGAAGACCTGCTCGGCCTGCTCGATCAGGCTCAGCACGTCGCCCATGCCCAAGATGCGACCGGCCATCCGGTCGGGGTGGAAGACGTCGAAGTCCTCCAGCTTCTCCCCGGTGGAAGCGAACAGGATCGGCGCGCCGGTGACTTCACGCACCGACAGCGCCGCACCACCGCGGGCGTCACCGTCGAGCTTGGTCAGCACCACACCGGTGAAACCGACCCCCTCGCGGAAGGCGTCGGCGGTGGTGACGGCGTCCTGGCCGATCATCGCGTCCAGCACGAACAGCACTTCGTCGGGCTGGACGGCATCGCGGATGGCGGCGGCCTGGGCCATCATCTCCTCGTCGATGCCGAGGCGACCGGCGGTGTCGACGACGACGACGTCGAAGTGCTTGGCCTTGGCTTCGGCCAGGCCCGCGGCGGCGACGGAGACCGGGTCACCGGGGCCGATCTGCGCCTCGTGCGCCTGGGCGGAGGTACCGGGATGCGGGGCGAACACGGCGACCCCGGCGCGTTCGCCAACGACCTGCAGCTGGTTGACCGCGCCCGGGCGCTGCAGATCGCAGGCCACCAGCAGCGGGGTGTGGCCCTGCCCCCGCAACCAGGTCGCCAGTTTGCCGGCCAGGGTGGTCTTGCCCGCACCCTGCAGACCGGCCAGCATGATCACCGTCGGCGGAGTCTTGGCGAAGGTGAGCGTGCGGGTCTGCCCGCCGAGGATGCCGATGAGCTCCTCGTTGACGATCTTGACGACCTGTTGGGCCGGGTTGAGGGCACCGGAGACCTCAGCGCCCTTGGCCCGGTCCTTGATCCGGCCGATGAACTCCCGCACCACCGGCAGCGATACGTCGGCCTCCAGCAGTGCCAGCCGGATCTCCCGGGCGGTGGCGTCGATGTCGGCGTCGGTGAGACGACCCTTGCTGCGCAGCCCCTGAAGAGCACCGGTCAACCGGTCGGACAGTGATTCGAACACGCAGCCAGCCTAAAGGGTGTCGGCCCACTGGGCGCGGTCGAGGCGGTGGGGGCAGTCGGACCTGACGATAATGTAACTGCGAAGTTAGAAATATCGCACAGTTAATGCGACGAATCATGGCGATTAATGCAATGTTTCATACTACTCACGGACCATTGGCTGCGTTAATACTTCTGCATGCAGCCGCTAACAGGATGTTACGCCTCTTCCGCCCACCCGAATTCGTGAAATTCTCAGCGTGCGGGTGGCACCAAACACCGCGGATCACTCGACGGTCGGGCCCGCAATCTGGGAGGAGAACGCATGTCATTTGTGAAAGCGGCGCCCGCAGCCATGACGTCAGCCGCGGGACAACTCCAAGGTATCGGCGAAGTCCTCGTCGCACAGAGCGCCTCGGCGCGAATCCCCACCACCGCCATCGCCCCGGCCGGCACGGACCCGGTTTCGCAACTACAAGCCGCCCTCTTTGCGACCTATGGCAGCCTCTACCAGTCGATCAGCGACCAGGCGGCGGTCGTTCACCAGCAGCTTGTGCGGGCCCTCGGGCAGAACGCCGTCATGTACTCCGCCGCCGAGGCGACCAACCAATCCACGACGTCGCTGGACGCGGCGATCCAAGGGTTCTTGACCGACGTCCTGGGTGTCCCGACCAGTGGCAGTTCTTCGCTGTTGTCCGGAAACGCCGCCAACATCGGCAACATCGGGATGGGCAACTGGGCCTCAGCCGGCTCGGCCCTGCTCGGCTTGGCCGGTGGCGGCCTTCTCGACTTTCCCGAAGAGGTCGCCGCCGATGCCGGCGGATTGGCCGGGTTGGACCAGGCCATGCTGGGCGGGATGGCGGGACCGATCGCGACGGCCGGCATGGGCGCGACACCGATGGCAGCTGGAGTCGCGCCGGCCACCGCAATGGGCGCCGCAACCGCGCCGGGTTGGGCCGGGGACAGTGTCGCGGCCGCGGCCGCCACTCCGGCTCGCCTGGCGGCCGCGAGCGTGGCTGCCCCGCAAACCGCGCCAACCATGGCAGCCGTGCCGGCCGCCCTGCCGTCAGCAGCATCGGGCGACCGTGGCGTCGGAAGATTCGGCGTACCGCGCTACGGCACCAAGCCCACCGTCATTCCCAGACAGCCCGCCGTCTAGTCCAGCCGACGAGAAGGGATACCAGCATGTCTTTCGATTTCGGAGCATTGCCGCCGGAGATCGTGTCGGCATGGATGTACAGCGGAGCCCGTTCGGGACCGCTGGTGTCAGCCGCCTCGGCGTGGAGCAGCCTGGCCGCCGAGCTGGAAACTTCGGCAACGTCCGCCCAGTCGGTGATCTCGGAGCTGACCGACGAACTGTGGACGGGGCCGGCGGCGGCGGCGATGGCCACCGCAGTAGCGCCTTATCTGGCGTGGCTGAACACCACCTCCGCTGCCGCCCACCACGCCAGTTCGCAGGCGATGGCGTCGGCGGCAGCCTTCGAGGCCGCCCACGCGGCGACGGTGCCCCCGCCTGTGATCGTTGCCAATCGGGCCCAGCTGGCAGCACTCGTCGCGTCGAATCTGCTCGGGCAGAACACCCCGGCGATCCTGGCCACCGAGGCCCACTACATGGAGATGTGGGCGCAGGACACCCTGGCCATGTTCGGCTACAGCACATCGTCGGCCAGCGCAGCTGAGTTGTCGCCGATGTCTCCGGCGCCGCAGCCCACCAATCCGGCCGGGGCGGCGGTCGCCGGCGCCAGTGCAGCCGTCGGGCTGCAGCAGGAGCTGGCCCACGCCCTCACGACCCTGCAGGGGGCGCTACAGACGGTCACCTCACCGCTGGCATCGTCAACATCGGCGGCCATGCCCCTCGGCAACGCCGTTGACCTCTTTCTCGGCACCCCACTGTTCTCGAATGCCATTAACGGAGGCGTGAACACTGCGGCTTGGTTTGTATGTACCGCGATCCCGACGGCGGTGTCGCTGGGCCACACCCTGGCCTTGGCGGGCCCGGCCAGCCTGGCTTCCGACGTTGTCGGCGCCGAAGGTCTCGCAGCCGGTTTGAGCCCAGCGGTGCTGGCCGGCGTGGCGCAACCGGCGGGGGCGGTGGCTTCCGGCGCGGCGCCGGTGTTGGCGGGACTGGGCCAAGCGGCCACGATCGGCGAGGTGTCCGTCCCGGCTTCTTGGTCGGCCGCGGCGGGAACGCAAGTCGCGGCATCGACAGGCTCGGGCTGGACCGCTGCCGCCGACGAGGCTGCGCCGATGCATGCCGTGCCGGCCGGGATCGGGTCAGCGACCTCAGCCGGACGCTCCGGGTCCGGTTCAGGTCTGCCCCGCTACGGCATCAAGCCGACAGTGATGCCCAAACAAGTGTTCGTGTGACAGCTGCCGGAGCGGCCCCTTGGTCTCTGGTCACTGCGGGGGCCTTCCCGTCCATCTGGGGCTCAGGGGTACGGGCCGGCGGACGCCGATGCCCCGGACAGGTTCGGTAGCGGATGCAGCCACAGTTGAGGCCGATGATGCATGCCTCGGGACCAACAGGACCTGCGCTCGGCGCTGACACCACCCGACCGGGCGACGCGGTCGCCGCGCTCGCCGGCCCGGTCAGGAACGCGGGGGCACCGCTGAGCCCGACCGCCAAGGCCACGCCGACAGCACCCAACCGCGCGCACGTCATCGTGCTGCAAAGCCTCATCACCACGTCCTGATGTTTCGTCCGTGTTTCACCCTGCTCACACGCTACGCGTCATTCCTGGCAGCTCTCTGACTCCCAGCCGCTCGCTCACCGAGCGGCCTGCCGCGGTCGCCGGTAAGCCCATCTCGGGAGAATGCAACTATCCAATCACTTATTGGATCAATTCGTCGGGATCCTGCCCGAGATACAACCAGCCCTGGAGCCACATTTTTCCGCGAGCGCCAATTAACGCGAGTGCCAATTAATCGGCACACACTCGAACTACCGATGAACTCCACGCCTACCCGGGAACAGGAAAACGGCGGGCCGCGGTCTGAATAATGGCCGAAACGTACTGAGTCAGGCCAATGCGGTGAGCAGATGCTTCTCGATCACTGTTCGATCCACCGGCCCAGGCAGGACGACACAGAACACGTCGTCTGCCGTCGACCCCCTCGTGGTGACCTTTGCCCACACGACGTCGGCGCCGGCCCGTTCCAGCGCCGCGGCCAGCCGTGCCAGGAGGCCGGGGCGATCCGCAGCACGGACTTCGATGATCGGCCGGCCCGGTGTGCTGTCAAACCACAAGATTCGAGGCGGGGCCGCCGGACCGCTCACCGGCACCCCGACGGGAACCTCACCGTAGGTGGTCCGGTGCGATTCGTCGTGGCGTCGCTGCACCCCGGCGTGGACGTCGATACCGTCCGCGAGCGCCAGGCGGAACTGCTCACCGACGAGCTGGGCAACCGGCGGTGCGCCGAAGTGCGGAGACACCACGAACTCGGTGATCACCGCCCCATGCCGAACATTGACCGTCGCGGTGTGCACCCGCAACGAATTCATGGCCAACACTCCCGCAGCCTTCGACAGCAGACCCCGCTGCGCGGGGGCGATCATGACCGCGCGGTAGCCGCGTCCACCGGCGTCGCGGCGCAGGTCCACGTGTATGTCACCCGCTTTCGCCAGCAAGACGTACTCGGGGTCGATCGGGTCGGCCTGCGGCAGCGGCTCACCGGCCATGACGAGGCGGCAGCGCCGAACCAGGTCGGCGACCAGCGTTGCCTTCCAACCGTTCCACGTCTCCGGACCGGTTGCCAGCGCGTCGGCCTCGGTCAACGCGTGCAGCGCCTCGATCGTCACCATGTCTCCGCCCAGCGCCGCCGCAACACCCGCGATGACATCCGGATCGTTGAGGTCGTGCCGGGCGACGACCTTCGACAGCAGCAAGTGGTGCTTCACCAAAGTGGAGAGCATCGTGACATCACTGGGCCACAGACCCAGCCGAGTACCGATCCGGGCCACCAGCTCAGCCCCGATCAGGCTGTGATCGCCACTCCGGCCTTTGCCGATGTCGTGCAGCAAGGCCGCTAGGGCCAGCAGGTCGGGGCGCGCCACCTGGGTTGTGAACGCCTGGGCCCGAACCGCGGTCTCGATGAGATGCCGGTCGACGGTCCAGATGTGGGCAGGGTCGCGGGGCGGCAGATCGCGGATAGTCGCCCATTCCGGGAACAGCCGACCCCACAGCCCGCTGCGATCCAGCGCTTCGATGGTTGTCACGATTGCCGGGCCGGCGGCCAATACCACCAAAAGATCATCGAGAGCCTCCCGAGGCCACGGCTCCGGCAGCTCGGGCGGATCGCGGGCCAGGCGGCTCAACGCGGCTGACGCGATGGGCAATCCGGTGCGGGCAGACGCGGCCGCCACCCGCAACACCAGACCGGGATCGCGCTGCGGCCGGGCGTCGCGGGCCAGTACCACCTCTCCGGAGAATGCGACCACCCCGTCATCCAGGGGTCGCCGTAGCCGCGGCCGCACCGCGGAGATTCCGCGTCTTGGCAGTGCATTGGCAGCGATTCGCAGACCCGCGTCAACGCGATAGCTGATGGTGCGAGCCGCATCCGACAGGCTGCGCGCCAGTTCGTACCGGTCGCCGATGCGCAACGCAGCACCGATCTCGTCGGCGTATTGGGCCATCAGCAGCTCGTGCCCGCGCCCGGAGACTCGATGCAACTCGGTACGGACGTCAAGCAGCCGGACGTAGGACGCATCGACCGAACCACCTCCGATCTCCGAACTGCAGACAGTCGCACGGTCCGCGAGTTGAGCGATCGCCAAGGCGTTGAGCAACTGCACATCGCGCGACCCTCCGCGTCCGCATTTCAAGTCGGGCTCGACGCGATGCGCGATTTCGCCGCTACGCCGCCACCGCGCGTGCGTCGTTTCGACGAGTTCACCGTAGCGAGAACCGATTCCGTACCGCCACCGGTGGCGTACCTCGCGGATCAGTTGCGTCGAGAGCCACTCATCTCCGGCGATATGGCGCGCATCCAGCATGCCCAGGTTCGCAAGCAGATCAGCTCCGGCGACCTCGATAGCCTCGGCTACGGTACGCACGCTGTGGTCGAGGCGAACTCCTGCGTCCCACAGCGGATACCACAACAGCGCCGCAACCTCCTCGACTGCCTCGGCTGATTTGCCGTCGTGCAGTAGCAACAGGTCCAAGTCTGAGTGGGGTAGCAACTCGCACCGGCCCAGTGAACCGGTCGCGGCGACTGCGAATCCGCTGTCTGCCACGATGCCGATCTCCGCCGCCTTCGCGGTCAACCAGCACTCGTGCAGCCGTCGCCACTCATCCCGCAGCCCAGCCGAATCCAGCCGGTCCGCGCTCTCTGAGCGAAGCGCTGCCCGTGCCCGCGCCAAATCAGTAGTCGCGCAGAAAGATCGCACTGACCGTGTTGCGGGCTCCCCTTCGCGTTGCGTCATCGCGGCCCACCGAGGTCAACTCGGGTCAGATCTCATAGGGCATCTGCTCCACGCTCACCGGTGCGGACCCGCATCACGGTTTCCACCGGGCTCACCCATACCTTGCCGTCGCCGATCTTTCCGGTGCGTGCCGCGCGCGCGATGATGTCCAGAATCTGTTCTACCGCAGCGTCCTCGACCAGGACCTCAACCCGCAACTTCGGCACGAAATCAACCGAATACTCCGCCCCCCGATAGACCTCGGTGTGGCCTTTCTGCCGCCCATAACCCCGAACTTCACTGACCGTTATGCCCTGCAGCCCCGCCTGTTCCAAGCCGGTCCTGATGTCCTCCAGCGTGAAGGGCTTCACGATCGCGGTAATCAGCTTCATATTCACTTCTCTCCTCGGCGGAATGGACAGGACCCGGGCTGCCGCCGACCGCGAAGTCGTAGCCGCTTTCAGCATGTAGCGCTTCGTCGATGCCCGAGGCTTCAGCTTCCGCGCCCAGACGCAGTCCGATGGTGTATTTGACGATCCATGCCACGGCAGCCGTGCCCACCGCCGAATAGGCCGCAACGCTGCCCGCGCCGATGATCTGGCGCCACAACTGCTGCGTACCGCCGCCGTAGAACAAGCCGGGAGATACGCCGGCACCACCGGCGATCGCAGCGGTCGCAGGCGCCGCCAAGAAACCCACCAGCACGGTACCGACGAACCCGCCGACCAGGTGTACCCCGACGACATCAAGCGAATCATCCAGGCCGAAACGATATTTCAAGCCCACTGCAAAGGCGCAGGCGACGCCGGCAACGGCACCGATGATCAGGGCGCCGACAACGTTCACCGAGGCGCACGACGGGGTGATGGCAACCAAACCGGCCACAATCCCCGACGCCGCACCCAGCGAGGTGGCATGCCCGTCTCGGATTCGCTCAGCCAACAGCCAACCGAGCATTGCCGCGGCGGCTGCCACCGTGGTGGTGATGAATGTCGACCCCGCGACACCGTTCGCGCTGACCGCCGACCCCGCATTGAACCCATACCAGCCGAACCACAGCATCGCCGCGCCGAGCATCACCAACGGGAGATTGTGCGGACGCATCGCCGCCGGCCAGCCGCTGCGCCTGCCCAGGATGACCGCCAGTACCAACGCGGCGGTGCCGGCGTTGATATGCACTGCGGTGCCGCCGGCGAAGTCGATCGCATGCAGCTTGTTGGCGATCCAGCCACCGTGGGCCGCCGCCGCTCCGTCGAACGCGAACACCCAGTGCGCGACCGGAAAGTACACCACACTCACCCACAGAGCGGCGAACAGCAGCCAGCTTCCGAACCTCAACCGATCGGCAACCGCCCCGGAGATCAACGCCACCGTGATGATCGCGAACATCAACTGAAACGCGACAAAAACGTTCTGCGGCACGGTACCGACGACCGGAATCTCAACCGCCGAGCTGGTGCCGCCCGAACCGGCGGGCGCCGCATTGACACCGATTAGTCCCTTCAGGCCCCAGTAATCGGTAGGGCGGCCAAGCACATTGCCCACGTCCTCACCGAAGGCCAGCGAATACCCGTAGAGCACCCACAACACGGTCACCACACCCATGGCACTGACGCTCATCATGATCATGTTCAGCACACTTTTGACGCGCACCATCCCGCCGTAGAAGAACGCCAGACCGGGTGTCATCAGTAGCACCAGCGCGGCGCTCATCAGCATCCAGGCGGTATCGCCGGTGTCCGGCACCCCCAAAATCGGAAAACGATCCAAGTGTCCAGACCCCCTCGCCGACCCAGCTGTGCGATATGTAGATCAAGTTGGTCAAACAATGCGTAGTGGTTGTTTCGGCTGCAGCGCCGCGCTGTTGCGGACATGTCACAACCTGCTCACACCGCCGGGGCCACAATTCAGGCCGCGACATCCGGATTCGGCTACAGATGGCGCAGTGCAAGGCGCGCTGCGTTGGCCCCGCACATGCCGTGCGCTCCCGGCCCCGGTGGGGTGGCAGCCGAGCAGATATAGGTACCGGGAATTCCGGTGCTGTACGGCGAGAGCGTGATGCGTGGGCCAAAGACCAACTGGCGAACGTCTTTTGCGCCGGTCATGATGTCGCCGCCGGCGAAATTGGGGTTGTAGACCGCCATCTCGCCGGTGCTGCGCACGGCCTGACCGACGACGCGGTCGCGGAAACCCGGGGCGAACCGCTCGATCTGGGCGATGATCGCCGCGGTGGCGTCCCCGGTGTAGCCGTGGGGCACATGGGCGTAGGTCCACACCGGATGCACATCGCCGACGGATCGTTGCGGGTCGGCCAGGTATTGCTGACCGACCAGGACGAACGGCCGCTCGGGCATGCGTCCGGCGTGGACGTCGCGTTCGGTGGCGGCCAGCTCGCGGTGGGTGCCCGCCAGGTGCACGGTGCCGGCCAGCCGGGCATCGTGGTTGGTCCACGGCACTCTCTGCTCCACGGCGAAGTCAACTTTGAAGGCCCCCGGGCCCCGGCGGAACCGGCGGTAGGCCCGGGCCACCCGGCGCGGCAACCGGTCGCCGAGGATCTGTGCGACGGCGTCGGGCGCCAGGTCGAACAGCGTCACGTCGGCGGGCGGCAGCTGCGATGCCGAAGCCACCCGCACGCCGGTTTCGATGGTGCCGCCCAGTTCGATCAGCGCGGCGGCCATCGCATCGGCGATCGCCTGCGATCCCCCCGCGGCCACGGCCCAGCCGTGCCGGTGGCCCGCGGTGAGGATGCCCAGCCCGATCGCCGAGGTCATCGGATAGTGCAGCGGCCGAAACGCGTGCGCGGCCACGCCGATGAACAGCGCCCGGGCCTGCGGGGTGCGAAACCAGTGGGCCAGCCCCGAGGCGGGCAGTGCCGTTGGGGCACCGAAGCGGGCCAGGGTCAGCGGGTGGTGCGGCAACCGCAGCAGCGGGCCCATGATGTCGGTGTTGAGCGCATCGAACCGGGCGACCGGACCTTCGAATAGACGTCGCCAGCGGCCGCCGTCGCGGCCCAGGCCGGCCGCGGTCTGCTCGACCGAGCGGTACAGCACTCCGGCGCTGCCGTCGTCGAGGGGATGCGCACAGTCGACCTGCGGCCAGCGCCACTGCAACCCATAGCGATCCGGATCGAGCCCGGACAGGAACGGGGAGCCGACCGCCATCGGGTGAATGGCCGAGCAGTCGTCATGCAGCAGACCCGGCAGGATCGCCTCGCTGCTGCGCGCCCCACCACCGACCTCGTCGGCGGCCTCGAGCACCGTGACCTGCACCCCGTGCTGAGCAAGCGTCACGGCGGCGGCAAGCCCGTTGGGCCCGCCGCCCACCACGATCGCTGTGCTCACGCCGCCACCTCCCGCCGGCAGCCCGCGACGCTAGGCGGGATTGCCCGGTGCACCGCCGGCACCGCCGGCGCCACCTGTCCTGCCGTCGTTGGATGCACCGGGCAAGCCCGGGCTGCCGGATGCGCCGTCGGTGGCTCCGCCGTTGCCGCCGTGGCCCCCGTCGCCGCCCGGTCCGACGATGCCGTTGCCGCCGGACCCACCGGCACCGCCGGCCCCGCCGGCACTGTCCACCAGGTTGGTCGCCGCGCCACCGTTCCCGCCGCGGCCGCCGTCAGCGCCGGTCAGGCCGCTTCCACCGGCTCCGCCGGCGCCGCCTGCACCGCCGGTGCCACCGGTCGTGCCGTGGCCCGCGGCTCCGCCGGAGCCACCGTCGCCACCGCGGCCCCCGACGCCGAGCGGGTTGTTCAAACCGGCACCGCCCTTGCCTCCGGAGCCCCCGTCACCGTCGATACCGGCCTTGCCGGCTCCGCCGACCCACGCGTTGCTAGCACCGGCCGCGCCGCCCTGACCGCCGTCGCCGCCGTTGCCGCCGTGGCCGCCCATCGGCTGGGAAGCCGTGCCGGCCGAGCCGGCCGCTCCGGCTCCTCCGGTACCGCCTTCACCGCCGTCGCCGGTGATGCCCAGGAACCACCCGGCCTTGCCGCCGGTCCCGCCGTTGCCGGCGTCACCGCCGTTGAGGGCGGTCACCTCGGAACCGTTGACACCGACCCAGCCCGATCCGCCGCGGCCGCCGGCTCCGCCGAAGCCCCACCCGGCCAGGGCGTCGCCCCCGGAGCCGCCGTCACCGCCGTCATGCGCCACCAGCCTCGGGCCGCTGAGAGTGTCGTGGAAGCCGGTACCGCCCTGGCCGCCGACGCCGCCGTCGCCGAACCACCAACCACCCGAGCCGCCCTGGCCACCGGCACCGGCCTCGACCACCGTGCCGTCGGCGCCCAGGTAGGCGGCGGCCCCCTGACCGCCCGCACCGCCGTTACCGAACAAGCCGGCATCGCCGCCCGCACCGCCCATGCCGCCGTCGACCCCGGCCACACCGGCAGCACCGGTGCCACCGTCGCCGAACAGGAATCCGCCGTCACCGAGATCGCCCAACCCGAGCCAGCCGAACAGCGAGTTGTTGACGCCGGTAAAGCCATCGATACCGTCGCCGATCAGATCCCGGCCGAACATCAGCACCCACGGCGTGTTGATCAAGTCGATCACCAGCTGATTGCCCGCGTTGTGCAGGAAGCTCTGCAGCGCACTGTGGATCGGGAGGTAGAAAGCATCCTGGTAGAGCTGCGCCCAGTCGGCCGGCTCGAACGCATTGAAGTCGACCGAGCCGATGTCGGCGGGGTCGAAGCTGGCCACGCCGATGTCGGCCCCCTCCAGGCCAGCCGGGTTGAGGTCAGACAGGTCGAACCAGGCTCCGGGATCGAAGAAATCGAAATCCGCCTGGGCCGACGGTGCGGTCACCATGGGTGTCAGCGCGAGCGCCAACGCCGCTGCGGCACCGCCCACGGCACGACACAACCGGCCGGCCGCGGCGCGACCACGCCCACCGGAGCTGCGACGATGACGACGATTCATTGTCAATTGACCTTTCTGCGACTGGGCTGTGCCCACCGGCCGAAGCCGGTTTAGGCGGGGGCGATCGTGTCCAGGCCGAGCAGGTCGGCGATCCAGGATGCGTCGGAGTTGCCGTCCACGAGAGACCCGAGGGAGCTCGCGAGGTCCGAACCGTCCGCAGGGTCGGTGGCCGCAGCCGAACCGCCCAACCACCAACCGGTGTCCTGGATGTCGAAGTAGACGCGCTGCGCCGCGGTCAAGATCGACGAGAACAGGTCGTCGCCAAGGAATCCCCCGGGGAGATAGGTGTTCAGATTCTGCAGTTCCTTGAACGCGTCCTGGATCCCTTGAGTCCAGGCGTTGGCCAGGGCGGCGTTGATGTCGCCCCAGCTGATGTTGCTCGGCAACAGGTCCCAGCTGATGGTGGTGGGCACGTTGGCCGGGCCCTGGTTCCAGCCTTCGGTGAGGCTGCCGTATCCCAGGTTCACCAGGATGCGCATGCTCGGTTCCAGCAGCGCAGCCAGAGGGGCACCCCAGACCGGGTTGAGCCGCAACAGCTCGAGCAGCGGCAGGTGCTCGCTGGGAATCATGTAGTAGTTGGTGAGACTGTCCGGGTCGGTGGTGTCCAACTGAATTGCGTTGGCGATGTCGTCGTGGCTCAGGCCCAAATATGCGATGTGCTGGGTGAACATGCCGGCTATGGCATTGAGAGTCGACAGCAGGTTCAGCGGATACCGGGGAAAGTCGGCGTAGCCGTCGTATTCCAGGGTGTAGACGTCGGTGGTGAAGTAGTCCGGAGTCGGGTGACCGAGCATCAATCCGTTCCAGAAACTGACGTCGCCATCCCAGAGGTTGAGCATTTCGACGATGCCACCATTGGGGTTGGCGGCGTTGCCGACCAGCACGAAGTGGACGTCCTCAGCCGGCACCCCCTGGTGGTAGAGCTGCTCCATCGTCATCGACGACATCGCCGCACTCTGGGAGTAACCGAACACATACACCGGGTTGTCGGCGTTCACCTGCCCGGTGGCGATCTCCTTGTTGATCGCCTCGGCCAGGATCTGGGCGCCTTGGACTTCCGAGACGTTTCCCGGGAAGTACAACTGGGGCGTGAACAGTGATTGCGCGGTGCCGGTGAAGCCGTGCGGCTGCAAATAGAACAGGTCGGCGGTGTTCACATATCCGTCCGACGGCAATGGAATACCGCTGCCGCCCATAACGAATGCGGTACCCCCGCCGGTCAACTGCACCGCCGGCGGCAAAGCAGCGGACGACCGCGCAGTCAGCGGCAACGCGCCGACCATGCCGGCGAACACGGCGAAAACGCTTACGGCAGCGACGACTACGCGCCTACGGCGGGGCGCAGCCGCTCCCCCCGCACGCGACATCGCAACCAGTTCTCCCATGAAAACTCCCAACCCACTGACCCTGCGATCGAACCGTTACCTGATCGAAATTAGACCACCCGCAACAGTTTTAGTCAGTCGTTCCGCCGAACGCCAGCCAGGCTGACATAACTTCGGTTATTGGACGTAGTGATAATGTCGGCCAATTCCCTCGACCGAAACCCGGGCCGGAAAGGCGTCCGCGTAAAGTGTCTGCCGTGGATATAACTGGAGCAAGCGCGATCGTTACCGGTGGCGCATCAGGAATCGGTGCGGCAACTGCCCGCCAGTTGGCCGACAAGGGCGCCCGGGTCGTCGTGGCCGACCTGCAGGCGGACAAAGGTACGGCGCTGGCCCACGAGATCGGCGGGGTGTTCGTGCCGGTGGACGTGACCAGCACCGAGCAGATCATCGACGCCGTCAACACCGCCGCGGACCTCGGCCCGCTGCGGGCACTGGTGAACTCGGCCGGCATCGGCTGGGCCCAGCGCACCATCGGCAAAGACGGCGAATTCTCCTCGGCACACAGCCTGGATGCGTACAAGAAGGTGCTGGACATCAACCTGGTCGGCACCTTCGACTGCATCCGGATCGCGGCCACCGCGATGGGCCGCAACGAGCTCACCGACACCGGCGAGCGGGGCGCGATCGTCAACATGACCAGCGTCGCGGCCTTCGACGGCCAGATCGGCCAGGCCGCCTACTCGTCGTCCAAGGGTGGCGTCGTGGGCATGACCCTGCCGGTGGCCCGCGACCTGTCCGCGGTCGGTATCCGGGTGAACACCGTCGCGCCGGGCCTGATCGACACCCCGATCTACGGCGAGGGCGAGGCCTCGGAGGCGTTCAAGGCCAAGCTCGGTGAGTCCGTGCTGTTTCCGCACCGGCTCGGCAAGCCTGAGGAGCTCGCGTCGATGGTGGTCGAGCTGCTCACCAACTCCTACATGAACGCCGAGGTCGTCCGGGTGGACGGCGGCATCCGGATGCCCCCGAAGTAGGTAGTAGTAGGTTTCGCGCGCTCAACCGGCTATCGGCGGATGCGCCGCCGACCACGGGTGCGCTGATTCCAGCTGCGAGGCAACACGAATCAGGATGTCCTCGCGGGCGTAGTCGGCGGCGAGCTGGACGCCGATCGGCAGTCCATCGGCGTTGCGGTACAGCGGAAGGCTGATCGCGGGCTGTCCGCTCATGTTGAACGGCGGCGTGAACGCGGCGAACCGGCCGGCCCGCCGCTGCGGGGCGGTCGGAAGCGCGGGATCGTTCTCGAACTCGCTCAGCAGTGGTGGCGGCTCGGCGACCGTCGGTGTCAGCAGCAGATCCCAGCCGTCCGCCCACCACTGCTGCAATGCGCGCCGAAAGGTCCAGCCCGCCGCCTGCGCGGCGGCGTAGTCGACGGCGGTCAACCGCTGCGCCTGCTCGACCAGCGCCCAGTTCACCGGCTCCATGTCCGCTGCGGTCACCTCGCGTCCGAGAGTGGCGCCGATACCGCGGGCGGCCAGCGCCATCTGCGTCGCCCACAGTGCCATGAACCGGTGCACCAGCGCGCTGTCGGCAAGACAGGACGGCCAGGCCGGTTCGACGATGTGCCCGAGGCCCTCCAGCATCGACGCCGCCGCCCGGACCGCCGATCGGCAGTCCTCGTGCAGAAAGTCGCCGCGCGGATGCGCATCGAGGAATCCGATTCGCAGCCGTCCCGGGTCGGCACCGACTTCCTCGACATAGCTGCGTTGCGGCTCGGGCGCGATGACGGTGTCCCCCACACCGGGACCGCGCACCGCGTCGAGCAGCCCGGCGGTGTCACGTACGGAACGGCTGACGCACAGTTCCACCCCCAGCCCCGCCTCGGCCCGGACCGGACCGACCGTGATCCGGCCTTGGCTCGGCTTGAGACCCACGATCCCGCAGCACGAGGCCGGGATGCGGATACTGCCGCCCCCGTCGGAGGCGTGCGCGAACGGCACCATTCCGGTGGCCACCGCGACCGCCGCCCCGCCGCTGGACCCGCCCGGCGTCCGCTCCGGCGCCCACGGGTTGCGGGTCGGTCCCCACGCCAGTGGCTGGGTGGTGGGCAGGCTGCCCAACTCCGGGCTGTTGGTCCGCCCGGCGATGACCAGCCCGGCCGCCTTGAACCGAGCGACCAGGGTGCTGTCCGAACTGGCGAGTCTGCCGGCTGCTTTCAGAGCGGCGTTGCCATTGGACAGCGTCTGCCCGGCGAAGTCGGCGTAGAGGTCCTTGAGCAGGAACGGAACCCCGCGAAACGGTCCCCGAGGCAGCTCGGTGCCGGCGGCAACCGACCGGGCATGGTCGAACCACTCCATGACCACTGCGTTCAACGCCGGGTTCGAGCGCTCGATCCGCTCGATCGCGGCGTCCAGGAGCTCGGTCGGCGTGACCTCACCGTGGGCCACCAACGCCGCCTGGGCGGTGGCATCGGTCCACCGGAGTTCTTCGGCAAGTGCGCTCATGGCTTCTGGTTTACCCGACGGGAACCGTGCCGGCGCGGACGGCTATCCCGCGTTACGCGCCAGGTTGATCGCGTAGTCGCTGACGAAGTGTCCCGCGGCGGGTTCGCCGGAGCCGCAACTGCCGTCGGACTCCCCTACCCGCTTGACCCACAGGTAGGCATCGGCGTGCGCGCCCGCGGTGTCGGTCGTCGGCGCCGCACCCAGCGCCCGGCCGCTGGGGTTGCACCAGCCGTACGGGTCGCCCTCGGCGGGGCCGGCACCGTTGCGCGAGGTGTCGATCACGTAGTGCTTGCCGCCGGTCATCCCGGAAATCTCTTCGCCGTAACCGATCTGCTCTTCGGTGGTGAAGTAGTTCGTGCTGTTGAGGGAGAAACCGCGGGCGCGCCCCACCCCGGCCTGGTTGAGCCGGTTGGCCATTTCGCCGGCGTTCACCCAACGCGAGTGCCCGGCGTCGACGTAGACCGCGGTGGCCGGGTTGCGGCCCAACGTATCCACGGCGTAGCTGATCAGGTCGAAGCGCTCCTGGCGCGCATCACCGGAGAGGCAGTCGGCCATCGCGAGCGCGTCGGGCTCGAGGATGATCGCGGCCGGGTTGCCGCCGATCCCGTCGGCGACGCTGTCGACCCAGGCGCGATAGGACGCGCCGGAGGAAAAACCCCCGGCTGCGTAGCTGCCGCAGTCACGGTGCGGGATGGCGTAGAGCACCAGCACCGGCATGGCACCGGCCGCGGCCGCCGCCCCGGTGTGCCGGGCCACGGTTGCGCCGACCGCACCGGGCCCGAACGCCTGGTCGAGCCAGTACGCCTGCGGCGTGTTGGCGACTCGGGCCAGCTCGGCGCTGTCGGGCTGGGCATTGGCGGCATGCATCGCCTTGGAGATGGGATCGACGTAGAAGGGCATGCCGGCCAGCGGGTTGTCCCCGTCGGCGAAGGCCGGAGCGGCGCCGACGAGGGCCGCAACAGTCAAAAGGGGGGCGAGACGGCGCGCGAGGGCACCAAATGCTGAGGGGAGCATAGGGAAAAATTACCGTAGCGGCCGACCCTGGTAACAGGGTGGTCACGATCGGCGCGGGATCGCTCAGCCGAGCAAAGCGTCGACGAAGGCCGCCGGCTCGAATGGAGCCAGGTCGTCGGGGCCCTCGCCGAGCCCCACCAGCTTGACCGGCACCCCCAGCTCCTGCTGCACCCGGAACACGATGCCGCCCTTGGCCGTGCCGTCCAGTTTGGTCAGCACCACCCCGGTGATATCGACGACGTCCGCGAACACCCGAGCCTGCGCCAGGCCGTTCTGCCCGATGGTGGCATCGAGCACCAGCAGCACCTCGTCGACCGCAGCACGGCGGGTCACCACCCGCTTGACCTTGCCGAGCTCGTCCATCAAGCCGGTCTTGGTGTGCAACCGGCCGGCGGTGTCGATGACCACCACGTCGGCACCGGCCACGACGCCCTTGTCGACGGCATCGAACGCGACCGAGGCCGGATCGGCTCCCTCGGGGCCGCGGACCACCTCCGCACCGACCCGCGCCGCCCAGATCTGCAGCTGGTCGGCCGCAGCGGCCCGGAAGGTGTCGGCCGCGCCCAGCACCACCCGCCGGCCGTCGGCCACCAGCACCCGGGCCAGTTTTCCGACCGTGGTGGTCTTGCCGGTGCCGTTGACGCCGACCACCAGCAGCACCGACGGGTGCTCGGCGTGCGGCAGCGCCCGGATGGAGCGGTCCAGGTCGGGGTGCAGTTCGCCGATGAGCACCTCGCGCAGCACCGCGCGGGCGTCGGCTTCGGTACGCACCTGCCCGCCGGCCAGCCGTTCGCGCAGCTGCGCGACCACCGATTCGGTGACGGTGGGCCCCAGGTCGGACAGCAGCAGGGTGTCTTCGACGTCCTGCCAGGAGTCCTCATCCAGGTCTCCGCCGCCGAGCAGCCCGAGCATGCTGCGGCCAAACGCGTTCTGCGACTTGGCCAACCGGCCGCGCAGGCGCTGCATCCGGCCGTCCACCGGCTCGATGTCCGGTTCGACGGCTTCGGCGGGCGCCACCGGGGGCTCGGCGGGCGCTTCCGGGGGCGCCTCGGGGGCCACTTCGGGCAGTTCGACATTGGTAATGGTGCGCCGGGGCGCGTCCCGCGGCACGGTCGCGTCGTCGCCGATGACTGGTGCCTCATCGGTCCGGCTGAACGTGATGCCCGACGAAGCAGCGTAGCCGCCCGAGCGGTCCAGGCTCTCACGCTGGGGCGCGGACAAGCTGATGCGCCGCCGGCGATGGCGCACCAGGCCGAAGATCAGTGCGGCGATGACGACGAGTGCGGCGGCGACCGCGATGGCGATCCAGAGACCTTCAGACACCCCGCCATTGTTTCAGGGCCGTGGTGGGCAGGGCTTGTCGGTGGGGCCCGGCAGACTGCGGTCAACACGCCTTCCGGCGTAATCTGCAACTACTCGAGCTCCCATCGGGAGGAGGTGCACCATGTCTGAGCTGGCCGATCTGCCGTATGGCTTGATCACCCTGGAGCAGTGGGACGCCCTGGAAATCGCCCACGAGCGACGGTGGGAGCTCAGCGAGGGAACCCTCATCATGTCGCCGCGGCCGCAAGTCACCCATCAGCGCATTTCACGACAGCTCACCCGCCTCCTGCAAGATCACCTGCCCGACAGGCTGGAGGCGCTAGCCGAAATGGAGGTGACGACCAGCGCCACATTTCCGCCCAGTGTCCGCGACCCGGACATCGTAGTGATCCGTAGTGACGGCGTCGACGGACGTACCGTTCGGCTTCCGGCAGCGGATGTGGTGCTCGTCGTCGAGATCGTCTCACCCGGCTCGCGCCGGATGGATACCGTCATGAAGCTGCACGAGTACGCCAAAGCCGGCATTGAGCACTACTGGATCGTCGACGCCGAGGCACCCGCATGGTTTCTGGCCTACCGCCTCGACGGCGAGCTGTACCGGCCCTTGGTCGTACTCCACGAGGGCAGAGTTCAGGTGCACGAGCCTGCCGAGATGAATTTCACCCTGGCCGACTTGACCAGCTAGCCCTGGCTGGACACCAGCTCTTCGCCGCGGATCCGCTGGGAGATCACCGCGGTGATCCCGTCGCCCTGCATGGTCACCCCGTACAGCGCGTCGGCGACCTCCATCGTCGGCTTCTGGTGGGTGATCACGATCAGCTGCGAGCGGGCCCGCAGCATCTCGAACAGCGCCAGCAGCCGGCGCAGGTTGGTGTCGTCGAGCGCTGCCTCGACCTCGTCCATGATGTAGAACGGCGACGGTCGGGCCCGAAAGATCGCGACCAGCATGGCGATCGCGGTCAGCGACTTCTCACCGCCGGACAGCAGGGACAGCCGCTTGACCTTCTTGCCGGGTGGACGGGCTTCGACGTCGACGCCGGTGGTCAGCATGTCGGACGGGTCGGTCAACAGCAGCCGGCCCTCGCCGCCGGGGAACAGCGCCGCGAACACCTCGGTGAATTCGCGTTCCACATCGGCGTAGGCGTCGGTGAACACCTGCAGGATGCGCGCGTCGACGTCTGAGACCACGTCGAGCAGATCCTTGCGGGCCGCCTTGACGTCCTCCAGCTGGGTGGACAGGAAGTTGTAGCGCTCTTCGAGGGCAGCGAACTCTTCCAGCGCCAGCGGATTGACCCGGCCCAATTCGGCAAGTTCGCGTTCGGCGCGCTTGGCCCGGCGCTCCTGGGTGGGCCGGTCGAAGGGCATCGGGGCGGGCGCGGTCACCTGCTCGCCACGTTCGCGGGCCTGCTCGAATTCGGCGATTTCCAGCTCGGTCGGCGGTAACGGAACGTCCGGCCCGTATTCGGCGATCAGGTCCGCCGAGCCCATCCCGAACTGTTCGAGCACCGTCTGCTCGAGTTGCTCGATGCGCAGCGCTGCCTGCGCCTTGGCGACTTCGTCGCGGTGCAGCGACTCGGTGAGTGCGGTGATCCGGGTGCTCAGCGAGTTCACCTCCTCGCGGACCGCGGCCATCGCGGCGGCCCGCTGCTGGCGTTCGCCGGCCAGCCCGTCTCGGATCCGCGCCGCCGCCGCCACCACCAGCTGCAAACGCCGGGCCAGCTCCGTCCCGGCCTCGGCCACCGCGGCCGCCGTGGTCGCTGCGAGCGCACGGGCCGCGCGGGCCTGTTCGGCGCGCACCCGCGCCTCGCGTTCGGCGGCGGCGGCCCGGCGCAGCGAATCCGCCTTGCCCCGAACGGCATTGGCGCGTTCCTCGGCGGTGCGCACCGCCAGCCGGGCCTCCACCTCGACGCTGCGGGCCGCCTCGGCGGCGGCCGCGATCTGCTCCCGGTCCACCGGCTCGGCAGCGGCGGTCGGCTGGTCCTGCTCGGCGTTGCGCAGCCGGGCCTCGATCTCGCTGAGCTCGGTGACGGCCTGCGCCCGGCCGGACTCCAACTCGTCGCGTTCCCGCAGCCGGCGGCGCCACTCGGTCTCGGCCGCGCGGGCCTCCTGGCCCAGCCGGCCCAGCCGCTCGTGGGTGGCGGCGATCGCGGCGTCGGATTCGTTGAGCGCGGCCAGCGCCTGCTCGGTGGCGTCCTGGCGGGCGGCCTGCTCTGCCAACGCGCCCGACAGGGCCGCACTGAGCTGTCCGACCTGTGTTTCGGCGCCGGCCAGCTCGCCGCGCGCCTTGTCGATCTCGCTGTTGATCTCCAGCATCGAGGGCTTGCGGTCCGAACCGCCACTGACCCAGCCCGCCCCGACCAGGTCGCCGTCGACGGTCACCGCACGCACGCCGGGGCGGGCGGCCACCAGATCCAGGGCCGCGGGCAGATCGGGCACCACCACCACCGACGACAACATCGCGGTCATCGCGCCGCGCAGCCGGTCGGGGGCCTCGATCAACTCCAGCGCCCACTGCGCCCCGTCGGGCAGGCCGGTCTGTTCCACCGGCGGCGACAGCGGCCAGTCCCCCAGCACGATCGCGGCCCGCCCACCGTCGGCACTCTTCAGCGCGTTCAGCGCCGTGCGCGCCGCACCGGCGTTCTCGGCGGCCAGCGCGTCGGCGGCCGAGCCGAGCACCGCGGCCAGCGCCGCCTCGTAGCCCGAGCGCACCTTGACCAGCGTGGCGATCGACCCGAACAGCCCAGACCCGCTGTGGTTCTGGGCCAACCAGGCGGCGCCGTCGCGGCGTTCCAGTCCCATCGACAACGCATCGATACGGGCGCGCAGGGAGGCCACCTGCCGTTCGGCGCCCCGCTCGGCGGCCTGCAGCTCGGCGACCCGCTCATCGGCCAGCCGCAACGCGGCCACCGTCCGCTCATGCTGTTCGTCGAGTCCGACCTCGCCTTGATCGAGTTCGCCGACCCGGCTCTGCACCGTTTCGAACTCTGCCTGTGCGGCCTGGGCGCGCGCGGCGGCTTCCTCGATGCGCGCCGAGAGCTGCGCCACGTGGGCGTCGATCGACTCCACGCGCGCCCGGATCGTCTCCACCTGTCCGGTCAGCCGGGCCAGGCCCTCGCGGCGGTCGGCTTCGGCGCGCACCGCGGCCAAGTGTGCCTTCTCGGCCTCGGTGCTGCGCCGTTCGCGTTCGGCCAACTCGGCACGGGCGGCCTGCAGCCGGGTGCCGGCCTCGGTCAGTTCGGCCAGCAGCTGCTGCTCGGCGGCGGCCACCTGCTCGGCCTCGGCCTCCAGCGCGTCCGGGTCGACGCCACCGGTGGTGATCGGGTCCTCGTCGAGATGCTGGGCGCGGTCGCTGGCGATGCGCACGGTGGCGCTGACCCGCTCGGCCAGCGCGGAGAGCGAGAACCAGGTCTGCTGGGCGGCCTCAGCGCGCTGAGTCAAGGTGGCGACCGCGGACTCGTGCGCGGTCAGCTCGTCGGCGGCCGCCGTCAGCCGCTCGGTGATCTGGTCGTGTTCGCGGCGCAGCGTCGCCTCGGCGTCAGTGGTTCCGGCGAACTCGGTCTGCCGGGTGACGAGGTCGTCGGCCGTCAGCCGCAGCCGGGCGTCCCGCAGGTCGGCCTGGATGGTGGCGGCCCGGCGCGCGACCTCGGCCTGACGGCCCAACGGTTTGAGCTGACGGCGCAGCTCGGTGGTCAGGTCGGTCAGCCGGGCCAGGTTGGCCCCCATCGCGTCGAGCTTGCGGACCGCCTTTTCCTTGCGCTTGCGGTGCTTGAGCACCCCGGCGGCCTCTTCGATGAACGCCCGGCGGTCTTCGGGCCGCGATTCCAGGATCTGCGACAGCCGGCCCTGACCGACGATGACGTGCATCTCACGCCCGATCCCCGAGTCGCTCAGCAGCTCCTGGACATCCATCAGCCGGCAGCTCGCGCCGTTGATCTCGTACTCGCTGGCGCCGTCGCGGAACATCCGGCGAGTGATCGACACCTCGGCGTACTCGATCGGCAGGGCGTTGTCGGAGTTGTCGATGGTGACGGTGACCTCGGCGCGGCCCAATGGGGCACGTGAGGAGGTGCCGGCGAAGATGACGTCTTCCATCTTGCCGCCGCGCAGCGTCTTGGCGCTGTGTTCGCCCATCACCCAGGCCAGCGCGTCGACCACGTTGGATTTCCCGGACCCGTTGGGCCCGACCACCGCGGTGATGCCCGGCTCGAACCGCAGAGTCGTCGGCGCGGCGAAGGACTTGAAGCCCTTCAGCGTCAGACTCTTGAGGTGCACGGGGTGTGAGACTACCGGTCTAACGTTCGCTGAATCCGTCGATCGGCTCGGTGGCGACCACCCAGTCGGCAACCACGGTCTCCACCCGGCCCGGAGCCGAGCCGCCCTGCAGCAGCTCCAGCAGGCGTTGGCAGTTCTCGCGTGGCCCCTGGGCCACGACGTGCACCCGCCCGTCGGGGCGGTTGGCGGCGTAACCGGTCAGCCCCAGCTCCAGCGCGCGCGACCGCGTCCACCACCGAAAGCCCACCCCCTGGACCGTGCCGTGGACCCAGGCGCTGAGCCGGGCGTCAGGGCCGGCCACGATCGGCGACCTCGAAGCGCACCTCGGTGCCGGATTGCAGCGTGCGGCCCACGGTGCAGACCTGATCGACGGCGCGGCGCACGACGGTCAGCAGCCGCTGCTTTTCGGAGTCGTCCAGAGCCGACAGGTCCAGCTCCAGGGTCTCCGCCAGCAGCGGGTAGCGCTCCTGGTCCCGGTCGGCTGGACCGCAGACCTGAATCGTCGCCGGGTAGTCGTCGCCGAGCCGGCGCGCCAGCGGGGCGTCGCTGGACATGCCGCTGCACGCCGCCAAGGCGATCTTCAGCAGTTCGCCGGGGGTGAAGACGCCGTCCACGTCTTCGCTGCCGACCAGCACCTGCGCGCCCCGGGAACTGCGGCCGGTGTAGCGCCGGGTTCCGGTTCGTTCCACCCACAATTGCGTCATGGGGACATTTTTACCGCCAACCCGGCGCCTCGCTACGCCGGCGGCCGATCAGACGGCCGCGACGTTCTTTCGGCCGTACTGGCGTTCCATCATGGCGGTGTCGCCGTACACCTCGACCCGCAGCGTCTTGCCATTGCGGATGGTGTAAACCTCGGCGCTGTGCGCACGTTCGCCACCGACCGAGGCTTCACTGAGCACCACGACCGTGTCGCCGTCTGCCAGGAAACGATGCGGAGCGATGATCGGCTCCTTGGTGGCCAAACCCGCCAGGAACTGGCCGAGTTCCGTTTTGCCCCGGTAGGTTCCGCTGACCGCACTCTCACCCGGTTGCACCCATTCGATGTCGTCATCGAAGAGCGCCATCAAGGCTTCGTTGTCGCCGCTGGCGAACGCCTGATAACCGCTCCGGACCAGTTCGATGTTCTGCTCAGACATCCTTCGATTCCTTTCCTGGGAATTTCCCTTGCCCCGGCCGACTTTCGTCGTCACAGCCGGTACATCTCCCGCGACATCCGCGCGTTTTCCATGCAGACCGACTCGAATCGCGGGACAGGATCTCCCGGTTCGAGCAATCTGCGGATACGGCCCATCGCGACGAACAATGTTGCGGCAGCCTCATGGCCGCGCTGTTGCACATGGTGTGCGGCGGCGCCGTAGGCAGACGCCACCCCGGGGTTGAGGGCCAATTGCGCCATGGCCGTCACCTCCTTGCGGCAGTGATATTTTCGTGTCCGTAAACCACCGGCGAACACATCTTCAGGCAAGCACTGCGACCCCGAAATTGCCTCATCCCAATGGATGAGATCCGAGTACACTTTTGCGGCAAGAAGACAGCGGTCTTCCTAGCGCTTCGCAACCGGGAGATGCGGATGTGTGGGATGTGCAGTCCGATCGGGGAATTCGGGGCAGGCGATGTTCGCGGTCGATGAATTCTCACAACTGATCGCTGGTATTTACTCCGCGGTGCTGGCACCGGAGCAATGGAATGCCTCCATGGCCGCGATCGCCCGCGCCTTCGACGCGCACACCGCTTCGCTGGTGTTCAGCGACAACGGCTCGCGCATCATCAAGCACGCTCAGATGCCGCCGTCCGCGGCGCAGGCCTACGCGGCGCATTACGACCGGTTGGATCACGTGCTCTGCGCGGTCGAGGCGGGCCCGGTCGGGGCAGTGCGAACGGGCGCAGAACTGATGTGGCCCTACCAGCATTGTGAATTTCAGACCGATTGGGCGCGCCCGAACGGGCTGGACGACGGGCTCTTCGTGCGCCTCACCAACGGGCCGGCGGTCACCAGCCTGGCCATCGCGAGTGTGAAGAGATCGGATCGGTTCGACAGTCCGGAGCACCTCGCACTGATCGACTGTCTCAGCACCCATCTGCAGCAGGCGCTGCGTATGCAGGGCCGCCTCGAGGACCTCGATCACCGCAGCGGCGACCTCGCCCGGGCCAGTGAGGCCGTCAGCCACGGGATCGTCATCGTCGAAGGGCGCAGGGCGGTGTACGTCAACTCTGCCGCGGAGCGAGTGCTGTGCGCAGGTGACGGTTTACGGATCGACAACGGCTGCATCAAGGCTGAGGCCCGCTGCGCCGACGCGGAGTTGGAACGCAGCATCGGCCGCGCATCGGATCTGGACGGCTGCGATATCTGGGGTGGCTCATTTCTGTGTGCGCGGGCCTCGGGCCGGCGGCCCTATATTCTGCATGTGCTGCCGATCGAGCCGAATCCCGTTGCGGCGCAGGACGGGCGGGCGATGGTCATCATCGTCGATCCCGAGCGGCAGCCGGAACCTCCGGCTATGCTGCTGCGGCGCCTCTACGGGCTGACGCAAAGCGAGGCGCAGGTAGCCCTGTTGGTGACGCGGGGCGAGGGCTTGGCTCCGATCGCCGAGGCGTTGTCCGTGTCGCCGAATACCGTGAAGACCCACCTGCGGCATGTGTTCGACAAAACCGGTGTGCATCGCCAGGCCGAACTCGTTCGCCTCCTGATCACCCTTGACCCGCTGCAGCGGTGAGGATGCGCGCCGAGCATACTGATCGTTCATGGCCACCGTCGTCGCGTTCCATGCTCATCCGGACGACGAGGTGGTGCTGACCGGCGGGACCCTGGCACGCGCGGCCGCCGGCGGGCATCGCGTGGTGGTGGTGGCAGCGACCGATGGACGCGTGCGCAACGACGACGTCGACCGGGTCAGCGAATTACGCAACAGTGCACGGACTCTCGGCGCGAAGCGGGTCGAATGCCTCGGGTACGCCGACAGCGGGTTCGGCACGGAGTTCTATCCCGACCCGCCGGGCCGGGTCCGATTCGCCCGTGCAGACACCGAGGAGGCGGCCCAGCGGCTGGCCGCCATTCTGCGCGAGGAGGAAGCGGACCTGCTGTTGAGCTACCAGGCCAACGGCGGCTACGGGCATCGTGACCACGTGCAGGTGCATCACGTCGGCAAGCGCGCCGCCGAACTCGCGGGCACCCCGCGGGTGTTGGAGGCGACCATGCCCCGGGAGATGTTGATCCGAGTCGCCAATGCCGCTCGGCTGTTGCGGTTGCCGGCACCCTACGGGCGTGACGTGCTTCGCGCTGCATACGCACCTAGCTCATCGATCACCCACCGGATCAACGTCTTTCGGTTCGCCCGGCAGAAGCGCGACGCGCTCGCCGCGCACCGTTCGCAGATCGGCACCACCGGCGCGGCGGCACGCCTGTTCGCGGTGTTGATGCGGCTTCCTCCGCAAGTTGCCGGGCTGATGTTCGGCCGGGAGTGGTTCGTCGATCCGACACTGCCCGCGGGGCGGGTGTACCGCGACATCTTCGAGTGAACTCCTCCCTGGCGCGAGTCAGCGCTGGCATTTCGGGCAGTAGTACGACGAGCGGTTCATGAACTTCGCCCGGCGGATCGCGGTGCCGCAGCGCCGACACGGCTCGTCTTCGCGGCCGTAGGCGTCCAGCGACCGGCTGAAGTAGCCGGACTCGCCGTTGACGTTGACATACAGCGAATCGAACGAGGTGCCCCCGGCGGCCAGCGCGTCACCCATCACCGCCGCGGCGGCCTCCAGCAGTGCCCGCAATCGCGGGCGGGACAGCGTGTCGGCCATCCGGGTGCCGCGGATGCCGGCCCGCCACAGCGCCTCGTCGGCGTAGATGTTTCCGATCCCGGAGATCACGGTCTGGTCGAGCAGTTGACGTTTGATCTCGGAATGCTTGCGCCGCAGCACATTCACCACCGATTCGGCGTCAAAGCGCGGGTCCAGCGGGTCGCGGGCCAGGTGCGCCACCGGCAGCGGGACCCTGCTGCCAGCGACGGTGACCAGGTCGGTGAGCTGCCAGCCGCCGAACGTCCGCTGGTCGACGAAGCTGACCTTCGTGCCGTCGTCGAGCACCGCGGCGATCCGCAGGTGTTTGGTGTCGGGCAGCTCCCCCAGCAGCATCTGTCCGCTCATGCCCAGGTGCACCACCAGCGCCTCGTCGGTACTGAGCAGCAGCCACAGATACTTGCCGCGGCGGTCGGTGCCGGTGATGCGGGCACCGAGCAGCCGGCCGGTCAGGTCGGCGGGGCCGGCCTCGTGGCGGCGCACCGCGCGCGGGTGATGGACCCGGACACCGGTCATGGTGCGGCCCACCAGGTGGGTATGCAGGCCGCGGCGCACCACCTCGACCTCGGGAAGCTCCGGCATCGCTACCCGGGCGTGCCGGCGGCCGGGGTGTCCGAGGCGTCCAGCGCCGTCCAGGCCGCCGCCGCCGCCTTTTGTTCGGCTTCTTTCTTCGACCGTCCGACACCGGTGCCGTATTCGGTGCCGGACACAACGACGACGGCGGTGAACTCCCGGTCGTGGTCCGGTCCGGTCGAGCTGACCTGGTAGCCGGGCACGCCGAGGCCGCGGGCCGCGGTCAGCTCCTGCAGGCTGGTCTTCCAGTCCAGGCCCGCCCCCAGGGTGGCCGCGGTGTCCAGCAGCGGCCCGAACAGCCGCAGGATCACCGCCCGCGCGGTGTCGATGCCGTGCTGCAGGTACACCGCGCCCAGCAGCGACTCCATCCCGTCGGCCAGGATGCTGGCCTTGTCGGGCCCGCCGGTGTTGATCTCCCCGCGGCCGAGCAGCAGGTGGGCGCCCAGGCCGTCGTCGGTCAGCCGCCGCGCCACAGCGGCCAGCGCGGCGGTGTTGACCACGCTGGAGCGCAGTTTGGCCAGGTCGCCCTCGGGCCGGTCGGGGTGCCGGTGGAACAGTTCGTCGGTGATGGTCAGCCCGAGGACGGCGTCCCCAAGGAATTCGAGACGCTCATTGGTGGGCAGGCCGCCGTTCTCGTAGGCGTAGCTGCGGTGGGTGACCGCCAGCGTGAGCAGGTCGTCGGAGAGATCCACTCCGAGTGCGTCGAGCACGGCCTGCCGGGGACGGCTCACCGGTCACCGTCGTCGGTCACCTGCGTGCCCGGGGGCCCGGCCATTTCGGCGAGCTTGGCCCAGCGCGGGTCGATCTTGTCGTGGTGGTGGCCCGGTTCGGCGTCGGCCAAGACGATCCCGCAGTCCGGGCACAGGCCCGGGCAGTCGGGGTCACACAGCGGGGACAGCGGCAGCGCCAGCCCGACCGCGTCGACGATCGCCTGCTCGAGGTCCACGGCGTCGTCGACGACGCGGCCGATCTCGTCGTCGTCGGTGGTGGCGTCGGTGGTGCTGTCCGGGTAGGCGAACAGCTCAGTCAACTCGACCTCGATGTCACCGGTCAGCGGTTGCAGGCAGCGCGCACATTCGCCCGCGGTGGGCCCCGACACCGCGCCGGTGACCAGCACGCCCTCGGAGACCGACTCCACCCGCAGATCCAGCTCGACGGCGGTGTCGGAGGGGATCGCCACCAGGTCCAGCCCGATGCGGTGCGGGCTGCGGCGCTGCTCGTGCAGCGCGATCATCGAGCCGGGACGCCGGCCCAACCGGGCGACGTTCACCACGAACGGCGACGGCAGCTTTCGCCGCCCGCTCTTCACGCCTGTGTCCGGATGCCTCGCCATGCCGCGATTCTACGCAGCGGGCATCACCACGCTCGCCGGTCAGCGAGTGGCGTAGTCGTGAGTGCCGGCGGCGGTACGCAGTTGGTGACGGCCGCGATTGATCGAGCGGAGCGTGCCGTTGAGGAAGTCCTCGAACTCGGCCAGCTTGGCGTCGACGTAGATGTCGCATTCGCCGCGCATCCGGTCGGCCTCGGCGTGCGCCGAGTCGATCAGCCGGGTGGCCTCGGCGCGGGCCGAGGTCACCACCTCGTTCTGCGAAACCAGCCGCTGCTGTTCCTTGATGCCCTCCTGAACCGCCTTCTCGTAGGCGGCGTTGCCGTTCTCGACCAGCCGGTCGCATTCGGCCTGGGCACGGCTGGTGGCGGTCTCGAACTCACGCTTGGCGGTCGCGGTCAGCCGGGCGGCTTCCTCGCGGGCATCGCCGAGCATCCGCTCGCTGTGCCCGCGCGCCTCGGCCACCATCCGGTCGGCCTGCCCCTTGGCGTCGGCCAGCAGCCGGTCGGCTTCGGCCCGGGCATGGCTGACCAGCGAGTCGGATTCGGCGGTGGCGGAGCTGACCATCGAGTCCGCGTGCTCCTTGGCCTCGTTGAGCACCGAGTCGCGGGCGTCGAGCACATCCTGGGCGTCGTCGAGCTCGCCGGGGATCGCATCCCGGATGTCGTCGATCAATTCCAGGACGTCGCCGCGGGGCACCACGCAGCCGGCCGTCATCGGCACGCCACGGGCTTCTTCGACAATGGAGCCCAGTTCGTCAAGGGCTTCGAACACTCGGTACACGGCAGCACCCTCCAGGCATCGTTGTTGTTACCAGTGTGCCCTCTGTTACCTATGTGACTGCGTTAGCCGCCCGGTGTGTCGGATTTTGGTCCACTTCACCGGTAGCCTGACCCGTTGATATTCCGGATCGGCGAAGGGCGGCCATGACGAACGGTTCCGGGGAGGCTCGGGGGCCCGCGGGTTCCCCGACGCCGGCACAGCCGCCGCAGGGCCATCCGCACCGGTCCGGTGCTCAACCGATGGCCGACATCGGCCGGCTGCTGCTGCGCTGTCCCGACAGCCACGGCATCATCGCCTCGGTCAGCGCCTTTTTGGCCGACGCCGGCGCCAACATCATCTCGCTCGATCAGCACTCGACGGCCCCCGAAGACGGGACGTTCGTGCAGCGGGCGATCTTTCACCTGCCCGGCCTACCCGCCGCCATCGATGAGCTCCAGCAGCGGTTCGGCGCCACGGTGGCCGAGCGGTTCGCGATGCACTACCGGTTCGCCGAAGCCGCCAAGCCCAAGCGGGTGGCGATCATGGCCTCCAAGGCCGACCACTGCCTGCTGGACCTGCTGTGGCGCAACCGACGGGGCGAGCTGGAGATGACGGTGGCGATGGTGATCTCCAATCATCCGGATCTGGCCGAACAGGTGCGGCCGTTCGGGGTGCCGTTCTTCCACATCCCCGCCACCCGCGAGATCCGCGCCGAAGCCGAACAGCGTCAGCTGCAACTGCTCTGCGGAAACGTCGACCTGGTGGTGCTGGCGCGCTACATGCAGATCATCACCGGTGAGTTCATCGAGGCGCTTGCCTGTCCGCTGATCAACATCCACCACTCCTTCCTGCCGGCGTTCGTCGGTGCGGCGCCCTATCAACGAGCGCGGGAGCGTGGCGTCAAGCTGATCGGCGCCACCGCGCATTACGTCACCGAGGTTCTCGACGAGGGGCCGATCATCGAGCAGGACGTGGTGCGCGTCGACCACACCCACAGCGTGAGCGATCTGGTGCGACTGGGCGCCGATGTGGAGCGGGCGGTGTTGTCGCGGGCGGTGCAGTGGCACTGCCAGGACCGGGTGATCCGGGTCGACAACGAAACGGTGGTGCTCTAGGGGCTTCCCGCGGCGGCCCCGATTTCGCCGGCCTGGCGCCAGGCGCTGCGTTCAGCGGCGAACGCCGCCGTTTGTTGCCGGCGGAATCCGGCGATGCTCTCCGCGTTGCCGTCCAGGAACCGGCGATAGTCCGACAATGCGAACTCGCCGTCGGTGATCTCGACCCGGCCGCGTCCGGCCGCGGTGTCGGCGCGCAGCTCCAGTAGCTCCTCGGCGGGTACCGGATAGAAGCTGATGCGGTCGAAGTAGCGCAGCAGCCAGGGTGTTTCGGGTTCGAACAGGCCTGCGGTGGCGTGTCGGTGATTCCACACCTGGGTGGTGCGCCCGACGAACTGGTAGCCACCGGGTCCCTCGATGCCATAGATGCACAGGTAGGCGCCGCCGATCCCGACGGCGTTCTCCGGGGTCCAGGTGCGGGCCGGGTTGTACTTGGTGGTGACCAGTCGGTGGCGCGGGTCCAGCGGGGTGGCCACCGGGGCGCCGAGGTAGATGTCGCCCAGACCCAGCACCAGGTAGTGCGCGTCGAACACGATGTCGTACACCTGCGCGACGTCGTCGAGTCCGTTGATGCGCCTGATGAATTCGATGTTCGACGGGCACCACGGCGCGTCGGGCCGCACGCCGTACTCATAGCGCCGAATGGCCTCATGGGTGGCGGGGTCGTCCCAGCTCAGCGGCAGGCGCACCGAGCGGCTCGGCACGACGAGCTCATCGCACGGCGGAAGCGCGTCATCGAGGGCGGCCACTTGCTCGATCACCTCGGCGCACGAGGACAACTCGGTGTCGAACTGGATCTGCAGGGATCGCACACCGGGCGTCAGTTCGGCCAGCCCGGGCAGTCCCCGCTGCCGGACTTGGTCGTAGAGCACCTGCACCCGCGCTCGTAGCGCCAAATCCAGTGTCATCGGCCCGTATTCGAGTAAGATCCCGCCGTCACCGGCACGTCGCAGGGTGACGGGGGTGCCGTCACGGCCGGTGTAGCGCTGTAGCACGCCGTCGTCGCCGTCGCCGCAGCGCGAGACCACGACGGGCAGTGCCGCGCGCCGCTGCGCGTTCAGCGCTGCAGCCGGTGGTGCGTGCTCGGCCCGGATCGGCACCAGCCGCACGGTGTCGCCGGGTGCCAGCTGGCCGAGTTTCCAGCGGTCGCCGCGTACCACCGTCACCGGGCAGACGAATCCGCCGAGGCTGGGGCCGTCGGGCCCGAGCAGGATCGGGGTGTCGCCGGTGAAGTCCAGTGCGCCAACGGTGTAGGCGGTGTCATGAATGTTCGATGGGTGCAGGCCGGCGTCTCCTCCGTCATGACGTGCCCACTGCGGTTTCGGCCCGACCAGCCGCACGCCGGTGCGGTCGGAGTTGAAGTGGACGGTGTAGTCGGTGCGCGTCAGGGTGTCCATGTCGGCGCGGGTCAGAAACTCCGGCGCGGCGTGCGGGCCCTCGGTCACCGCCAGTTCCCAGTGCCGACCGATACTGGGCTGGCTCTGGCTGGGTATCCGGGTGAGCGCCGGTGCGGTGCCGTGGCCGCCGGCCGCGCCGAGTAGGTCTTTTTCGCCCAGGGCCCGCCCGTGGTGCCCGCCGAACGCGCCTTGGGTGAAAGTCGCAGCACTGCCAAGGTATTCCGGCTCCGATAGCCCGCCCTCGACGAGCAGATAGCAGCGCATGCCGGGCCCGGTAATGGTCCCGATCTCCAGTAGGCCGCCGGAGGGTACCCGCACCGGCCGCCACTGCGACGCCGGGGCGCCGTCCACGCTGACCGGCACCCCCGCACCGGTGACGCATACCCAGGCCGGGCTCGAAAAGCGCAGAGTGGGACCGGATTTGGTGCATTCCAGACCGGCGGCGCCTTCGGCGTTGCCCAGCACCCGGTTGCCGAGGCGAAACGACAGGTCGTCCATCGGTCCGGACGGCGGCACTCCGACATGCCAGTAGCCGACGCGCCCGGGCCAGTCCTGCACCGTGGTGAACATGCCCGGGCGGACCACCTCGATGCCGATCATCGTCGGGTGATCACCATGCGGACCGGGGTCGGGTCAAAACCATTGCACGGGTTGTTGATCTGCGGGCAGTTCGACACCAGCACCAGGGTGTCGATCTCGGCCTGCAGCGTCACGCTTTTGCCGGGCGCCGAAATGCCGTCGACGATGCCCAGGGTGCCGTCGGCTTCGACCGGGACGTTCATGAACCAGTTGATGTTGGAGACGATGTCGCGTTTGCCCAGCCCGTGCTTGGCGCCTTCGAGCAGGAAGTTCTCCACGCAGGCATGCTGGTGGGCGGTGTGGTGGCCGTAGCGCAGCGTGTTGGACTCCTGCGAGCAGGCCCCGGCGATGGTGTCGTGGTTGCCGACGTCGTCGGCGACGACGGTCATCAGGGCGGTGCCGTCGGCACTGCGCAGCGCCGTACCGGTGCTCACGAAGATGTTGCGCTGGGCGGCGACGGTGGCCTGGGCGCTGTAGCGGCGGGTGTGATCGTTGGCGTCATAGAGCAGGCAGTCCACCGCCTGGTTGCCGTGCAGGTCGATGATCTGCAGCCGATCCCCGGCGCGCACCACCGCCGACCAGGGCGCGCGGGCCGGCACCACATTCTCGGAGATGATCACCATGCCGCCACCACCGCCTCGGTGTTCTCCAGCGCCCGCAGGTATTCCGGGTCTTGGTTGGACAGGGCGCTCAGTTGTTCGCCGGCTTTCCACCCCAGCACATCCAGCGCGGTCGCGGGCGGGTCGGGATCCAGCGGGTGCGCGGCGTTGGCTACCACCAGCACCACCGGCAGATGAATCAGCAGGTCGACTGCCGCCCCCGGCCCCGCCGACCCGGTGAACTCCATTGCGCCGCTGGGCGGATCGACCCGAACACCCCGGAACAACGCCACCGACGGCGCCACGTCGCGAATGTTCATCCCGTGCTTGATCGCGCCCAGCAGCAGCAGTTGGCTGCCGGTGGCGCCGGGTCCGCACAGCAGGTCGTGGTGACCCGAGGAGTCGGCGACGACGGTGGCCAGGACGCGGCCCTGATCGGAGAGCAGCGGATGGCCGGTGCCCAGGTAGGCCTGCCACGGCACCTTCATCGTGTCGGCGACGTTGAGCCGCTCCCAGGGCGCTTCGGCGCGGTAGAGCAGAAGATGCGCGCAGGCGCCGCCGTCGGCGTCGATCAGCCGGATCCGGCTGCCGCGGGCCAGCACCTTGGTGGCGTAGCCGTCCGCCGGGATGGTCTCGGCCCAGAACAGCGTCGACGGGTCGACGTCGTCGGGAACCGCCGGTACCCGCAGTTCGGCCTGGTGCGCCTGCGCGCGGGCGTGTGAACGGGCCCCGCCGGTGGAGGCGGTACTCATCGGGGTGTCTCCTCTCGACATCCGGCACCGTAACATGATTATCTATCACCCGACAGAAATACTGGGACGGGGGGCCATGCAGAGCGATCGACGCGGACGTCCCCGGCTGGTGGCCTCTCGCCGCCCGGGCCACAGCGCGCGCGACGAGATCCTCGATGCGGCAGCGGAGTTGTTCACCACCATCGGCTATGCCGCCACCTCCACCCGGCGCATCGCCGAGAGCGTCGGCATCCAGCAGGCCTCGCTGTATCACCACTTCGCCGCGAAGGACGACATCCTCGACGCGCTGCTGGCCGGTACCGTGGACATCTCGCTGCAGTTGGCCGGCGAGCTGTTGGCCGAAGGCGGCCCCGCGGCGCCCCGGCTGCACACGCTCGTTGTCGCCGACGCCACCCAACTGTGCGGCGGCCGCTGGAATCTGGGCACCTTGTATCTGCTTCCGGAACTTCGCGTCGAGCGTTTCGCCGAGTTCCGCTGGCGTCGGGCTCAGTTGCGGGCGTACTACCGGGGGCTGTCCCGCGCGGTCATCGCCGAGCACCACGGCCCTGGCGAGGCCGACGACCTCCCGTTCCGCTTGGTGGAGTCGGTGATCAACCGCCGCTCCGATGACGGCAGCTGTCCGGGTGACTGTCCGTGGACGGTGGCCGAAGCCGCTTTGCGGGTACTGGGCTGTGGTGATGGTTTTGCCCGGATGCGGAAGGCAACCGGGGAGCGTTTGGGGCTTTGGCCGGACGAACCAAACGCTCGTGGCGACGCAGGATAGTTCCGGTGCGGCCAACAGGCCGTCGAGTCGCGCGGTGGCCTTGATCACCGCCAGCTGGTTATCCCCAGTGTGGGTGCTATCCACAATGCGGCGGCTGACGTGTGCGGGCGGCCATCCTGCTCGATGGATTCGTGTCTTGAGTCAAGAAATTGGCGGGTTTTCTTGGGTAATCGGGTTCAGGTAGGCCTGCTGCGGGGTGCG
>NZ_LZIN01000003.1 GCF_001667375.1 Mycolicibacter sinensis | reverse complement strand
CGGTCAGAAGGTGCAGACCGCCGGCAACAACATGGCCAACACCGACGCCTCGGTCGGCTCCAGCTGGGCCTGACCGAAGCCCCAACAAAGCAAACCGGCGCAGCGGAGGGGGCTGCGCCGGTTGTTTTGTTTCCCGGACATCGCCATGCACCCGGTGGCGGCCGGCCGAGCACGAAAAGCGGCGCCGGTCCACATGACTGCCAGGAATTCCTCACCTGACTTGGACGGAACTTCCAGGTCATCGACGAACAGCCCAGCACCGATGCGGCGGTGGAGTCCAGTCGGGCCCGCGCCGGACCCCCAAATCGCTGGGAAGGGCCTGTGCGAATAAACCGTCAAGAATCCTGGCAGGGGCGTTAAGAACCCGTAAACGACTTCCCCAAACCGGCCCTCGGCCGGAAACAGTGGACCCTGCACTCGGCCGAAGGCCGGCCCGTTTTCCACCAGGAGAAGTCATGTCCTTCGTGACCACCCAGCCCGAGGCGATGGCGGCGACCGCCAGCAACCTGCAGGCGATCGGCTCGGCGATGACCGCGCAGAGCGCCGCGGCCGCCGCACCCACCACCGGCATCGCCCCGGCGGGCACCGACGAGGTCTCGGTCTTGCAGGCGACCCAGTTCGCCGCCTACGGGCAGCTCTACCAGCAGATCAGCGCCCAGGCCGCGGCGATCCAGGAAATGTTCGTCAACACCTTGCGCACCAGCGCCGACTCCTACGGCAGCACCGAGACGGCCAACTCGGCCGCAGCCGGGCTAGGCACGGCCACCGCCGGACTGGGCGCCGGCTCGGGGGCCGCTGACCCGACATTCGGGCTGGGCGGGATCGCCAGCAACAGCTCCATCCTGGCCGCCATGCAGGCCGGCACCATCGGCTCGGCCGCTTCGGAATTCACCGGGCTGGGCAAGGGCTACATCACCTCCCCGTCCGGGGTGGTTCACCAAGTCGCACCCGACATGCCCGCGGCCGGTCTCACCGGCCAGACCGCGCCGGCCGCCGCCGCAGCACCGGTCACCACGACCGCCGGTCAGGCCGCGGCACGGACCCTCGGCGCGCCCACGCCACCGGCCTGGGCCGGCGAACCCGCGCCGGCGGCGGCCACGCCCGCGGCGCTCTCCGGCCAGAGCACAGCAGCCGCCGCACCCCGCGCCTCGACGGCGGCCGTGCCCGCCGGGCTGCCGGCGTCCTCTAGCGAGCAGGGCAGCCGCGGCCGGCTGCGCTACGGCATCAAGCCGAAGGTGATGCCGCGCCCACCGGTGGGCTGACGGCAGACAATCGGTTACCAGCGAACGGAATTGACGAACATGGACTTTGGCGCGTTACCCCCGGAGATCAACTCCGGCCGCATGTACGCCGGAGCCGGTGCGGCACCGATGATGGCGGCCGCCGCGGCGTGGAACAGTCTCGGCGCGGAGCTTTCCACGACCGCGACGTCCTACCAGTCGGCGATCGCGGCACTGACCGGCGAGGAGTGGCAGGGGCCGGCCTCGGCGTCGATGGCCGCGGCCGTGATGCCGTATGTCAACTGGCTCAACACCACCGCGGCCGCCGCCGAACAGGCCGCCGCCCAGGCAACCGCATCCGCAGCCGCATTCGAAGCGGCGTTCGCGATGATGGTGCCGCCCCCGGTGATCGCCGCCAACCGGGCGCAGCTGATGGCGCTGATCGCCTCGAACTTCCTGGGCATCAACACCCCGGCGATCGCCGCCACCGAGGCGCAGTACGCGGAGATGTGGGCGCAGGACGCCATCGCCATGTACGGCTACGCAGGCTCGTCGGCGAGCGCCGGAATCCTGCAGCCGCTGTCCTCCCCCAACCCGATCAGCAACCCGCTCGGTACCGCGGGCCAGGCGGCCGCAGTCGCGCAGGCATCGAGCGGAGGCGCCCAGAGCGGGTTGTCCCAGCTGGTTTCGGGGCTGCCCAACACCATGCAGACCCTGTCCTCGCCGCTCAGCGCCGCGGCCGGTCCGGCCCAGGCGGGCGATTTCCTGACGAATTTCATCGATTCGACGCAGAACATCGGGATCTGGAACGCAATCCAGACCTACAGCACCTACGCGGTGACCGCCGGGTCTTGGCATCTGTTCGCCGGCATCGCCAGCGCGCTCGCCATCGCCTCACCCGGCGTGGGTGCCGCCGGTGGAGCGGTCCTGGTGGATTCGGTCGACGCCCCGGCCGGCGCGGCCGCCGCCGGCTCTGCGGCCGCCGGCCGGGCGCCGGTGCTGGCCGGCATGGCCCAGGCGGCCCCGGTCGGGGGACTGTCGGTGCCGTCTACCTGGCCGGGGGCACTGCCGGGCGGATCCGGTGCGGCGCCGTTGATCACCTCCGAGTGGATTCCCGGTGCGGTCGAGGAAGGGCAGTCGATGACCGCGGTGCCGGCCGGGATGGGTGCCGCCGGTGCGGCCGCAGCGCGCGGCGGTCGCGGTTTCAGCGATCCACACTACGGATTCAAACCCACTGTCATGGCACGCCCGGTCGCCGCTGGCTGAGAACGGCGGTTGCCGGGATGATGGTCGGGTGAGCGTCGTGAGTCAGCGCGGGGAACTCCGCATCTACCTCGGTGCCTCGCCCGGGGTCGGCAAGACCTACGCGATGCTCGGCGAAGCCCACCGGCGGGTCGAGCGCGGCACCGACGTGGTGGCCGCCGCCGTGGAAACCCACGGCCGCAGCAAGACCGCCGAACTGTTGCGGGGCATCGAGACGATCGGCACCCCCGACGCAGAACTCGACGTCGCCGCGGTGCTGGCGCGGCGGCCCGAGGTGGTCCTGGTCGACGATCTCGCGCACACCAACGCCGCCGGCAGCCGTAACCCGAAGCGCTGGCAGGACGTCGAGGAGTTGCTCGACGCCGGGATCACGGTGATCTCCACCGTCAACGTGCAGCAGCTGGAGAGCCTCAGCGACGTCGTCACCAAGATCACCGGCACCATCCAGCACGACACCGTGCCCGACGCGGTCGTGCGCCAGGCAGCTCAGATCGAACTCATCGATGTCGCCCCGGAAGCGCTGCGCCGCAGGCTCTCCCACGGCAACGTCTATCCGCCGGAGAAGGTCGACGCAGCGCTGGCCAACTACTTCCGCGGCGAGACGCTCACCGCGCTGCGCGAACTGGCGCTGCTGTGGCTGGCTGGACAGGTCGACGCGGCGCTGACGAAATACCGTGCCGACAAGAAGATCACCGAGACCTGGGAGGCCCGCGAACGCATCGTCGCCGCGGTCACCGGCGGCCCGGAGTCAGAGACCTTGGTACGTCGCGCCTCCCGGATCGCCTCCAAGGCAGGTGGCGAGCTGCTGGTGCTGCATGTGCTGGGCGGCGACGGAATCTCCGGCGCACCGGCGCCCCGGGTGGGCAAGATCCGCCAGCTGGCGATCAGCTTGGGCGCCTCGCTGCACACGGTGATCGGCGACGACGTGCCGGCCGCGCTGCTGGAATTCGCCCGTGACGTGAACGCCACCCAACTGGTGATCGGCAGTTCGAGACGCTCCCGTTGGGCGCGCATCCTCGACGAGGGTGTCGGTGCGGCAGTGGTGCAGCAGTCCGGCGACATCGACGTGCACATCGTCACCGACGAGGACATCAAGCCGAGTTTCCGGGCATTCTCGGTCTCGCCGCGGGAACGGCGGGCGGTGTCCTGGCTGGCCGCGATCGTCGTCCCGTGCGTGATGTGCGCAATCGTGGTCGGCTGGCTGGACCACTACCTCGAGGCCGGCCAGAGTGCGCTGTTCGTCGTCGGCGTTCTGCTGGTGGCCCTGCTCGGCGGTATTGCCCCGGCGGTGCTGTCGGCGTTGCTGTCCGGGGTGCTGATGAACTACTTCCTGCTCACCCCGCGCCGCGACTTCACCATCGCCGAACACGACGCCGCGGTGACCGAGGTGGTGCTGCTGTTGGTGGCGGTCGCGGTGGCGGCCCTGGTCGACGGCGCCGCCAAACGGGCCCGGGAAGCTGGTCGCGCCTCCCGCGAGGCGGAATTGATGACGCTGTTCGCCGGGTCCGTGCTGCGCGGAGCGGACCTGGACACGCTGCTGGAGCGGGTTCGCGAGACCTACGCGCAGCGGTCCGTCAGCCTGGTTCGCGTCCCGGCCGCAACGGCGAAGACCGGGATCGCCCGCGCCACCAGGGTGGTGGCCTCGGTGGGCGAGCAGCCCTGCACCTCGGTGGATCTCGCCGACACCGCTATCGATGTCGGCGACGACGAGTTCTGGATGCTGATGGTCGGTCGGCAACTGGCCTCCCGGGACCGGCGGGTGCTGTCGGTGGTGGCCCGCCAAGCCGCCGGACTGGTCCGCCAGGAGGAGCTGGCGGCCGAGGCCAGCCGGGCCGACGCGGTGATGCGCACCGACGAATTGCGCCGCTCGCTGCTCTCGGCGGTCAGCCACGACCTGCGCACCCCGCTGGCGGCGGCCAAGGCGGCGGTGTCGAGCCTGCGCGCCGACGACGTCGCCTTCTCACCGGACGACACCGCCGAACTGCTGGCCACCGTCGAGGAGTCCGTCGACCAGCTCACCGCCCTAGTGGGTAACCTGCTCGACTCCTCGCGACTGGCCGCCGGGGTAATCCGGCCCGCGCTCACCAAGGTGTATCTGGAAGAGGTGGTGCAGCGCGCTCTGATCGGAATCGGCAAGCGCAGCAACGTCTTCGGGCGCGGCAGTTTGGAACAGGTGAAGGTGGAGGTGGGTCCGACAGTGGCTATGGCCGACGCCGGACTGCTGGAACGCGTGCTGGCCAACGTGATTGACAACGCGCTGCGCTACGCCTCGGACAGCGTGGTGCGCGTGACGGCGGGCCAAGTCGGCGACCGGGTGCTGATCAACGTCGCCGACGAGGGTTGTGGGCTGCCGCGTGGCGGCGAACTACACGCATTCGATCCGTTCCAGCGACTCGGCGACCGTGACAACACCAGTGGTGTGGGACTTGGATTGTCGGTGGCGCGGGGTTTCACTGAGGCGATGGGTGGCACCATCTCGGCGACGGAGACACCGGGTGGCGGGTTGACCATGGTGGTGGACCTGGCCGCACCGGCAGGAGAAGGGTGATGAGCACACGTGTTCTGGTAGTCGACGACGAGCCGCAGATTCTTCGAGCACTGAAGATCAACCTGTCGGTGCGCGGCTACGAGGTCGTCACCGCCGCGACGGGCGCCGGTGCGCTGCGCGCCGCCGCCGAGCAGCGCCCCGACGTGGTGATTCTCGACCTGGGACTACCTGACATCTCCGGCATCGAGGTGCTGGCCGGGCTACGCGGCTGGCTGACGGTTCCGGTGATCGTGCTGTCCGCCCGCACCGACTCCGCTGACAAGGTCGAGGCGCTCGACGCCGGGGCCGACGACTACGTGACCAAACCGTTCGGCATGGACGAGTTTCTGGCCCGGCTCCGGGCAGCTGCACGCCGTAATGCCGCTACGGCCGAAATCGACCAGCCGATAGTGGAAACTGCTTCGTTCACCGTTGATCTGGCTGCCAAGAAGGTCACCAAGAACGGCTCTGAGGTGCACCTGACCCCCACCGAGTGGGGCATGTTGGAGATGCTGGTGCGCAATCGCGGCAAACTGGTCGGCCGTGATGAGTTACTCACCCAGGTGTGGGGCCCGGCCTATGCCAAAGAAACCCAGTACCTGCGCGTTTACCTGGCGCAATTGCGGCGCAAACTCGAAGATGATCCGTCCAATCCCAAGCATCTATTGACCGAAGCAGGCATGGGTTACCGTTTCGAGGTTTGAAAACTGTCAGCGCGGATATGTATTCGGGGACCTAGCGGAAGGAGTTTTACCGTGATGTTCTCTCAGATCGCCAAAAAGACGGCGGTGACAGCGATCGGCCTCGCAACGGCAGGAATGCTGGCGGTGGCACCGGCTTCTGCGGACCCGACAGTCGTCGGGTTCGGTCAATCACAGGAGATCCAGAGCCCAGGCGGAGCTATCGACTACACCGTCGAGAACCTGCAACCCAGCGGTCACAACGACGGAGTCTGGTACTCCGACGTGACTGCGAAAGCGGTAAGCGGCTCTCCTACCCCGAACATCGCCGACTTCAACGCGCGCGCGGTCAACAGTTCGACGTACGCCGTCATGAAGGGCAACGAGGTCGACGGCCTGCCCAACGGCCCGATCGCGCAGGGCAGCCAGACCAGCGGGCGGCTCTACTTCGACGTCAAGAACGGCACCGCGCCGGACAGCGTCGTCTACCGCGACGCCGGCGGCCACGACAAGGTCGTCTGGAAGCAGGGCTAAGCCCGGCTAGTCAAAGTCGGCGATCGACAGCGCGATTCCGTCCAGGATGTCGTGTTCGCTGACCACCAGCTCCTCGATGCCGGCGAGCCGGTTTAAGGCGCGGGCGAGTTCCTGCACCACGATCGCCCCGCCGCCGATCACGTCGGCACGTCCGGGGTGCATCGGCCCCAGCGCGGCACGCTGCTCCCGGGCCATGCCGATCAGCTGATCGCAGACCGCCAGTAGGTCGCCGAAGCCGACCCGGGACAGGTGAATGACCTCGGGGTCGTATTCGGTCAGGCGGTGGGCCAGCGCGGCGAGCGTTGTCATCGTTCCGGCCACCCCTACCCAGGTGCGGGCCTGCGCCACCGGCACCGCCCGCAGGGCCTCACCGAGCAGCTCGCCGGCAAGGCCGCGGGCGGCGGCGATCTCGTCGGCGGTCGGCGGATCGGAATGCAGGCAGCGCTCGGTCACACGGACACAGCCGATGTCGGCGGAGTAGCTGGCCCAGACCCCGCCGACTGGATCGCCCAGCACCAGCTCGGTCGATCCGCCACCGAGGTCGACGACGATAAAGGGGCCGGCGGCGCTGTCCAATTCGCCGACCGCCCCGCGAAAGGACAGCTCCGCCTCCTCGCGGCCGGTGATCACCTCGGCCACCGCGCCGGGAACGGCTGCACTTAACACCTGCGCTGTCATGGCGAAGAACTCGTCGCGGTTGGCCGCATCGCGGGTGGCCGAGGTCGCCACCATCCGCACCCGCGAAACCCCGTGTGCCGCCAGCAATCCGGCGTAATCCGCCAAGGCCGCGCGGGTGCGCTCCAACGCACCGGAAGCGAACCGGCCGGTCGCGTCGACACCTTCGCCCAACCGGACCACCCGCATCTCGCGGTGCACGTCGTGCAGTCGGCCATCATGCGCATCGGCGATCAGCAGGCGAATCGAGTTGGTGCCGCAGTCGATTCCGGCGACGCGGTTCGGGGGAGTCATAACCACTGCTCCGGTACCAAGATGCCGGCCATCCCCGGCTCGGCGGCCAGGATCGCCAACGCCTCGTCGCCGAACGGGTTGACGCCGCGCCCCTTGGCCAGTGCGTGTGCGATCAGCACATGCAGGCACTTGACCCGGTCGGGCATGCCGCCGCCGGAAAAGGTGGTACCCAGCGGCTCGATCGCGTCCCGTTCGGCGAGAAAGGACTCGTGGGCACCCCGGTAGCGCGCGGCGAGTTCGGTGTCAATCTGCAGCCGGGCGGTCATGTTAGCCATCAGCCCCGAGGACTCAAGCCGGCTGGCCGCGGCGGTCAACACCGGGTGGGTCAGGTAGTACAGGGTGGGAAACGGTGTTCCGTCAGGCAGTTTCGGCATCGTCTTCACCACGGCGGGCTCACCGTTGGGGCACCGGTAGGCGATCTCCAGGACACCGCGTGGTTCTCGGCCCAGCTGCCGGCCCACCGCGGCCAGGTCAGCGGGGTCAACCAACGGGCACCACCGGTGCGGGCGGAACCGGAAGCCCCGGCGGTCCGGGCGGCGGCGGAGGGTGCGGGACGTCGGCGATCGTGTGCCACAGCGCGGTGTACCAGGGATCACCGCTGGGGGCGGCCAGGGGTTCGGTGCCCGGCTCGCCCGGCACCTCGACCGGGGCGGGCAGCTGCACCTGATACGGGATCTCGCCCGGCATGACGAAGCCGAGCCGCTCGCGGGCCTGCGCCCGGATATGCGCCGGGTCATCCATGTTGGCCTTCTGCTGCTGCAGATCGGCGATCTGACCGCGCAGGGTGGCTTCCAGCTGGGACTGCTGCTTCATCTCCGCGTGCTGGGCGAAGAACGTGCGGACCGGTCCGGCGAGGGTCAAGGTGAGCACGCACATCACCGCCGCCAGGATGACCGCACGCCGCGCGGTGAAACCGACCCGCAGCTCCGCGCGCTGCTCGGCCGCTGTCGATCGCTGGACCGGCTGAGCCGGTGATTCCGGCGCGCTGCGCGAGGTGCCCGGCCCGCGGCGCACCGCCGCTGAGCGGCGTGGGCGGGCGCGTTCGGTTTCACCGGCCCGGCCCGGCCGCGACGTCGCGGAACGCCGCTTCTCGGGCCGTTTCGGATCGGACATGGCAGCGGCCCCGAGGAGCTATTTGCTCTCCGGCGCATAGCGGGGGAAGGCCAGGTCGCCGGCGTAGCGGGCGGCATCGCCGAGTTCCTCCTCGATCCGCAGCAGCTGGTTGTACTTGGCCACCCGCTCGCTGCGGGCCGGTGCACCGGTCTTGATCTGACCGCTGCTGACGGCCACCGCGAGGTCGGCGATGGTGGTGTCCTCGGTCTCGCCGCTGCGGTGGCTCATCATGGTGCGGTAGCCGCTGTGGTGAGCCAATGTCACCGCGTCCAGGGTTTCGGTCAGCGTGCCGATCTGGTTGACCTTGACCAGCAGCGCGTTCGCCGCACCGCGCTCGATGCCCTCCTCGAGACGTTCGGGGTTGGTGACGAACAGGTCGTCGCCGACGATCTGCACCCGGTCCCCGATCTCGGTGGTCAGCGCCACCCAGCCGTCCCAATCGTCTTCGGACAGCGGGTCTTCGATCGAGACCAGCGGATAGGAGTCGAGCAGCTTGGCGTAGAACTCGGTCAACTGCGCGGCGGTACGGGTCTGCTTCTCGAACGCATACCCGCTGCCGTCGGTGTAGAACTCGGTGGCCGCGACGTCGAGCGCCAGCGCCACATCGCTGCCCAGCTTCAGTCCGGTGGACTCGATCGCCGAGCTGATCAGGTCCAGCGCGGCCGTGGTGCCCGCGACGTCGGGGGCGAAACCGCCCTCATCCCCCAATCCGGTGGACAGCCCCTGCTTCTTGAGCACCGCCTTCAAGGCGTGGTAGACCTCGGCGCCCCAGCGCAGCGCCTCGGCGAAGCTGGGGGCGCCGATCGGGGCCACCATGAACTCCTGGACGTCGACACCGGTGTCGGCGTGCGCGCCGCCGTTGAGGATGTTCATCATCGGCACCGGCAGGATGTGAGCGTTGGGGCCGCCGAGGTAGCGGTACAACGGCAGCGCCGCGGAGTCCGCGGCGGCCTTGGCCACTGCCAGCGACACGCCGAGCATGGCGTTGGCGCCCAGCCGGGACTTGTCCGCGGTGCCGTCGAGGTCCACCAGGGCCTGGTCCACCAGCCGCTGGTCATCGGCGCTGATCCCGATGACCGCGGGCGCGATCTGGTCGAGTACCGCGGTGACCGCCTTCTGCACCCCCTTGCCGCCGTACCGGGCGCCGCCGTCCCGCAGTTCGACGGCCTCGTGCTCACCGGTGGACGCCCCGGAGGGCACCGCGGCCCGGGCAAACGTCCCGTCCTCCAGCGCCACCTCGACCTCGACCGTGGGGTTGCCGCGGGAATCGAGGATCTCGCGGGCGCCGACCTGCTGGATGATGGGCACTGACTTCTCCTTGAGCTGGGTGGGGACGGGCCGTTGTCAGCCTATTGGGAGCCTAACGGTGGTCCCCGCCGCGCACCTCACACACACCTCACAAGGGCCGCCCGGCCGCGTACGCGGCGGCCCAGTCCCGAACCGCGCGGGCGTAGATCTCCGACTCGTTGTAGGCCATCAACGCCGTCATCCAGCCTTTGGCGGTGGCGAGATCCTTTCCGCGCCAGCACAGATAGCCGGCCGCCGACAGCGCTGCGTCATCGATGTTGTCCGGGCTGACGATGCCGTCGTTGTTGGCGTCGACGCCGTAAAGACGCCAGGTCTCGGGGATGAACTGCATCGGGCCCATCGCGCGGACCACGCCGTCGTCGTCGGCCAGGTCCGGCTGCAGATTCTCGACGATGTGCAGCGTGCCGCCGGAGCCGTCGAGCCGCACGCCCCGGATCTTGGGCCGCACGTCGCCGTTGCGTGCCACCGTGGCGTGGTTGTAGCGACCATGATGACTCTCGATCTGGCCGATGCCGGCCAGGGTGGTCCAGCCGAGGTGGCAGTTGGGGTTCTCCACCTCCGCGACGCGTGCCGCGTACGCGTAGGCCTCCAGCGCGGTGACCGGGATGTCGAGCACCGCGGCCCGCTCGGCGGCCCAGTGGTAGAGCTGGTCGGCCGGACGGCCCGCCACCAGCTGGGTGTCCACCGGCGGGACCGGGTCCCCGGGCGGCGGCGGCACCCCCTGCGGGATGGGGTTACCGAGCTGCCAGCTGCAACTGGAAGCCAGCAGCACAGCCGTCGCAGCCACGACGGCGGTGGTCCGCAGCCAACGACGCGCCGACACCGCTCTCCCCAACCTCGAAACGCTGTTCTGTGTCCATCGTTCCATGACCGCTGCGCCACCGACGGACGTCACCGGGCCGAGTCACGGCCTAACCGGTCAGCTCGTCGCGTTCCGAATCCGCGAGCAGCGCGTCCCGGGCGCGGGCGACCCGGGAGCGGATGGTGCCCACCGGGCAGCCGCACACCGCGGCGGCGTCACGGTAGGACAACCCGAAGAGTTGAGTCAGCAGCAGCGCCTCGCGCTGTTCGGCTGACAGCCCGGCGATCAGGGTGGTCACTTCGACGACGTCCTCGAAGCCGCGGCTGGGCCGGTCGCGGTCGAGCAGCAGCTCGGGGTCGGCGCCGGCCGCGGTGCGCGGACGCGACCGCAGGTAGCGAATGTGGTCGGCCACCACTCGGCGTGCGATGGCCAGCAGCCAGGTCCGGGCACTGGAACGTCCGGAGAACCGGCCGATCGCGCCGATCGCCCGCAGGAAGGTCTCCTGCGTCAGGTCGTCGGCGTTGACACCGTCGAAGAGATAGGCCACGAACCGCCAGACGTCGCGCTGGGTGGCCTTGATGAACGCCTCCAAAGCCCGGGCGTCCCCGTTGGCGGCGGCAAGAGCGAGTGCGGTGACAGCGCCATCGTCGACCCGGTCAGCGCTCGCCATGGAAAACCACCCTAGACCCCGTGCTGGAACCGCTCTACGACGCATGGTCGTAGCGGTATCCGAACCGTTCACCGACCGCAGGTGCCGGCCTTTCCGGCCCCACCCGCGGCGGTCGGTGTCCGCCGGCGGCAGCGTCTCGTCGGCATCGCCGTCGGCGGCCCGCGAGCCGAAGCCACCGGCCCGGTGACGCGCCACCAGCAAAGCGAATACCAGGCCGATCAGGACCGGCAGATGGCTGGCGATCCGCGCGGCCGTCACCTGGCCGTGGTAGGCGTCGATGGCGACGTACCCGGTCAAGGCCAGGGCGAACACCCCGGCGATCGCGGCGACGCCCGCCGCCACGCCGGGCCAGATGCCGGCCGCGATCATCGCCCCGCCCAGCGCCAACAGCCACGCGGTGGATTCATGCAGCAAATGAGCCCCGGTGGCCGCCCCGTGGCCGTGCGCCGACACCATGCCGAAGTCGACGCCGACGATCTGGGCCAGCGCCATGGCCACCTGAAATACCCCGACCGCGATCAGCGCCAGCCGTCGGTAACCCCAGCTCGACCAGCGGCTGCCGACCGCGATTCCGCCGGTGACCGATGTCACCCCGGCGGCCGCCAGGATCTGTGCGGCCAGGTCAGGGCCGTCTCGGGAGTCGGCGTCGATGTCGATCGTGGTGAATCGGCGGGCTTGCGCGGCCGCACCGACCAGCCAGCGCCGGCAGCTGCGGCATGACGCCAGATGCGCGTCGACCTGTTGCGCCGGCAGGTCCTGCTGCTCGCCATCGAGCAGCGCCGACAGGGTTTCGCGCACCACCTCGCACCGCATGCCGACATAGTCGCCTATTCGGCGGCCTTTCACAAAGGTCACCGGCGCGGGAACCAAAGCGGGCGCCGATGCGACCACTTGGGTGTCGGAGAACAAATCACGATCGTGGGGAGAGGTGTTCCATGACCGCACCGGTCTGGCTGGCGTCGCCGCCGGAGGTGCACTCGGCGCTGCTGAGCGCCGGGCCGGGACCCGGCCCCCTGCTGGAAGCCGCGTCGGCGTGGTCGGCGATGAGCACCGAGTACGCCGAGGTCGCCGCCGAGCTCGACGCGGTGCTTGCCGGGGTGGAGACCGCCGCCTGGCAGGGGCCGAGCGCCCAGCAGTACGCGGCCGCGCACGCTCCCTACCTGAGCTGGCTGACCGAGAGCGCCGCCAAGAGCACCGCCGCGGCCGCCGTGCACCAGACCGCGGCCGCCGCGTACACCACCGCGCTAGCCGGTATGCCCACGCTGGCCGAGCTCGCCGCCAACCACGCCCTGCACGCCACGCTGGTCGCAACGAACTTTTTCGGCGTCAACACCATCCCGATCGCGCTGAACGAAGCCGACTATGCCCGGATGTGGATCCAGGCCGCGGAGATGATGACCATCTACCAGGGCGTCGCGGGAGCGGCGGTGGCCTCGGTTCCGCCTGCGACGCCCGCGCCGCCGATCGTGTCCCCAGGGGCTGCGGCCGACGCCAGTGTGAGCTGGGAACAGCAGATCGCCGACCTGCTCACCCAGTTCAACATGGGCTTTGCCGACCCGATCGCCAAGTGGCTGTGGGCGCAATTGGGTGTGGACGGATATCCGATCGAGGCATTTCCGTTCGCCAGCGCGGTCGGCCAGATGCTGCTGCAGGTCCCCGGGATGTCACCGATTCTGGCCACCTCCCTGGGCTGGACCGTCTTCCACACGCTGATGTTGTTGTGGCCGATGGGACAGATCGCGGTGCAGATGGCGATCCCGATTGTCATGGCAGCAGCGCCAGGCCTGATTGCTGCTGCCGCCGGGCTCGGTGCGCTCGGTGCGATCGGTGCGGCGGGCGGCGTGGAGCAGGCCGTCGAGCCGACCCCCGCGCTGCCGGTGACGGGCGGCGTCGCTGGCGCCCCGGTCCTCGGCACCGTGGTACCGGCCGGCGCGGAGGTGTGCGCGTGTGCGGACCCGATCTCATCGGCCGGCCCCACTGCTCCGGGCACCGTCAGCGGCGGGATGCCGGCCGGCGGCGGCGCGGCCGGCGGCGGCCCGGGAGTCGGTTTCGGGCCGACCTCGTGTCTGTACCTGGTGAGCAGCGCCGCGTCATCGGCCCGGCAGTCCAGCGGCTCGCGGCGCTCCCGCAGCGCCGAGGAAGATGCGTCGGAGAGCCAAGGCGCCCCCGGCGAGGCCGCGGCGGAGGCGTTAGCCCAGAAGCGCCGGCGCCGCCACCGGGCCCAGCAACGCGGGTTCGGCGACGAGTACATGGACATGAACATCGGGGTAACGCCGGACTGGGAGCGGCCGCCGAGCGCATCGGATTCCGGTGCCGGCCCATTGGGCTTCGCCGGCACCGCCACCGCGGTTCGCCGTCGGGCGGCCGGGATCACCGTGCTCGCCGGCGACGGTCTCGACAGCGAGCCGCGGATGCCGATGCTGCCAAACGGTTGGGGTGAGGACCCCGAGTAGCGGCCGGCGCCAGCCTCGGCGTTAGGCACTACCACTGGGGCCAGTGCGTGCGCCACTCCGCCTCGCTGATCTCACCGAGGGGCGCGGGATCATCGAGAACGTCCACGCCGCCGCCGCGCGCCGCCGCGATCGCCTCCTCGACATCGCGGACGGTATCCATGAATTCCAAAATTGCTGTGCGCAAACGGTTTTCGACGTCTCCGTCAGCGGTGATGGTGACCGCGGTGATCGCGTCGGGGATCAGCTCGGCGGGCAGACCGGCACGGGTGACGCGCTGCAGCACCTTGCTGGCCAACGCCAATGCCGGCTGGGCGGTCGACAGGTCGTCCATGATCGAGTTCCGGGACGCCTTCTCCAGTGCTTTTCGTTCGTGCCACTGCGTCACTTGGTCTTCGAGCGAGATCTCCTGGCCGGCAAGCACTGTCGGCACCCGATTGCCCAGCTTGCGCAGCAGTGCGTCGGCGACGTCGTCAATGCCGAACGGGTGCTCGGGGGCATCCTCGGCGATGCGGGCGTGGAACAGCACCTGCAGCAGCACGTCGCCGAGCTCTTCGCACAGCTCCTCGGCGTCCCCGCTGCGCACCGCGTCGAACAACTCGTAGGTCTCCTCGAGCAAGAACCGCCGCAGGGAATCATGGGTCTGCTCGCTCTCCCACGGGCCGGCGGTGCGCAACCGGTCCATGATCGCGACCGCGTCGACCAACCGCTCCCCCGGCGGCGCATCCGGTGCGGCGATCAGCGTCTCGCCGGCCGCCAGCCGCGCCACGACGGCGGGATGGTCGCGGTCCGAAGACAACAGCACCGCGGCCTGCCCGCAGTCACCGGAGAGCACCGACCGGGCCGACGGTAGCGACCACGGCACCGCGATCGGCAGTTCCTCGGTGTAGACGACGTCGCCGGTCAGCAGCGCCAGAGCTTCCACCGGCACCAACGAGGGCCGGCGCGGGTCGACCAGGACGACGGTCATCGTCGGCCGGCCGGGGCGGCTTCCGGAACCGCCGCCGCCACATCGACATGGCCCTGCGGCTTGCCCTCCAGCGCCGAGATCAGGTCGGCCACCATCTGGACCAGTTCGATATCGCGGATCCGCGCTGCGCCGACCGAAGAGCCGGCGCGAGGGATGGGGACCTGCACGGTGGCGGTGGTGGCGCGGTAGCTGGCGGACGGGTGCAGCCGCTTGAGTCGCAACTGCGCCGAATCGGCCAGCGTCATGGGGGCCAGCCGCAGCGTCGTCGCCGAGGCAACGCTGACCTCGGTGATACCGACGCTGCGGCACAGCAGCCGCAGCCGGGCCACCGCCACCAGCCGGCTCGCCGGCTCGGGCAGCGGCCCGTACCGGTCGGTCAGTTCGTCGATGACGGCGTTGATCGCCTGATCATCGGGGGCAGCGGCCAGCCGCCGGTAGGCCTCCAGCCGCAGCCGGTCGGAGTTGATGTACTCCGGCGGCAGGTGGGCGTCGACGGGCAGGTCGATGCGGACGTCCTTGGTCTCCTCGCTGGTGACGGTCTCGCCGTTGAACGCCGCCCGATAGGCCTCGACGGCCTCCCCGACCAGCCGCACATACAGGTCGAAGCCCACCCCGGCGACGTGCCCGGACTGCTCCACACCCAGCACGTTGCCCGCGCCACGGATCTCCAGGTCCTTCATCGCCACTGCCATCCCGGCACCGAGTTCGTTGTTCTGGGCGATGGTGGCCAGCCGGTCGTGGGCGGTCTCGGTCAGCGGCGATTCACGCGGGTAGAGGAAGTAGGCGTAGCCGCGTTCCCGGCTGCGGCCCACCCGGCCCCGCAGCTGGTGTAGCTGGGAGAGCCCGAAGGTGTCGGCGCGTTCGACGATCAGGGTGTTGGCGTTGGAGATGTCCAGACCGGTCTCGATGATCGTGGTGCACACCAGGATGTCGTACTCGCGGTTCCAGAAGCCCTGCACGGCGGTCTCCAGCAGTTCCTCGGGCATCTGGCCGTGCGCGACAATGACCCGGGCCTCGGGCACCAGCGCGCGCACCCGGGCGGCCGCCGCGTCGATGGAGCGGACCCGGTTGTGCACGTAGAAGACCTGGCCGTCACGCAGCAACTCGCGCCGCAACGCCGCCGCCACCTGCTTCTCGTCGTGCGGGCCGACATAGGTCAGCACCGGGTAGCGGTCTTCGGGCGGGGTCAGGATCGTCGACATCTCCCGGATGCCGGCCAGGCTCATCTCCAGGGTGCGCGGGATCGGGGTGGCGCTCATGGTGAGCACATCGACGTGGGTGCGCAGCGCTTTGATGTGCTCCTTGTGCTCGACGCCGAAGCGTTGCTCCTCGTCGACGATCACCAGGCCGAGATTCTTCCAGCGCACGCCGGTCTGCAGCAGCCGGTGAGTGCCGATCACGACGTCGACGGAGCCGTCGGCCAGGCCGTCGATCACCGCCTTGGACTCTTTAGGGTCGGTGAACCGGGACAGGCCCTTGACCGTCACCGGGAACCCGGCCATCCGGGTGCTGAATGTCTGCAGGTGCTGGTCGGACAGCAGCGTGGTGGGCACCAGCACCGCGACCTGCTTGCCGTCCTGGACGGCCTTGAACGCCGCCCGCACCGCGATTTCGGTCTTGCCGTAGCCGACGTCACCGCAGATCACCCGGTCCATCGGGACCGGCTTTTCCATGTCGGCCTTGACCTCGCCGATCGCGGTGAGCTGGTCGACGGTCTCGGTGAACCCGAAGGCGTCCTCCATCTCGGCCTGCCACGGGGTGTCCGGGGCGAACGCATGGCCAGGCGCGGCTTGGCGCTTGGCGTAGAGCGCGACGAGCTCGTCGGCGATCTCGCGCACCGCCTTGCGAGCCTTGGTCTTGGTCTGGCTCCAGTCGCTGCCGCCGAGCCGCGACAGCGCCGGCGCCTGCCCGCCGACGTAGCGTGACAGCTGATCCAGCGAGTCCATCGGCACGTAGAGCTTGTCGGTGCCGTTGGCGCCCCGTTTGCCCGAGGCGTATTCCAGCACCAGGTATTCGCGGCGCGCCCCACCCACGGTGCGCTCGGTCATCTCGACGAACTTGCCGATGCCGTGCTGATCGTGCACCACCAGGTCGCCTGCGGTCAGCGCCAGCGGGTCGACGGCGTTGCGGCGCTTGGCCGCCAGCCGCTTACCCTCGGGTCCGGCGACCCGATTGCCGGTCAGGTCGGTCTCGGTGACGATGACCAAATTGGCGCCCGCGATCACCAGACCGGTGTGCAGCGGCCCGGCCAGCACCCCGACCACCCCGGACTTGGGGGCCGCGCCGGGCTCCAACAACGTTGCCGCAGTGTCGGATTCGGCCAACTGCTCCACCAGCCGCCGTGCGGTGCCGACACCGGGAGTCACGATCGCCGCGGTGCCACCGGTCGTGACGTGCGCGCGCAGCATGGCAAAGATCTCGTCGATGTCGCGCTGTCGGCCCCGCGCCGACGGCGACGGGCGCACCTCGAGTTGGATCGCCGCCTCGTCGGAGAGCTGACTCAGCGTCCACCACGGATGGCCACTATCGACTGCCGCGGCGTGCGCTTCGTCGAGCTCGCGGAACCCCGACCCGCCCAGCTGCTCGATGTCGATCGGCGCGTCGCCGCCGATCGCTGCGACCGACCAGGACGCCTCCAGGAACTCGCGGCCGGTCTTGATCAGGTCGGCGCCGCGGGCGCGGACCTTCTCCGGGTCGCAGATCAGCACCGGTGTGCCGGCGCCGAGCTGGTCGGTCAGCAGGGCCTGCGGGCCGGGCCGCAGCACCGGACCCAGCGCCTCCATCCCGTCGACCGGGATGCCCTCGGCGAGCTTGGCCAGCATGTCGCCGACAGTGCCGGCGACGGCGTTGCCCTCGGCGTGCGGCTGGTCTCGGGCCAGCGACGACATTTCCATGGCCCGCTCCCGGACGTCGTCGGTGAGCAGCAGCTCCCGGCAGGCCACCGCCACCACGGTGCCCGCCTCGATCTCGGGGATGGAGCGCTGGTCGGCCACCGCGAACGGCCGCATCTCGGTGATCTCGTCGCCCCAGAACTCGACACGCACCGGGTGCTCGGCGGTCGGCGGGAAGATGTCGAGGATCCCGCCGCGCACCGCGAACTCGCCGCGTTTTCCGACCAGGTCCACCCGGGTGTAGGCCAGCTCGACCAGCCGGGCGATCACCGCCTCGAAGGGGGTCTCGTCGCCGACGGCCAGGATGACCGGTTCGATCGCGTCCAGTTGCGCGGTCAACGGTTGCAGCAGCGAACGGGCCGTGGTCACCACCACACGCAGCGGCTGCCCCAGCCGGGCGTCGTCGGGCCGCGCCAGCCTGCGCAGCAGCAGCATCCGGGCCCCCACGGTGTCCACGCCGGGTGAGAGCCGCTCGTGCGGCAGCGTCTCCCAGGACGGGAACAGCGCCACCGTGTCGCCGTAGACCCCGCGCAGTTCGCTGGTCAGATCGTCAGCCTCGTGGCCGGTGGCGGTGACCACCAGCAGCGCGCTGTTGCGGGCCAGCGCGGCGGCGGCGAAGGGCCGGGCCGCGGCCGGACCGACCAGGTTGAGCTCTGCGGGCCGGTTGCCGGCACGCTCGATGAGATCGGCGAAGGTCGGCGCGCTCAGTGCGGCTTCGACGAGCCCCGCGATCGGGGTCTGGACAGTCTGGTGCCCCGGTGCGGTCATGATGCGGACAATTCTAGGCGGTGCTGAGCCGGGCGCCGATTTGCGTTGGGGTGCATGCCTTATTCGTCGTGCAAGGCCGGATCGACCTCCAAGTGCGACAGTCCGTTCCAGCACAGATTGACCAAGTGCGCGGCCACCACTTCCTTTTTGGGTTCGCGCACATCCAGCCACCACTGGGCCGTCATCGACACCGAACCGACCAACGCCTGGGCATACAGCGGGGCGGTCTCCGGATCCAGGCCGCGTCGGGAGAAATCGCCGGCCAGAATCGACGACACCTGGCCGATCGCATCGTTGAGCAGGGTGGAATAGCTGCCGGAACTGATCGAGGCCGGGGAGTCGCGGATCAGGATCCGGAAACCGTCGGTGTGTTCGTCGACGTAGGTCAGCAGCGCCAGCGCGACCCGTTCGACCCGCAGTCTCGATTGGTTGTTGGTCGACTGGGTCAGCGACGTGGTGATGCCGTCCAGCAACGCCGACATCTCCCGGTCGACCACCACGGCGTATAGCCCCTCTTTGCCGCCGAAGTGCTCGTAGACCACCGGTTTCGACACGTTGGCGCGCAGCGCGATCTCCTCGATGGAGGTGCCCTCATAGCCGCGCTCGGCGAACAGCGACCGGGCGACGTCGATGAGTTGGTGCCGGCGCTCGCTGCCGGTCATCCGGGCCCGAGGGGGCCTACTATCCCTGTCCAGAGCAGCCACACGATCCAGGATATCGAGTTCGGTAGAGTCTCCTTGCACTCCATCCGTCGTGGTGTAATCGGCAGCACCTCTGATTTTGGTTCAGATAGTTCAGGTTCGAGTCCTGGCGACGGAGCAATCCCCTGGTACATGCCCTTTGGATGTTCTAGACTCCCTTCCATACCGGCAGTCACTCGGTTGGGGATTGGGGTCGCGCCCGCCCCGGATCGATGCCTCAGATGCGCCAGCGAGGGCCCATGATCCTTCCGAAATGGCCTAGCCAGCTTCAATTTCGCGCGGACCTGGGAACTCCCCCTACCCGAACCTATGCGGCAAACGGCGATTCGCAGCACGCTCCGGGGACCCCGATGGGCAGCATGTTCGCTCGAGCCGCGCTGCCGGGGCATTCACCGCCACGCCAAGATGAGCAGCGACGCCCACTCGGTCTGGTCAGCTCATGGCGGGGAGTCACCGCGACGTTCCTCTTCGACGTCGCTGTGCTGGTGGCGATCAGTCACCTGCCCGATGGCCGACCGGCGACCGTGGTGTGGTGGTTGGGCGTCACCGCCGCGGCGACGGTGACGATCGCAGCGGCACTCACCTACCACGGCGTGACGGTCATCCCTGCGCTCGCCAAGTGGTTGTGGAGCTGGTTCCGCTACTGGCGGCAGTCGGCGGCGGCAACGCAGCCGGCGTCGATCCCGGGAAGCCTCCCGGGCATTGACCACTGGCGCCGCTTCGGGCACGGAGTGGTAGGCATGCGTGAGCTCCGCGGCCAACTCGTCGCGGCGATCGCCGTCAACGATGCCGCAGACATGTCACCGGGTGGGGGCCAGTGGCCGACCGGCTCGCCGGCCACCTTGCCGGTTCCCGCGGTCGCCGCGGCGCTGCGCCAGTTCGATGTGCGCCTCGATGCCATCGACATCGTCTCGGTCCGAAAGCGCAACCCCACCGAGCGCACCGGTCCGCCGGCGCCGCACAACGTGGACGGTCACCCCACCGGAGGCCAGAGCGGAACGTGGCTGGTCTTGCGGATGGATACCCAGCACAACGTTGCCGCGATCGCGGCGCGTGATTCGGTGGCCTCCACCTTGGCAGCCGCCGTCGAACGGCTCACCGGTGATCTGAACGCCCGGCGCTGCACGGCCCGGCCGGTGGCTGGGGACGAGTTCGCCCGGGTGGACGCCGCTGTGCGGGCGGGCCTACAACGGACTCCGATCCGGCCGGGACTGTGTAACCTCCGGCACCTCGACAAGTACGTGACCAGCTTCTGGGTGGCGCCTCGACGCATCACGTCAGGCAACCTGAACATGCTGTGCCGGCAAGACACCGATGCCACCGTGATGACAGTTCGGCTGACCGCCACCGCAGGCCGGGCCGAGGTGTCGGCGTGGGTGCGCTATCACAGCAGCGAGCCGCTGGGTAAGGACTTCTGGACCGCGGCCGGCCTCAGCCGCCTGATGGGTCACCAGTTGGCGGCGGTCCGAGCCAGCCTGCCGACCCCGATGCGGCGGCCAGCGCTGGTGGTGCCGTCACGGGAACTACCCGACCAAGACCAGCTCGCAGTACGGGTGGGCGCCGTTGAGGCGGAGCTGGCCGCGGTCACCCGACGTCCGAGCCCGGGATTGAGCGACGTCGCCTGGCACGCGAAAGCGATCGGCGCCTGCAGAGGGGCGGCTGTTCGGGTGGCTGGGCTTCTGGGACACGGCATCAGGCGCCGGCATGACGGCCTGCCCGCACGCCCCGAGGAGAAGTCGCCGTTATCGCTGGTGGCGAAGTGACCGCCAACCGGCGCGATCGCCACCGCCCGCGCTGGACGAGTCTGCTGAAATCAGCCGCAGCCGCGCTGGCCATGTGGTTGGTCTTCGGCGTTCCTCTGGGGGCCGACGACAGGAACGCGGTCAGCCGCGCGGACGCCGGAAACGCCTGTCCCCCGGCACCGCCGGCCGTCGTCGACGACTTCTCCGGTCCGGCCGGTGCGCCGCCCAATCCGCAGCTGTGGAGCTACTTCCTGGGCGCCGGCGGCACGGACGGCCAACTGCAGGCATACACCAACAGTCCGCGCAACGCGTCCCTGGACGGCAACGGGAACCTCGCGATCAATGCCTTCAACGAGCCGGTCGACGTGCCAGGATTCGGCACGTTCCCGTACAGCAGCGCTTGGCTGAACACCCCCGGCCAGCTGGACTTCTGCTTCGGCACGGTCGCCGCCCGCATCAAGCTGCCTGCCGGCTCAGGCCTGCGGCCCACGTTCTGGCTGTTGGGCTCCAACGTCGGGACGGTGGGTTGGCCGGATGCCGGCGAAATCGACATCATGGAATTGCCCGACGGGGGGTCGACCCTGCACGGCGTCGGCGGGTACCTGCTGCCGTTCCGCGTGCCGCTCGCCGTCGGTACGGGTTGGCATGAGTATTCGCTGAATTGGCGGCCCGACGAAATCTCCACCTTCATGGACGGACAGCTGGTGGGTACTTGGACGCCGGCGTCGCTGCCGCCCGGTACGCCATGGACATTCAACGACAACCCGATGTTCGTTATCCTCAGCATGCCGATCGGCGGGCCCTACGGGATGCCGGACGCTTCGACCCCGTTCCCGGCCACGATGCTTGTCGACTGGGTGCGCTACACACCCCTCGCATGATCCGGCTCGCCGCAGCTGCCCTGGAAGCGCGCCTTGAGAAACGCCAACTCCTGATACAGCGACGTGCCCTCCCACTCCGCGAGCGACATCGGTTCATCGCGCGGCACTGCTCGCATGATCACGACGCCGGGCCGATCCGCAAAACATTGTGAGAAAACGAGCCGCGCCCGCGGGAGGTGATGGCGCCAACTGACCACGATGATCCGCTTCCAGTGCCGTTCGGTCGCCAATTGACGGGCCGCCAGCGCCTCCCCACGCGTGGTCGCCGGTGCCGGGCGGCGGCAGATGACCGTAATACCCTGGCCAGAACCGGCGCAGGCACGCCGCATGACCGGGTCGTCGGCGGCATAGGGGTTGGACAGCACCAGTACTGCCGCGGAGACCTGCCGAGCCACCGCAAGGCCATATGATTCGCGGCCATCATGTGCCCCCGCCAGCACGACAACGGCATCGGCGTGCTGCAGCGCGTCATCACCGACCCGTCCCAGCCACAGATACCCGCCGGTGCCGACGACGATCAGCACCGCCAGCAGGACGGTCGCCGCCGAGGTGACAACGCAACCGAGAATCGCCGCCGCCGTCTGCTTGGCGCGCGATTTCGGCCGAACCGGCATTCCCCTGGCTTCGTCCGGCGAGGGAATGTCGGGCGAGGTCATCGTTGCGGACCCGCCGTCCCGGTGTCAGGGCGTAGCGCCGCATGCCGGGCCCACAATGGCCGCGGCTGGATCGTCGAAAGCCGAGCCGGCGTCACCGACCCCGTCATCCGATCTGCCGAGGCCTCGACGCGGTTGACCGCGACGATCGCTGCTGCGCAGCCCACCATGTAATACAGAAAACGGTCGGTCAGCTGATTCTCCACCGCACCGATGGACAGCCATGCCACAACCGATATCAGCAGATAGGCCCCGAGCACTTCGCCCTCGCGCTTCGCCACCCGGCACGATTGGATCGTGCCGAACCAATAAACAAGCATCCCGACGAGAAGAACGCTCCCCCCGGCCGACACGATCTGCAGATAGATGTTGTGCGCTTCGTTGATGTGTTTTATTCCGATGCCGAACAAAGGATGATTTTCGAAGTCGGACCAAGCTTGAGCGTAAAGCTGGCTGCGCTCTTCATCACTGGATGCACTGGTACTCACCCCCGGCAACGTGATGCCGGCTCCGAACCGAAACAGTTTGTCGAGAATTCCAGGGACCAATTGGCCCAGGACAGTGACTACGCCGACGAACGACGCTACGAGGGTAACCGCCAGCCACCCCACGACCTTCTTCTTATGTGGCGAGGCGAAGACCGCGGCGAGTACCGCGACTGGCAAGGCCAGTTGCGCCCCTCGCGACCCGGACGCCACCACGCCCCCGCCGAGCAGCACCAGCGCGAGACATGGCAGCCAGCGACGTCGCGACTTGCTGATGAGGTGCACCGCGAAGGGTGTTGCGATGACGCAGACCAAGCCGAGCGTATTGGGGTGGTCGGAGAGGCCGGTTTGCCTATCGGAGTCGAACTGGTAATCGAGCGAACGCGCGAAATGGGTGAGTTTCGTCAGATCAGTCAGGGCGATAAGACTGGAAACGCACACCCCCGCAAGGAAAGACGCGGCAATCCACTCCGGTGCGCGTGACTCCAGTGCCGTGGCGGCGAGAGCGACGATCGGCACGACCACCAGCGCGATCACCCAGAATGCCGACTTGACGATACTGCCCGGCGTGCTGGAGACATCGACACCTGCGCTTTGAAGGGTGTGCTCGTACCGCACTGCAAAAGACGCGGCGGGAATAGGACGGTATGTCAAGGCGGCTGCGCATATGAGCAACGAGACAGCCGGCGCCCAGAGCCATCGGGGAATACGGAAGCGCAGATTCCCGAATACCGCCATCGCCGCCGCAACGACGAAGGCGAAAAGAAGAAAAACGTCGGCCGGCTGAATACCGCCGAGGTGGATGCCGCCCCACGTCGCGGTGAAGGATGCCACCAGGAAGGAACCCACCACCGCCTTCGCCAGCCACGGCGGAAACGCCACCGCCCCCGGGGCATTCCCCCGGGACACCCGTCCGTCCGTCAGGCTCGCCATCCGCCGGGGACCCCCCACGTGACAGCGCAGGGCCTTCCGCTGCTGCACATGCTGACCATCTCCCGTTCGTCTCGAGCGATCGGCGGCATAACCATCATCTGGGGGATACTCTCGAAGGTCAACACGCGGTATGTTAGGTCCGGGTAAATCATGCAGTATGACTCTTATCGCCGCTGAGATGAGGGACCCGGGATGGAAACTACCGAGTCGGCCGGCAAGCGAGACTGGCTAAACGTCCTTGTCCGCGAGTGGAAGCTCACCGTTGGCATCCCGGTCGTCTTCGGTTTGCTGACGCTGCTCGTGTGTTCGCTGCAGACGCCGGTCTACGAAGCCACCGCAACCCTGTACGTGACGGCGGGTACGAACGGCGAAGGCCGTGCTCAGCCCTACGAGAATGTGCTGGGCGCGGCGGGCCGGGTCACCTCATACGTCAAACTGGCCTACGCCGACGAGGTGATCGCGAGCGCAATCAATGATGTCGGCCTTGACATGACGACGGCTGAGGCGCGGGCATCGGTACGCTCCGCGGTGGTGCCGGAGAGCGAAATGTTCACCATCAGCGCCCAGCATAAGAATCGCGAAGTAGCCCGACGCTTTGCCGGCGCGTTGGCCCACTCGATCACCGACACCGTCGCCTTCCTGGAAGTCCCCAACGGTGGAGGGCACCCGGCCGCCAGGCTCAGTACAGTGACCCCGGCCACGGTCAATCCGAATCCCGTGGCGCCCAACACATTAATGAACGTAATCCTGGCAACGCTCGGCGGTCTGTTGATCGGCGCAGCCGCCGCCTTGACCCGTGAGCGGCTCAATAACACCGTCCGCGACGGGCGGGATATCGAGAGTCTCTTCGGATCACGGCTGCTCGGACGCATCCCTCATGACGAAATCCTCGGCGCCGAGAAGATCATCGACTTCGGGGCTCCGGCCACCGCGGCGGCCGGAGCATTCCGGCATCTGCGCACTGCCCTGGCGGTCGCGCATGCGAAACGTTCGCTTACCACGATCCTGGTGACGAGTCCCCGTAGAGGTGACGGAAAGTCAACGCTCGCACTCAATCTCGCAGCCGCATTGGCCGAGAGTGGCAGCACGGTGGTCGTCGTCGACGCCGATCTCGACCATCCTGCGGTGGCGAAACGTACCGGAAATTTCGAAGGCCCAGGGCTCGCTGATGCCATCCGCACCCAGATTCCACTACTGCAGCCGTCGACGATCGATAACTTGAAAGTGATCAGCGCCGGAGGCATGAGCGACGACACGCTGGCCGACCTGCTGGCGTCCAGCGCGTGCGGGATATTCTTCGACCGCTTGGTAGGCCCGTTCGATTACGTCATCGTGGACGCTGCCGCGCTGTCCGACGGTCCGGAAGCCGAGGAGCTCGCGCAGTGGACCGATGGGGTTCTGCTGGTCGCCAGACAGGGCCGATCGAAAATCTCCGAATGCGATGAATCGGCCGCCCAACTCGCCGCCGTCGGCGCCGAACTCGTCGGAGTGGTGCTCAACGATGCGCGTCCGCTCAGGAGTCACGCGCTGGCGGCGTCCCCGCCTGCGGCGCGGCCGCGGCTGCCCCGATCGGCATCCGCAACCTCGTCAACCATTTCGCCTAACGGGTCTCCGGCAACGTCGCCGGACTCGTCCGCCATGCAGGCGCGAGACCAAAACGCCTGACACTCCACTGTTTCTCTCCTTGTCTGCGAGGCCCATCGATGGAGCGACACAACACCACCACAAACGGGAACACGCCCGGGAGATCGCGGCCGAAACGGGCGCTCATTACCGGGATCACCGGACAAGACGGGTCTTACCTCGCAGAATTGCTGCTGCGCAAAGGATATGAAGTCCACGGCCTGATTCGGCGTGCGTCGACGTTCAACACGGTGCGGATCGATCACCTCTACGTTGATCCGCACGACCCCGGCGCACGACTGTTCCTGCACTACGGCGATCTCAGCGACGGTACCCGTTTGGTCACCTTGCTGGGAGCCATCGAACCCGACGAGGTGTACAACCTTGCGGCACAGTCGCACGTGCGGGTGAGCTTCGACGAACCGGTGCACACCGGCTACACCACCGGTATGGGCTCCATGCGATTGCTCGAAGCGGTTCGGCTGTCCCGGGTCCAGTGTCGCTACTACCAAGCGTCCTCCTCAGAGATGTTCGGGGCATCGCCCCCGCCGCAGAACGAACTGACGCCGTACTATCCGCGATCCCCGTACGGCGCGGCCAAGGTGTACTCCTACTGGGTGACCCGCAACTATCGCGAAGCGTACGGCTTGTTCGCCGTGAACGGCATCCTCTTCAATCACGAATCGCCGCGGCGCGGTGAGACGTTCGTGACCCGCAAACTCACCCGCGCTGCGGCACGCATCCAAGCCGGAATCGAGTCCGAGGTCTACATGGGCAATCTCGGTGCGGTTCGCGACTGGGGGTATGCACCGGAATACGTCGAAGGGATGTGGCGGATGCTGCAAGCTTCCGACCCGGACGACTTCGTTCTGGCCACCGGCCGCGGCTACACCGTGCAAGAGTTTGCCCAGGCCGCATTCGACCACGCCGGGCTGGACTGGCAGAAGCATGTCAAATTCGACGAACGGTATCTGCGGCCTACCGAGGTGGACGCACTGATAGGCGACGCCGCCAAGGCTGCGGAGGTGCTCGGTTGGAAGGCCGTCACCCACACCGCCGGACTGGCGAAGCTCATGGTGGATGCGGATATCGCGGCCTTGGAGTGCGAAGGCAAGTCCTGGATCGACGTGCCGACACCGGCCGGCCTGCCATGAGCGCCGGGATCTCCGCCGGCACCCTCGACCGTGCCGCACCGGTGTACATCGCCGGTCACCGTGGCCTGGTCGGGTCGGCCCTGGAACGCAGGTTCCAGGCGGAGGGATTCACGAATCTTGTTGTGCGGGAACGCGGCGAGCTCGATCTGACGGACCGAGCGGCGACATTCGACTTCCTTCTCACGACCAGACCCGCCGTCGTCATCGACGCGGCGGCAAAGGTCGGCGGCATCATGGCCAACAGCAGCCAACCCGCTGAGTTTCTCTCCGAGAACCTCCAGATCCAGGTCAATCTGCTCGACGCCGCACTGGCCGCCCGGGCGCCGCGGCTGTTGTTCCTGGGCTCGTCGTGCATCTACCCGAAATTCAGCCGACAGCCCATCACCGAAAGTGCGCTGCTCACAGGTTCGCTGGAGCCGACGAACGAGGCTTACGCGATCGCCAAGATCGCGGGTCTCCTTCAGGTGCAGGCGGTCAGACGTCAATACGGACTTTCGTGGATCTCTGCAATGCCCACCAATCTCTACGGACCGGGTGACAATTTCTCACCGTCAGGCTCGCATCTACTGCCTGCCCTGATCCGCAGGTACGAAGAGGCCAGGGCCAGTGGTGCCCCTCGGGTGACGAACTGGGGCAGCGGAGAACCGCGACGAGAACTCCTGCATGTCGACGACCTGGCGCGCGCGTGCCTGCGCCTGCTGGAGCATTTCGACGGCCCGACTCACGTCAACGTGGGCACCGGAGTCGACCACACCATCCGTGACATCGCCGGCATGGTGGCCGACGCTGTCGGTTACACCGGCGAAACCGATTGGGATACCACCAAGCCGGACGGCACACCGCGCAAGCTGTTGGATGTCTCCGTGTTACGGGGCCTGGGGTGGCAACCTCAAATCCCGCTGCGCGACGGTATTGAGTCGACGGTGGCGTGGTACCGCGCGAATGCCGGCGCGGCGAGGACCTGACCGTGCGCATCAGCATCGTCGGCATCAACTATGCGCCGGAGCGATCCGGCATCGCGCCGTACACCACCGCTATGGCGGTCGGTCTGGCGGCTCGCGGACATGATGTCGAGGTTCTCACCGGCCTTCCGCATTACCCGGAGTGGCGCGTCGATCCGGCCTATCGCGGCTCGTCGGGACCGGCGCGTGCGATCGACGGCGTCGCCGTGCGACGCTTCGCGCACTACGTACCCGCCAACCCCACGACCCGCAACCGGGTGGTTTTCGAGACAACCTTCGGTGCGCGCGCGGTGTCTGCGCGCTGGAACAAGCCCGAGGTAGTCCTCACCGTGAGTCCAGCACTGCTGGCCAGCGCCATGGTCATCACCCGCGCCAGGGCGGCCGGCATTCCGGTGGGCATCATTGCCCAGGACCTGTACGGCAAGGGTATTGCCGAAACCACGGCCATGCCTGCCGTGATGGCCGGATCGGCAGCCCGGTTCGAGGGGGCGGTCTTCAACCGTGCGACGGGTACCGCCGTCATCCACGATCGCTTTGCGCAGGCCGCAGTCAGCATGGGGGTAGACCCCCAGCGAATCGCCGTCATCCGAAACTGGGTTCACGTCGAGGCGCCGAGTACCGCCGACACAGCGGCGATACGCATCAAACACGGCTGGCTACCGCGAGAACGCATCGTTCTGCACAGCGGCAACATGGGCGCGAAGCAGGGCCTGGAAAACGTCGTTGCGGCGGCTCGGCTCGCCGACGAACAGCGGGTCGATATCCGATTCGTGCTGCTGGGCGACGGCAATCAGCGCAGACTTCTGCAGCAGTCGGCCCACGGCGTACAACGGATCGAATTCAAGGCTCCGCTGGCGGAGGAGGACTACTGCCAGACGCTCGCGTGCGCAGACGTTCTACTGGTCAACGAACGCCCGGGGGTGGGTGAAATGGCGGCGCCCAGCAAGCTGACTTCCTATTTTTCGGCCGGTCGCCCGGTGCTGGCCGCCACCGACATCAACGGAGTGACCGCTGCCGAGATTCGGGACGCCGAGGCCGGTGTCGTGGTCCCCGCCGGAGATCCGGCCGCGCTGCTCGGCGCGGCAGTGCGGTTGGCTGACAACCACGAAGCCGGCCAGCGACTAGGCATCTCCGGCCGGCGCTATGCCTGTCGGCTGCTGGGTGCGGAACGAGCACTGAACGAGTACGAAGGCTGGTGCCGACGACTCATCGAGAGCCATCCGAACTCCACCCACTGAATCCCCCAGCGGCCAACCGCTATTCGCCGCGGAACTTCTCGTCATCGAAGAGGGCCGCCGGCGTGAAGTTCTCGGTGCGATCCCAGAACGCAGACTTCTCGATCTGCCGGATCAGGCGCGCCGGAACTCCGCCGTACAGGCCGGCAATCGGCATGGTCTCGCCCTTCTTGGCCTTTCGAAGCACCGAACCCGCTGCGAGCACCGACCGCTCGGGCAGGGCCGAGTCCTTGAGGAGGATGCAGCCGGTTGAGGTCACCGCCCTCCTGCCCACGATGACCCGGCCGGGTTCCGTCTTGTTCTCGATCAGATCGAGTTCGTGGCTCTGAATGATGCTCTTCAGACCGCCCACCGCCGCGCCCGGCTCCACGATGACCTGCCCGGAGCAGTCGACGTAGTGGCGATTCGTGACGACTCCGGATTCCCCGATCAGCAACCTGCCCACCAGCGGGCTGTATCGCTGATATTCAGCGGCCGCGGTGAACTGGTTGTAATTGCCGATGAACCCCTTCGGGCCGACCTCGACGCTGGATAGCGACTTGAAGATGTTGAGGGTCCCGAACACGACCCCGCCGGCGAGGGCGAACGGACCGCAATTGAGTACAAGAGTGGGCCCGAGAACGACATCGCGTCCGATGTCGTTGCCCAACAACCGTAATGCCCACCGTTTGACGCCACAGTTCGGCAACAACCAGGCGATCACCGACAGCCACTTGTTCGGACGACGACCTGACACCTCGCCCTCCAATCCCGTGTCTATTCGATGTGACGACGGTATCGGCACCACGATGGGCCTGGGTTAAATCCGCGAGAAAATTCCAGTTTTGCCAACCCCGGGAAACGGGCTGGCGGAGGGGCCGACGGCGTATAAGCTCAACACCGTGACTCGGGTGATCGGCGCCGGGCGGGCGAATGTCATCGGCAGGGCGTCGATCGAGGACGGCCCGCTGGGTGCTACGTGGCGATTGCGATGGCACCGAGGCCGGTGAGATGCCGCCGGTACGTCTGCTTCAGGTAGCAGGCACACTCAACCCCACCTACGGGGGCCCGTGCGTCGTGGTCAATCAGCTCACCCGAAGCCTGACCGAGTTGGGCCATTGCGTCGACGTGGTCACCACCGATCCCCCGTCAGCGCCGTGGCTCACCGACCTGCCCGGCGCTCCGCGCCCCTTCGGCCCGGCACGCGGAAGGTACGGCTACTCAAGGCAGTTGAGTCTATGGCTGCAACGGCATGTCCCCGACTACGACGCCGTGACCGTCCACGGCATCTGGCAATACCAGAGCCGAGCGGTGCACGCGGCGTGCCGCGGAACCGGGGTGCCGTACTTCCTTTTCGTCCACGGCGCGCTGGATCCCTGGTTCGAGCAGCGCTATCCCGGTAAACACCTCAAGAAATCGCTCTACTGGCGCCTGTTCGAGCATCGAGCACTCCGCGATGCCCGAGCCGTGCTCTACACCTGCGAGGAGGAACGGCGGCTGGCCCGGACCGCGTTCACGCCCTACCAGGCGCGGGAAGCCATCGTCGGTATCGGGATCGAACGGCCGCCGGGCGATCCGGCGCGTCAGCGCGAGGTGTTCCTGGCGCAGAACCCGCACCTTGAAGGCGCTCGCACCCTGCTCTTCCTCGGCAGGTTGCATCCGAAAAAGGGATGTGACCTGTTGATCGAGGCGTTCGCGCAGATCTGCCATCAAGATGAGCGGCTCCACTTGGTGGTGGCAGGACCTGATGAATCGGGAACGGAGACCAAGCTGCGGATGCTCGCCGAATCACTGCGAGTGGCAGACCGCATCACCTTTCTCGGGATGCTGAACGACGACGCCAAGTGGGGCGCATACCGATCAGCTGACGCGTTTGTGCTGACATCGCATTCCGAGAACTTCGGGATTGTGATCGCTGAGGCGCTCGCGTGCGGTCTGCCCGTCCTCATCAGCGACAAAGTGAACATCTGGCGCGAGATTCAGCGTTGCGACGCAGGCCTTGTCGAGACCGACACCCTCGCCGGCGCTACCTCGCTGCTGCAGCGCTGGATAGCACTGCCCGGCATCGAACGTGCAGAAATGCGCCGGCGCGCGCAGGCCTGCTTCCTGGACAACTTCGAAGCGCGGGGTGCTGCACTCGGGTTCATCACATCGATTGCCGAAGCGATCGGAGAGGCAGGCGCCGCATGAGACGCTCGGCGAAACTTCTCGCCATCCTGCGGGTGGCGCCGTATAGGACCGCCCTGCTGCGGCATCGGGTCGCCGCGGCCGTCGAGCACCGCGAAGGACTCGCGGGGCTGACATTGCGCACTGTCGTCGACGTCGGCGCCAACCGTGGCCAGTTCGCACTCTTCGCCCGGCATGCCTTTCCCGCCGCGCGGATCGTCTCGCTGGAACCGCTCGCAGCGCCCGCGGCGCGGTTCCAGCGGGTCTTCGCCGACGAGCCACGGGTCACGCTGCACCACGCCGCGCTGGGCCCGGCGAGCGGAGAGTCCACCATGCACGTCTCCGGCCATGATGATTCGTCGTCGTTGCTGCCCATCACCGCCACCCAGCGGCAGCTTTTTCACGGCACCGGTGAAGTGGGGACCGAGACGGTCCGGATCGGCCCGCTGTCCGAGTTTCTCGACGGCGGTTCCATCGACGGGCCGGCGCTGCTGAAGCTCGACGTTCAAGGCTACGAGTTGGAGGCGTTGCGCGGCTGCGGCGAACTGCTCGACCGTTTCGACTACGTCTGTGCGGAGGGCTCGTTCATCGAGCTGTACAAAGGGCAGGTGCTGGCCGACGAGCTCACCGGGTGGCTGCGCGAACACGGCTTTGAGCTTGTCCGCAGCTATGGAGCCGTCAGCGATGAGAACGGGCGGGCGATCCAAACCGACATGTTGTTCAAGCGCGGCACGCCGGGCTGATGCCGGGGATCACCGGCCCGGCGCTCGCCGCCCAGATTTCGGTGAACCCCACCTGCGAGTCGGTGAAGCCGTGATTGGCGTAGGCCTCGAACGTCGCGAACGGTCCCGCCCACTCGCCGATGCGGGAGTCGCGCACCCTCTGGTGTCGGCCGTCCGGCAACTCGATGTCCGCCCGGTCGCCGTCGATGTCGGCCCGCGCCTGATAGACCCGGGTGCCGTCCTGGTCGAGCGGCACGCGAAAGCAGCCCGATCGCAGCGTCTGCAGTCCATTCGGTGTGGCGCCCGCCGGCGGCCAGACCCCGAAGCCCCACCGGTTCGGGGTTATGACCAGATGCACCGGTAACGGCCAGTTCAGTGCCGTCTGAGAGACCAGCAGGGCCATCACACCCGGTGTCCCGCGCCGCGCGGTGAACGTCCAGCGAGCGCCGATGGCGGTTACCGGCGCCCCCAGGTTCGCCGACGTGTAGTAGCCGGCCGCACGACCCCCGACGGTTGGCGCGTTCGTCAGTCTTCCGCCTACGACGCTCAGGTAAGTGGTGGGATCGTCGGGCGGGTCGGCTGTCGATAAGGCGGCGCCAGGACCGAAGCGCGCCGGCGCCGGACCGTCCGCAAGACCGCGGAAATCCAGCCGGGCCTGGGTCCGATAGCAGGACACAGGAATATGATCGCGCGGTGGTGACCGTTTCGCCAAGGAAGCGCGCCTCTCGACTGTTGCCCTACGTTGCCTGCGGCGCGGCGCTCGGTGTTGCGGTCCGCGAAGTGTCCGCGTCGATGTGGCCGCTGCTGCCGCAGCGATGGATCTCGGTGCTGCTGTTCACCGCGGCAGCCTCGTTCGCTCTGGGTTGGATGCTCGCGGTTCGGGCACAACCTCGCCTGCTGGCGACCGTGTGGGGCGGATCGGGGGCACTGTGCAGTATCAGCGTGATCACGACGCTGACGATCGGCAGTGCTCCGATGTGGGGCTTACCCTGCCTGGCATTGCTCCCGGTGAGCTCCGCTGCCGGCGTCGTCGCTGGAGCGTTCGTGAGCATCAGACGTCGTCGACGGCCCCGGGCGGCAGAAGAGCATTCCGGATGACTGCGCTGCCGCTCATGTGCGTCGGCGGCGCCGGCGCGGCAGTCCTGTTGTCGTTGTTCTATTTCCGGCAACCGTCGATACGGCTGGTGATCGCCGGGAACTGCGGCGCCTGCGCGTTGGTGGCCGCATTGACGGTCTATCCGCACTACTACCCCGTGTTGACGCCGGTGGCTGCCGGCTTCCTCTCCACGGCGGCTCCTTTGACGTCGGTTTTCCAGCCCTGGCCGGCCGTTGAAACCATGTCTGAGGCACTACGGTTCGCCGCCCGAGTGGGCGGACTGCTGGCGCTGAATCTGCTCTATGGCACAGCATTCGCGATGGTCGGATTTCTGAGCGTATTTCTCGTCGCTACCCCCGCACTGCGTTGACGCCGCCGCAAGACTCTTCCCGTTGCCGTTGTTTTCGCGGTCCGACAGCGCTATTTCGTGGGAAGCTGGATGCTGGCAAGTCCGGCGACATTCGGATGCCTGGCACAACCCGGGGGGGCGGCGCCGACAATGAGATCAAGGACAACGGGTCCAGGGAACACACCGCTGATGACGCGGATGATCGTGGCGATCATCGTGACGGTGCTGGCGGCGTTGCTGTTGTATTTCGTTTTCCTCTCCGGCTAGTGCCCGATTCACGGCGAGGTGCAGCGCATGGGTCGTCACAGCGAAACCTTCACCGGCTTCGGCAGCCCGCGGGCTTCCCGCCCGCGGGTCGGTGAATGCGATGTCGAAACAGTAATGGCGCCCGCAAAATTGGGCCGCCGGGCCCGGGTCTTCTCGGCGACGATCGACCAGGGTTTCTCCAGCGCCAGCAACGGGATCTTCACATTCGCCGTCGCGGTCGTGTCCACGACAGAAGAGTTCGGCGGAATCGTTCTGATGATCACAGCCCTCATCGCGATCCTGGTGACGCAACGGGGTGCGCTCGGCACTCCGCTGCTGCTGAAGTCCGATCAGACGACCGAGCGAGTACGCCGGGAGGGTTCCTTCGCCGTCTCCGCCGGCTTAGCGATCGGCTGCGCCGCGCTCGCCGTGATGGTGCTCTTCGGGCGCGCGCTCGGCCTTCCCGCTCTCCTGCTCGGCGTCGCTGCGCCGATCGTCTTGTGCCAGGACGTCTTGCGGTACGTCACGATCGCCGAAGGCCGACCGCACATCGCGGCGATCTGGGATGGCGTCTGGTTCCTGGGGACTGTGCTGCTCATCGTCACGGCCTGGCTGAACATGTCGACAGTGTCCTGGTTGATCGGGGGGTGGGCGAGCCTCGGCCTGATCGCCGCTGTTGGTATCGCGACCGATCTTCGGGTACGGCCCAGGATCACCGGCCTCAGAAGATGGGCGACGGCCGGGTGGCAACACCGCATCAGGTACGGCGTCGATGCTGGGCTCGAGCAGACCACCGTCTTCCTGGTTCTCGCTATGGCCGCGGCACTCGTGAGCGCCACGGCCACGGCGGCGCTGCGGGGTGCAACTGTCCTGTTGTCGCCCATTGCGATATTGGCATCGGCCCTGCAGCTGGTCGTCATCTCGGAGAGCACCCGCGATTCCGCCCCGCCTCGCACCGTCTGGTTCGCCTCCTTACGACTGTTGGGCGGCATCGCCGCGTTGGCTGTGATCGGAGGCGTGGTGCTGTGTTCGTTGTCGGACAGCGTCGGCGCTTACCTGCTGGGGGAATCGTTCGAACCCGCACGGCAGGTGCTTCCCATCGTGGTGATCGAGTATTGCGCAACCGCAGTCGCGTTCGCTTTGGGTGTCTTTCTCAGAACGTTCAATCGGAGCTCGGCTGTGGTGCGGTTCAAGGTCGTGTCGATGACGGCGACGCTCTCGACTTCCTGCTGCGGCGCATTGTTGTTCCGCAGCGCAACCGGCATCGCCGTCGGCCTGGCGGTGGGAACGATTCTGGCATCCTCGCTCGGACTGGCCTATTTCGCGCCGTGGGAGGCGCGTAAACGGACGTCGTCGGTGGACGTCGCCGCCGTAGCAGAGGTTACCAAGTAATGCCTCTGACCCGGCACGACTCGGTCCGGGCCGGAACGCTAGGCCGGGGTACGCGAATCGCTTGTGTCACTTGGCGAGTGGAGCCGCCCATAGGTGAACAGACTCGGGCTTCCCCGCATCGTCCGTGCCGGCGGGACGTTGAGGAGATTGGCCAGCAGCGATGGGGCGACGTCCAGGACATCGACCTCCCTGCGCGATGAATCCGGCGCGATGCCTGCGCCGTAGGCCAGCAGCATTCCGTCCGGGATGTGATAGGCGGTGTTGCCTCCGCCAAGTCTCTGACGCACCGCCAACCCCAGCTCTGCCGGCATCCCGATCGCCTCGGCATCGGCGCCGAGTGGCAGATAACGCAATCGAGTGCGTTGGCCGGCCTCCGCGTCGAGATTGATCATGAACGTTACGCTCCGGCCTTCCTGCCTGCAGGGAAGTTCCGCGGAACTGAACAGCTGCCCGCCGTTGTCAGTCCGCACCGACTCCAGGGGGATGATCGCCTCGCGTGCCTCCGCTTCGTCAGCGAAGACCAGGGAGATGCCCGGATACATGGCCAGACGGACCTCGGCGGGTTTCAGACCAAGTCGCGAGAGCAGCTGCGCGGGATCCTCGAGAACAAACAGATCACGGTCGGTGAATCCGGTCGGTATCGGGCCCTGGCCCATGCTCGCCGCAATCACCAACATCGATGCCGGATTGGCTGCCAGGTGCTTACGTATGCGACCCAACTGCCGATCGGTGTAATCCATCGCGGTCATGATGAAATCGCCGTACACGTCATCGGTCTCGTATTCGTAGGCGTAATCGGGCATGGCATCGCCCCAGTAGCGGTGCATCATGCCTGCCACGTGGTTGGTGAAGAAGATGCTGAGCCGCGGTCGGTACGTCTGATGCAGGCGCCAATACAGGTCGAAAGCGGGCAGGGCCTGGAGGGCCGATCGCCTGGCCTTATATCGGCTATCACGCTTCTCGCTGACCAGCTGGGCGACGAGCGTGTAGGCCGATCGCAGTGTGAGCCCGCGCCGAACAAGATCAAACCCCGCAGCGAGTAGTGCCGTCGGCTTCAGTGGCATGTTCGACGAGAAACCCTGCTCGAAGGTCATCGCCAAGTTGAATCGTTGAAATCTCTCCAACGCGGCGGGATATGTCTTGCTGTCTTGACTGAAGGTGTCGGGGATGTAGAAACCACCACTTCGAAACTGCCGGGCGGGCCAACTCTGCATCGGACCGAAGATTCCCACGCTAAGACCTGCTCGGTCTGCGACGTCCCAGATCGGGTCACCGCGAAACGTGGCAGGATCTTGACCCAGGTCGAACGAGTTGTGGTCATAAGTCGACGTGTGCAAGCTGGGCCACGTCCGCCATGGGCTCAGATGTAATGAGTCATCGTGACGGGTGGTCAACGACTCGCCTCCGCGGACCAGCGCGGCCAGGTGGGAGTCGGGGCGCCGCTCGATGTAGTAGTCGACTACCCGCCACGGAACCTCATTGAGTTCATAGAGGATGACATCCCTCCTGAGCTCCCGGAACAATTCCTTCGCGTTGGTCATCATCTCTCCCTCCGCGTGCCGGATCAGATCTTGCGTTTCGCGGGCAACGCTGCGCTAGGCCGTTGCGGCGCAATCGCGGTGGGTGCGACCGCACCCGGGCCGCCTGAGCCGTTCTGCCGAAAATGCGTGGCGCATTCGCCGTTGCTCCGCCACCACGCCTGCCCGGCCGCGGGCAAGCTGTCGATCGGGTCGTAGTACGGGTAGACCTGATTGAAGGCATCGACATCGATGGCATCGAGGCCGGTGCGATAGTTCTTGCTCCAGTATGAGATTCCCAGCGTCCGGTCGTATTCCACCACCTGGTGGACCCACCGTTTGCCGACGTAGGGCACATCGCATACCAGCCGCGGCGTCGCGAAGCCCGGTAGATAACCCATGATCGCCGACTGCAGTTGTTGCGCATATCCCAGGGCGATCCGCCAGTGTTCGGCGTTGGGAATCATGTCGCACATGTAGAAGTAGTACGGCAGGATGTTCGCTTCGCCCTGCAGCGCAAAGCACAGGTCGAGCAGGTCGTCGGCGGTGGTGTTCACCCCGCGCAACAACACTCCCTGGTTGCGCACGTCTCGCAGCCCGGCGTCGAGCAGGGCTCGCGTCGCTTCCGCGACCAGCGGCGTCACCGACTGCACATGGTTGATATGGGTGTGCATCGCCAGGTTGACCCCGCGGTCGGCCGCAACACGGGCCGTGCGGGCGACTCCTTCGAGCACCTTGGCCTGCAGCCAGTGCTGCGGCAGCCCGGCCAGCGCTTTGGTCGCCAGGCGGATGTCACGGATAGTGTCGATGTCGAGCAACTGCATGAGAAACGATTCCAGCCGGGGCCAGGGAATGTTGGCGACATCCCCGCCCGACACCACCACGTCCCGGACCGCCGGTGTCGCGCGCAAGTAGTCCAGCATCCGGCCTTGCCGGTCATCCGGGCGTAGTCCCAGCCTGGCCTTGCTGACCGTCGGCGTGGAGTTGCCGACCAGATCCATCCGCGTGCAGTGCCCGCAGTATTGCGTACAGGTTGCCACCAGTTCAGCGAGCACCTTGGTCGGATAGCGATGAGTCAAACCCTCCACTACCCACATGTCGCTCTCGTGCAACGAGTCTCGTTGGGCGTAGGGGTGCGATCCCCACTCCACGTCACGATCGCTGAACAGCGGCAACATGTAACGCCGAATCGGATCGGCGTAGAACGCATCGGTGAGCCCGCCGCCTTCGGGCACGCAGTGCGGGGCAATGGTGTTCAGCATCTGCGGCGGCAGCAGCATCGACATGGTGGCCCGCCGCTGCTGATCGGCGGCCAAGTCGGCATAGAAACATTCTTCGAGCAGGTTACCCATCACCCTACGCAGCTCTGCGATGTTCTTCACCGAGTGCGCCCGTTGCCACTGCGGATCGCGCCACTGCGCGTCGGTGACTCCCGCCCAGCCCGGGAAACGGCACCAATCCGGCTCGGACAAGCGTTTGCGCACATAGTTATACGGCTGATCGGTGGCGGGCATGAATTCGGCAGGCACCGATTCTTCGAGCGCGGTCATCGGACCACGACCTCGGGCGGCACGGTCGACGGTTCGGCCGCGTGAATCAGTTCGGCGGCCACCCGCCGGCCCGACCTGATGGCTCCCTCCATCAGACCGAAGAACTCCAAGCTGGTTTCGGTTCCCGCCCAGTGGACTCGGCCATGCGGCGTGGTCAGGGCCGGGCCGAGGCGCAGCCAGTCGCCGAGGCCGAAAAGAGCGGCATATCCTCCCCTGCTGTACTTCTCGGCCAGCCAGTCGCTGACGGTGCATCGAGTCGGCGCCGGCAGCTGTGGAAAAAGACGGTGCACGTGCGCGACTGCAGCGTCACGTTGCTTGGTTGACGACAGTTCGCCGAACAACGAGGTCGCGGCGCCGGTCACAAAGCCGGTGAGCACCCCGGCGGAATCGTCTGGCGGGGAATCGTCGACTGTCGACAGCAGCGGCCCATTGGTACTCAGCGACCATCCGGACAATCCGTGCTTGCGCCATAGCGGAGCCGGAAAAGTCAGATGCACCTTGGTCGCGCAACCGGGGCGGGTCGCCGCCGTCGCGCGTGGCGTCGGCAGACCTGGCCGGAATTCTATGCGTTGGGCCAACAGTGGCGGGACTGCGACCACCACACGATCAGCGGGATAATCCTGTCGGGTGCGGTCAGCCGCCGAAACGCAACGCACTACCGCACCGCCGGCATTCTGGTCGATCCCGTACACCGGATGCCCCAGGAGTACTCGCTGACCGAGCCGCTGGCTGAGCGCCGCGCACAGCCGATGAGCGCCGCCGTCGATCCGCCATTGCTGGGCACCGCCCTCGAAGGCGTTGAGATAGCGGATTCCACCGCCGGAACGCAAGTAGAAGGCCATGTGTAATGCGGAGATCGCGGATGGGTCAGCCGCCATCATCTCGCCGATGAATAGTGGAAAGAAGGTTCGCGCATCCGGATGCACACCCTGATCGTCCATCCAGCCCCCGGCAGTGATCCCGTCGAGGTATTCGGCTCGTGGGCTCCGCCATGGCGCCTCGGCATCGACCTGGTCGACGAGTTCCTCGAGCCTGTCGAACAACTTGCCGAGCGCGACGCCACGCAACGGGGGCATCCGATTCGCCGATGTCGTTCGATGGTCGTACATCAGGAACGTGCTGTCTCCGGCCATTCCGGTGGGGACCAGACCGAGACGGTGCTTGCGCAACAGCGCAAGCAGTTCGGTGTGCCGAACACCCAGATACGCGGCACCAGCATCGGCGACGGCGGTGTCAGCCACCGGAACCCCGTGTACCCGGCCGCCTACCCGATCACGCGCCTCCAGAACGGTGACCTCCGCCCCGGCCGCGACCAACTCGACCGCTGCGGTCAGCCCGGCCAAACCGGCGCCAACGACGACAACCCGCGAAGCTGCCCCGTTCATCGCGTCACACCTGCGACTTTCGCAAAAAGTCCGTCCGCGCAGGGATCATCGACGAAGTCCTCAAACATCAGTTCTGTCCCGAATTCCCGGGCGATCGCGCTGAGCACTCGGGTGGCGAGCAGAGAATCGCCCCCGAGTTCGAAGAAATCGGAATCCGTATCCACTTCCGCGGTATCCAGAATGCGGCGAAAGACCTGGACGATGAAATCAGCGCTCATCGAGATACTCCTCTACTGTGGCAATCGGTCGCGGCCTCTCGTGTCGCTGCCCGATCGATCTTTCCGCTGCTCGTATAGGACAGGGCAGCAATGAATTGCACGCGACTTGGTACGAATTGCGCGGGTAGGCGCTCACGCAGATGTCGTCTCAACTCGGCCGACGTAGTACCGGCTGCCGCGACCACGTACGCACACAACGTCGTGTGTCCGAGCCTCCGCTCACCGACCACGACCGCACCCGCGACCGCAGGATGGTTTTGTAGTTGCGCCTCCACCTCAGCCGGATGGACCCGCACGCCGAGCACTTTCACCTGATCGTCGATGCGCCCCCGCGGATACAGCAAGCCGGCGTCGCGGCGGACGACCACATCACCGGTTCGGAACCAGCGCGTCGGCCCAAAGCCGTAGTCGGCAAACGGAAAGCCGATCGCGGTGAGCTCCGGCAAGCCGAGATATCCGGTGGCCAGGTTGGGGCCCGCCACCAGCAACTCACCGTCGTCACTGACGTGATCGCGCACGTGCGCCAAGGGACGCCCCAGCGGCACCTCACCCTCGTGATCCGCGACTCCCCGTTCGGTGCCCGGGCCACTTAGCCGGACCGCGTGCGTCACCATCGTCGTTTCGGTGCACCCATAGGTGTTGAGCAGCATCACCTGTCCGGAGTCGAGGCTCCGCCACTGCCGCAGCCGGGTTGGATCGACCCGCTCGCCCCCGATCACCACCAGCCGGACGCAATCGGGCAGGGTCTCGCGTTGCTCGTGCAAGAAGAGCACCAGTTCGTGCCAGAACGCCGTCGGCAAGTCGAGCACCGTAATTCCGCGTTCCGCCACCATGCGGACGAAACGCGGGAATGAGCCCGAGTGTGCCGCGTCGTCGAAAACGACTGCGGCACCGGCAGTCAGTGCCGGCAACATCTCCTCCAGGCAGGTGTCCCACCCCAGCGAGGCGAATTGGAGCACCCGGTCGTGGGGGGTGAGCGCGAATAACCGCCGCAGCATGCGCACCGTGACTGCCAGTGCGTGCTGGGAGATCACCACCGGTTTCGGCGCACCGGTAGAGCCCGAGGTGCACAGTATGTACGCAGGATGGTCCTGCTGCCAGGAAAGGTCCCCCCGGGCCACCGGGGCCTCGTCAAGGACTTGGAGCCGTAGGTTCGTCACCCCGCAGTGTTCCGGGGCCAGCGTCACCAGATGGTCGACCCCGAGTGCCGCGGCCAGCGCCATCTTCCGGCCGGCGGGCAGAGCCGCGTCGATCGGGCAGTAGGTTTCGCCGGCCTGCAGCATCGCGAGCAGGTGCTCCGCCACGGTGGGGGTCGGCGAGACCAGCGCTCCGATCAGAGCGTCCGGACGTTCCGTGGCGGCTCGCCGCCGCCGGTAGCGCGCCGCGGTACGGCAGATCCGTGCCGCAAGTTCTCGATAGGTGATAGCGCTCCCGTTGTGCACGAGGGCCGGTAGGTCAGCCGCATGTCGCGCCGCGGCGGCGAAGTCGGCCATCACCTCACCGAACCCGGCGGTGTCCGCGAAGGCGATGTCAGCGTCGGAGAAGATGGTGTGTGTCATGGCTTCCTCGTCGTTCTCGTAGGCGTCGGCCGCTGGCCGACCGGAATACGCAGCTACCACCTCAGGCCTCCTCGACCGGAACCGGTGCTTCGCGCCGACGTCGGGTAGATGCGGCGCCGAAGACCAGGGACACGTTGTGCCCGCCGAAGGCGAACGAGTTGGACATCGCGATCTCAACGGATTTCGCGACCGCATGGTCGCGGAGGTGGTTGAGATCGCACCGGCTGTCCGGAGCGTCCAGATTCATCGTCGGCGGGAGTTGCTCGCGTGCCAGTGCGAGCACCGTTGCGGCTGCCTCGACCACGCCGGCCCCGCCCAGGAGATGCCCTGTGACGCCTTTCGTCGAACTCACCAGTGGCTGGTGCTCGCCGAAGACCGCGCGTATGGCCTTTGCCTCAGTGACGTCACCGATACGGGTACTGGTGCCGTGGGCATTCAGATAGCCGGTCTCGGCCGGTACGACACCCGCGTTGCGCAACGCGAGGCGCATGCTGTCGGCGATGCCACTAGCGTCCGGTCGCGGAATTGCCAGATGGTAGGCATCACTTGTCGCGCCACAGCCGATGAGATCGGCGTATCCGCTTCCTCCGCGCGCATCGGCGAGATCGCCACGTTCGATCACCAGTACGCCGCCGCCTTCAGCCGTCACGAAGCCGTTACGGTCGGTGTCGAACGGCCTGCTCGCGGCGGCCGGTTCGGCCCATCCGGTGGCGAGTGCGCCGGCGTTGCGAAACCCGGCCAGGCCGGTGGGCCCCAGTGGCCCTTCGGTGCCACCGCAGATCACCACGTCGGCGTCCCGCGCACGGATCAGCCGTAACGCCTCGGCAATCGCGTGCGCGCTGGCCGTACATGCCGAAGCGATCGCGAAGCTCGGTCCGCGGATACCGTGTTTGATGGCGATGCGGGCCGCCGCCATGTTCGGCAGAAATCCGTTGAACAGATGGCGGTCTACCGCGTCGAACCCGCGGTTGTGCTGCACGATCGCCTGCCGTTCGAACGTTTCCATGCCGCCGGTGGCCGAGGCTATGACCGCTGCGACCCGCAACGGGTCGACATCGACACCGATCCTGATGCCGGAATCTGCGATCGCATCGTCGGCAGCAGCCAATGCGGTCACCGAGAAGCGGTCTGCGACAGCTGCATCGGTGTCGGGAAGGACACTGAAGGCGTCGATCTGCGGGGCGATACCGACCGCGTCGACCAAGCCTTCCGCGAAGTGCCCCGCTGGTGGGCGCACCAGGCCGGAGACCGGAGCGCACAATGCCGCGAAGAAGTCCTCGATTCCGCGACCGACCGGTGTGACAAGGCCGATCCCGGTCACCACCGCGTGCGGGAACGCATTTCGTCGCATGGCCCACCTTTCCGTCCGGTGTTCGCTTTCAGCGGCAAAATCGTTGTTGTTGAGATGACTTATTGCGGGATCAATATGCGCCGTTCGCGCCGCAGACTGCCCCGATCGTTTTTGCGGCAATCACCAAATCGTTGAGCATCGACCAGTTCTCCACGTAAGACAGGTCCAACCGGACCGAGTCGTCCCAGCACAGATCAGATCGGCCGCTGACCTGCCACAGTCCGGTGATGCCGGGACGCACGAGCAGCCGACGACGAACCCTGTGGTCGTAGGTCTCAACTTCGCATCGCAGTGGCGGCCTGGGGCCGACCACACTCATTTCGCCCCGAAGGACGTTGATGAACTGCGGGAGTTCATCGATGCTGTACCTACGCAGAAACTTTCCCGCTCTGGTGATTCGGGGATCCTCGCGAGCCTTGAACAGCACACCGCCGACGCTGTCGTTGAGGCTGGCCACCTCGGACAGCCGGCGGTCGGCACCATCGATCATGGTGCGGAACTTGATCATCCGGAACGGCACGCCATCGAGGCCGATGCGTTCCGCGCGATAGAACACCGGTCCCGGGCTTGTTGCCTTCACTGCCAGCGCGGCAACCACCATGATGGGCGATGCCGCCAATAGCGCCGCCAGTGAAAAGCAGACGTCAAACGCCCGCTTCTGAAAGCGCTTGGCCCCGTGGTATTGCGGCTTGTCCACGTGAATCAGCGGCAAGTCGGCCACCGGCCGGACGGTAAGTCGCGGTCCTGCGACATCGACGATGCCCGGCGATACCACGAGATCAACCCCGAGTTTCTCCAATTGCCAAGACAGATCGCGGATTCCCTCCGGCCCCAACTCCCCTGACGAGGTCAATGCGACGGTGTCGGCCTGCGATGCCATGATCGCGAAAGTGATGTCGGAGTCGTAGGGGAACACCCGCAGCGGACCTAGTCCGGGAACGATAAGCGTGAAGTCCTCGTCCTGGGGAACACCGGGGGTACATACACCGACGACGGTGTAACCGTCAGCCGGATGCCGTGCCAGCGACTGTGCAAGGTCGGTGACCGATTCAGCCCCGCCCACGGCCAGCACGGCAGTCATGAATCGGCCGTGGCGGCGCTGCCCTGCGATATACCTCCGGGCCAGATGGCGATTTGCCGAAAGTGCGACTAATCCGAGCGGAAACGCGACCGCAAGATAGCCGCGAGCGATGTCGAGTTTGAACAGCGTCGAGACGACGGCGATGGCTCCGAACAGAGACAACGTCGCCGTCCACACCCGACGGAACTCCTCGGGGCCGGCCCCGATCACTTGATGTGCACGGGTGTGATAAATCGCCAGCGCCAGCGTCCACATCGACCCGATCAGCACCGAAACAGCCAAGTAGGAAACCGACGTTCGCCCCGTCCACAGGCTGCCGCTCGTCATGTTGCCGAACCGCAGAATGTGCGCCGCCACCACAACAACACTCACGACAATGCCATCTGAGAGCAGCAGCCAATTGCCGTACCGGTGCTGCCATCGTGCCCGAAGAGACAGCGTCGCGAAGGAGTCAAGGGGCTCGGGACGCACCGAATTAAGCTCGGCTCCTACGTGTTTGGCTACCGACAGGGAGCGCAGCTGTTGATTCCAGCCGCGCACCGCCGGATGCAGAGCGGCTGGCGCGACGTTGCCCCGAATATCGGCTGCGCGGTAACCGGTCGTCACGGTCAGTCCCCCACTGTCTTTGGGTTCGGCTCGATGCCGCTAGGCCCAGCTGGACCCAACGGCCGCATCGGTGCTGGCCATGTTGTTGCCCGCGGTCTGAATCTTCTGGCCGTGGGCGTTGGCCTGCTCGTAGATGACCGCAAAGTTGCGTCCCAATTGGGTGATGAACTCCTGGCAGGCCACCGAGCCGGCGCCGCCCCAGAAGTCTCCGGCGGCCAGCACGTCGTGCACGATCGCCTGATGTTCCGCCTCGAGAGAGGCCGACTGGGCACGCACCAGCGCACCATGAGCGTCGACGTCACCGAACTGATAGTTGATGGTCATAGCACTCGTCCCCCAATTACTTTCAGCTGCTCAATATCTGTTGCGAGGCAGTTTCCTGCTGCTCGTAGTTGTTGGCGTCGCGAACCAGGCCGTCCCGTACCCCGTGCAGCATGGTCACGATGTTGCGGAACGCGTTCTGCATCTGGCCCATCGTGTCGTAGGACGTGCGTTCGGCAAGGCCACCCCAGCCGCTGCCGGAGATGTTGGTCGATGACGCCCACATCCGGCGGGCCTCATCCTCGACAGTCTGGGCGTGCACATCGAACCGGCCCGCCATGAGGCGCATCGCGTCCGGATCGGTCATAAAACGTGTTGGCATTTCATCTCCTTACCTTGCGGTTGTCTAAGTGACAGTTGGTTGGTACGTCCGGCGGATCTGACCGCGCTGCAGCGCGCGGCGGCTTTCCCGCCCCGTCATACGGTGGCCGGTTCGTCGTCGGTGATCGGCAAGTAGACGATCGCCGCCCGGTAGCCGGCGGGCGTGTGCCCGTTGAGCGAATACCCGTCGACCGTCGGGTAGCGGTATTTGGTGATCGGCGGGTCGGTCGATTCGGCGGCGTACCCGGCCGCGGCAGGTCGGGCGACCACCTTGAGGGGCGGGTCGTACTTGCTTGCGGCAGAGCCCAACCCGGCGACAGCTACCGGGCCACTTGAGCTTGCCGCCATCGCGGCACGGGGTAACGCGCTCAGGAACATTGGGGCGCCGATCATTCCGACGCCGCCCATTTCGCCGGCCGACATCGCCATCGGAAGGGTCGCCGGAGCCAGTGCTTCCAACGGTGTCGCCGCGGCGACGGCCCAGGTCGGCGGCACCGACAATGCGCCGACCGAGGTTGCCGCGCCCACACTCGATGCCAGACCCGCCGACACAGACCCCCACGCCCACGCCCGGTCCCATCCCGACCCCCACCGGCGCACGCCACTTCGGCA
>NZ_LZIN01000002.1 GCF_001667375.1 Mycolicibacter sinensis | reverse complement strand
GGGCGCCGCGATGGACTACACCAAGGCGCATCTGTCGGCGGTGACCGCGGCGCAGGTCAGCCACGCCGTCGCGGTCTCCGAGCGCACCCTGCGCCGCCAGTTCGAAGCGGTGATCGGCATCTCGTGGCGGACCTATCTGCTGCATGCCCGGATGCTGCAGGCGATGGCGTTGCTGGCCGCCCCCGATCAGGGTGTCCAGCAGACCGCGACGGCCGTCGGCTTCGACAGCCTGAGCGCCTTCACCCGCGCGTTCACCAAATTCGCCGGCGAGTCACCGTCGAGCTATCACCGCCGCATCACGAAGTCTTGAGCTACGACGTCTTGACCACCGGCGGCGAGTAATTCGGCTTGCCCAGGCCAAGCACGTACTGGGCGATCATGTTGCGGAACACCTCCAACGTGCCGCCGTAGATGCCGACCAGCGGGGCGAACCGGTAGATGTAGTCCGAAGCCCCCTCATCGATGGAGCCGTCGGTGCCGATCGGCAGCGCCGACGCGCTTCCCAGCAGGTCCATCAGATCCGGTGAGATGTCGCGCATCGTCTGGGCAAGCGCTACCCGCCCGAAAATGGACGGCGCCGACAGCGACGCCTCCACCCGCGCCGCGGCCCGTCCCAGCCGGTAGGCGACCGCGCGGTCGTCGATGCGCCCCGACCGCCCGACGACCGCACCCGCTTTGTCGACGGCTTCGGCCATGAAATTCGCCTGGTGCATCATGATCGAGACATCCTGCAACCCATCGGGATCGGCGTCGACGGCGCCGTGCTCGACGTTGAGCGGTTCGCGAAGCACGGTCCAGCCGCCGTTGACCTCACCCAGCCGGTATTTGTCATCGATCCGGACATCGCTGTAGTAGACGATGTTGGTGCGGTCACCGTCGACGGTGCGCAGCCCCTGGATCTCGATGCCCGGCGTATTCAGCGGAACCAGGAACATGGTCAGGCTCTTGTGCTTTCGCGCATCCGGGTCGGTGTTGGTGATCAAGAAGACGTACTGGCAGTTGTGCGCGCCGGTGGTGAACATCTTGGAGCCGTTGATAATCCAGCTGTCCCCGTCGCGGACCGCGCGGGTCTTGCAGGTCGCGACGTCGGAGCCGCCTTCGGGTTCGGTGTAGCCCAAGCAGAGCCGGACGTGGCCGCTGAAGACGCCCGGAAGCACCTCGTCACGCAGCTCGGACGAACCGAATTTGTCGACCGAGCGGGCCACCATGGCGGTGGTCCCCCAGGTCACCCACGGTACGTGCGCGCGACGCTTCTCCAGTTCCCAGATGCGCCGGCGCACCCGGGAGAAGCCGCCGTCGGCTTCGGTCTTCCACTCGGCCTCCAGATAGCCGGCGGCACCCAGCGCCAGGTGAACGCCTTCGTCGAAGTTGTCGCCGGTCTCACGGTCGCGGCGCTTGACCTCCTCGGTCACGTGGGTGGCGAGGAAGGTGCGGGCCTCGTCGAGGAAGGCCTGGTCGTCGTCGGTCAGTTGCGGTCGGGAGAAGTCCATGATGCTCCAGTCTTAAAGGGCTGCGCGGTCGGCTGTTTGACGGGCGACTGTCTCACGAACGGCTGTTTCACGAACGGCGATGAGCTCCGCTATGCGGCAGGCGCTGACGCCGGGGTCGCCACCGGCCAGTGGCCAGCCGCGGGCCCGCACCAGGTACGCCGTGGCGGCGGCTTCGGCCGAGACCCCGAGGCCGCCTTGGATGTGCACCGCCATGGTGGCGGCCTTGGCGGCTTCCTCGGCCATGAACACGAACGCCGACGCCGCCAGCTCCGGCCGCTCGTCGGGTTCGTTGTCCATGAACCATCCGGCTCGATAGGCCAGGTTGCGCCCGCTCGCGACGGTGATCGCCATGTTCGCCAGCGGGTGGGAGATGGCCTGCAAGGTCCCGATCGGCACCCCAAGGGTGTAGCGGGTCTTGGCGAATTCCGCGGCGATGGTCATGGTCTGCTCCACCATGCCCACCAAGGCGGCGGCGGTCAGCAGCCGCCATTCATCCAGGGCCCGCTGGTATTCCGCCAGCGCGCCGGCCCCGCCGGCCAGCACCGTCCGGCTGTCGGCCGCCGCCGGGTCGATCCAGGCCATTGGCAGCCGGCCGATGTTCTCGACCGTCGTCGCCCGGGTGTCGAACGTCAGGCTGACGATCTCATCGCCGTCGCGGAGGACGATCGCATCGGCGATCGACCCGGCGGGGAGCAGCCGTGGCCCGACAATGGTGTCCTGATGCGGGTCTAATGCGGCCAGTTGGCTACCGCGCACGACGTCGGCATCCATCGCACCAAGCCGCGCCAACAGCCGTGCGGCGCAAACGTGATCGATCCAGGGCACTGGGGCCAGCGCCCGGCCGATCTCCTCGGCGACCAGGGTGAGGTCCACCAGGGTGGCGCCGTCGCCGCCGGCCGATTCCGGCAGCGCCATCGTCGTCGCGCCCATCGCGCAGAGCCGCTCCCACAGGTTCTTGTCGAACCCGGATTCCTCTGCGGCACGGACGGTTTCGATATCGCAGTGCGTGGTGAAGAACTGCTTGTAGGCGGCTTGCAGCGCCTGATGGTCCTCGGTCAGGCTGTAGTCCAGCCGGCGCAGCTCGTATCGGTCCATTGATCAGTGCTCCTCGTGGTCGCCGAAGAAAAACTCGTGTGCATTGTGGTACAGGTATTTGTCCATCACCTCGGGCGGCAGATCCAGCCCCAGCGCCTCGGGCACCACGCGATTCATCCGCAGCACCGGCCAGTCCGAGGCGAAGATGATCTTGTCGGCGCCGCGAGTTCGCATGAAGTGCAAAAGGCTTTCCGGCAACCGTTTCGGCGACCATGCCGAGGTCATCAGCCGCAGGTTGCGGTATTTGATCAGCATCCGGATCGCGACGTCCCACCACGGGTCGGCGCCGTGGATCATGCACAGCCGCAGTTCGGGGAAGCGCACGCAGACCCGGTCCAGGTGGATCGGGTTCTGCACCTCACCGGGGATCGGCGGTCCCGGGATGCCGGTGTTGATGCACAGCGGCAGATCCAGCTCGGCGCACTTGGCGTAGAGCGGGTAGTAGACCGCATCACTCGGCGGGTACTGGCCGTCGCCCCAGAAACTCGGTCCCACCACGGCGTAGACCACCGGCAGGTCCTTGACGACGGCGCTGAGGTCGCGAAGCGCCGGAACCGGGCGCAGCAGATTCAACCCGCCCATCGCCAGCACGAACCGGTCCGGCCTGGCCTGCACGAACTTTCGCGCAGTCACCGACGGTGTGGCCAGGTTGTCCATCAGCACGGCCTTAGTCACACCGTTGGCGTCCATCTCGTCGAGCAGCGCCGACATGTCGGCCGGCTCGAACATCGACTTCGGGCCCTTGAAGTAGTCGTCCCGCGTCTTGGCCATCCAGGCGGGCTGTTCACGTTCGCCGAAGTGAACGTTGACCAGACAATCGATTGCACTCATCACCCTGTGGCCACCTCTTCGTTCACGTGGCTTTTTGCCCACCGGTAATCGGCCTTGCCGTTGCCCAGCCGACGGACCTCGGGCACGACGAGGAACTCCTTGGGCACCTTGAATCCCGCCAGTGACGCCCTACAGTGCGCCGCGAGCAGCTCCCCAGTGGCGTCGGCGTCCGGACGCAGCGCCACCAGCGCGGCCAGCTCCTCGCCCCACCGAGGACTGGACCGACCCACCACCAGAGCGTCCGCCACCGCGGGGTGGGCACGCAGCACTTCCTCGACGTCCTCGACGAAAACCTTTTCCCCGCCGGTGTTGACCACCAGGGCATCGCGGCCGAACAACCGCAGCGTGCCGTCCTCCTCGATCGAGGCCCGGTCGCCGGAGATCACCACCCGCCGGCCGTCGATCTGACAAAAGGTGCGCTCGGTGGCGTCGGCATCCTCGAAGTAGCCGAGTGGGATACGGCCGGTCCGCACCACCCAACCGACCTCGGGTTCACCGGGTTTCAGGAATCTGACGCGGTCCTCGGAGGCCACGGCTCCGCCGGTGCGCAGGTCGAACGTATCGCGCCGCGAATCGCGCTGGCTGCGGCCGAAACCCATGTTTCCTGTCTCCGAGGAGCCGTACCCGTTGATCAGGGTGATCTGCGGAAGGTACTCCAGCAGCGCCGCCTGATACTTCGGGTTGGTGGCGGCACCGCCGGTCCCGATCGCGTACAGCGAGGACAGGTCATAGCTTCCCCTGCCCAGTTCCTCCACCAACGGTGCCGCGTAGGCGTCACCCACCATCGTCATCAGCCCGACGCGCTCGCGCTCAACCATTTGCAGCACCGCGCGCGGATCGAATTTGGTGCGGGTGTCGTTGAGGATCACCGTCTGACCGCTCAGGAACGCCGAGAACGCGGTCCACATACCCGCCGCGTGCATCAGCGGTGACAGCGCGAACCAGGGCGAACCGGCGTTGCTCACCTTCTGGTGAATCTCCGCCGCGGAGGCGTGGTCGTCCCCGACCATCGAGGAGACGTAGATGTCGCTCTGCCGCCACAGCACGCCCTTGGGGCGTCCGGTGGTGCCGCCGGTGCAGATCATCATCAGATCGTCGGGCGAACCCGCCGTCGTGTGATCGGTGCCGCCTTGCGCCAGCGCATCATCGAGCCGGATCGCACCCGCCGACTCGGGAGCGTCACTGCCGTCATCGATCGAGATCAGCAGGTCGATGCCGGCCGCAGCGATGATGTCGGCGAACTTCGCCCCCAGCGCCCGGTGATAGATGATGCCGCGCGGCCCGAGATAGCGTAGCAGGTCGGCGATTTCGGCCGGTGCGTAGTAGTGGTTGACGTTGACCGGTACCGTCCGCGCCTTGAGGCAGCCGATCACCATGTCCGGGTAGAGGTCGTTGTGCATGAGCAGAGCAACCCGGTCCTGGCCGCATTCCCAGTTGCTCAGCTCCGCGCGCTCACGATGGGCGCCCAGGCCCCGGCCGGCCAAGAAGTTGGCCAGCCGGCGGGTGCGCTCCGCGGATTCGGCGAAGGTGCTGCGCCGGTTCGCGCAGATCGTCATGGTCCGGTCGGGAACGGCCACGGCGATCTCGTCGAGGACCGCGCCGATGGTCCACTCGCTCATGGCAACGGCAACCTATGCCCGCACGTTCACGCCGAGCAGGTCCAAGGCGTTGTCGCGCATGATCTTCCGGATGTCACCGGCGCTGAAAGCGGACAGCTCCTCGGTGAACGCCACCGGATCTTCCAGTCCCTCACCGTGCGGCCAGTCCGAGCCGAACAGGATCTTGTCGACGCCGATGGTCTCGGCCAGCAGCGGAAGGTCGTCCTCGTAGTAGGGAGCGATCCAGACGTTGTTGCGCAGCTGCTCGACCGGATCCTCGGCGAAGTACCGCGGCTGGCTGTTGGCGGCCTTCTTGAGCCGTTTGATCAACCGGTGCACGAAGTACGAGCCGTTCTCGATGCTGGCCACCTTCAGGTTCGGGTGCCGGCTGAACACTTGGTGCACGATCATCGCAGCCATCGTGTCGTGAATCGCCCGGTCGTCGAGCAGCACCGTGTCCAGCGGATCCTTGGCGCCGAATCCCTCGAAGGTCGATTGGCCGCCCCACAGGGCGGCGATCGCCAGATAACCGCTGTCGGACAGGTGAAATCCGACCGGCACCCCGGCTTCGGCGAGCCGAGCCCAGACCGGGTCATGGCTGGGATCGCCTAGCGAGCGCGGCTTGACCGCACCGGGTACCGGCGCGGGCCGCACCAGCACCATCTTGGCGCCCTTGGCCAGCACCTCCTCGACTTCGGCCACCGCGGCGACTGGATCGGCCAGGGAGATGATCGGCGCCGCGATGATCCGGTGATCGGGCCGGTCGAAACCCCAGTCCTCGTCGAGCCACCGGTTGAAGGCGTGCACCGAGGCCATCGTCGCTTCGATGTCGTGTTTGAGGGCCTCTTCGACCCCGCAGGCGAAAGTCGGCAGCATGAACGCGGTTTCGATGCCCTGGCTGTCCATCACCGTCACCCGGGCGTCACGGTTCTGGTATTCCGGGTGTTCGGCCAGCCGCTCGACCTTCATCAGTGACGCGGGGTCGACGCCCTCGGGGATCTCGCCGCGGAACAGCAGATCCAGGCAGCCCGGCACGATGATCGGGTCGAACGTCGGGTTGGGGATGAAGTGGTTGACCCGGTCGCCGATCACCGCCTGCGTGCGCTTGCCGTCGTTGAGCATCTGCACACCGCGACGCTTGAACTTCTTGTCCAGGTGCCGGGTGAACGAGTCCACCGGCTCGTAGTAGTGGTTGTCGACGTCGATCGCCTTGTAATCCAGCGTCATGAACTTAGCCCTCTCCCTGCGTTAGTCATTCACTCAGCGGCGGGAATTGTGGCGGCCGCTTCTGGAGAAAACTCGTGATGCCCTCGATGAGGTCGGGCCGCGCCAGCGATTCGTACATCAGCTTCTCGGCACGTGCGCTCACCGCGGCGACATCATCGAGGGCGTCGCGGTAGGCCTGCGCCTTGATCACCGCCAGGGACGCCGGCGAGCAGTTGGTGGCGATGTCTTCGGCGTATTGCATGGCCCGCTCCAACAGTCGGTCGGGCGGCACGACGTGGTTGACTAGGCCGAGTTCGCGGGCCTCCTCTGCCAGGAAGGTCCGCCCGCTCAGCAGCAGATCCATCGCCGCACCCCAGCCGGCCAGCCGCGGCAGGATCCAGGTAATCCCGTATTCGGCGATCAATCCGCGGCGGGTGAACGCGGTGGCGAACTTGGCTCCGGCCGCCGCGAACCGGATGTCGCACATCAACGCGTGGGTCAGCCCGATGCCGACACAGGCGCCGTTGATCGCGGCGATGACGGGTTTACGCAATTCGGTCAGGAAATGTGGATGACGCTCCCCGACCAATTGGGCCACATCGGTTGTGGATACGTCGGGCTCCGATGCCTCGGAGTTGGTGGCCGGACCCAGATTCGCGCCGGCACAGAATCCGCGACCACTGCCGGTCACCACGATCGCCCGTACCGCGGGGGCGGCTTCGGCGCGATCGATCGCGGCGTAGAAACCAGCCGCGATGTCGGGCCCCCAGGAGTTGAGCCGCTGCGGACGGTTGAAGGCGATCACCGCGACGCCGCCCCGCACCTCGTAGAGCACCGCTGGGTCGTCCGAGGAACTCGTGGCAACGAGCGCGCTGTCGTCGGCAGCGGTCATCGACCCGCACCTCCTCGCCCTGAGCGCCCTTCGGAGTCCGACTGGAATAACTCTTACTGTATACCTTTCGGTAGCGCATTCCGCAACCCTCATCCTCCGCCTGAAAATCGCTATGTCAGCAGGTCAGAGGCGGGTCGCCGGGTTGCGCATCACACGAAATCGGAGCCACCGTCGACGTTGACGTTGGCACCGGTCATGTAGGAGTTGCGCCGCGAGGCCAGAAAGGCCGCAACGGACCCGACTTCATCCGGCAGTCCGGCCCGCGGCAGGTGCGCCGGATGGCCGAAGTGCTCGGTGATGGCTTCCATCAATCGGTACGGGTCCTCACCATCCAGCCCGACGGAGCGTGCCCAGCCGACCAGTGCCTCGGAAGCCACGCTGCCGGGAGAGACCACGTTGACCAGGATCTCATCGGGAGCCAGCAGCAGCGACAAGTTCTTCGAGACGCTGTTGACCATCGCCTTGGCGGCGGTGTAGGCGGCCAGCACGGTGCTTTGCCGCTGCGTCGAATGCGCCGAGAAGTTGACGATCCGAGCCCATTCGGCTTTGCGCAGCAAGGGAAGTGCGGCTCGTACGGTGTGCACCATGCCCATCGCACCCTGGTCGATGGCCCGGCGCCACCGCTCGTCGGTGAGATCGTCGAAGGTGCCCTGCACGTCGGGTCCGGCCGCGTTGATGAGGATGTTGAGTTCGCCGCCCCAGCGCCTCCCCAACTCGGCGAAGACCTCCCCTACCCGCTGCTCGTCGGTGGCGTCGGCGACCAAGCCGACCGCGTCGGGGCTGCCGCGCCGCGTCAGGTCGTCGGTTGCCCGGTCGAGGTCGGCGGCCGAGCGCGCGACGACGGCGACCCGGGCGCCGTCGTCGGCCAGGCAGCGCGCGGTGGCCAACCCCATGCCGCGGCCGCCGCCGACGACGACAGCGCGCGCGTCTTGCAGGCCCAGGTCCACGCGTCAGCGCGGCTGGAAGCGTTGCGCGCCGTCGATGCGCACGACTTCGCCGTTGATGTAGGTGTTTTCCAACAGGTGCTGCGCCAGGTTGGCGTACTCATCGGGGGTGCCCAGCCGCTTGGGGAACGGCACCGTTTCGGAGAATTTCGCCAGCATCGCATCGGTGGCGCGTTCCATCGCCGGCGTCCGGATGGTGCCCGGAGCAATGCTGTTCAACCGGATTCCGACCGAGCTGAGATCCCGGGCGCCGCACAGCGTCAACCCGATCACCCCGCCCTTGGCGGCCGCGTACGAGGACTGGCCGATCTGCCCCTCGATGCCGGCGATCGACGACGTCATCACGATCGCGCCCCGCTCACCGCCGGAGCCGGGCTCGGTGGTGGCGATCTTGGCCGCCGCCAGCCGCAGCACGTTATAGGTGCCGGTCAGATACAGCGCGATGGTCTTGGTGAAGCCCTCCATCGGGGCGGGGCTGCCGTCGCGGGCGACGATCTTGTCCGCCACGCCGAAGCCCCCGTGGGCGATCACCGCGTAACGCAGCGTGCCGAGTTCGTCGGCCTTGGCCAGCGCCGCCTGCACGTCGTCGTCGTTGAGGACATCGGTGCGCGCGTAGACGGCCTTGTTGCCCAGCTCGTTCGCCAGCTTGGTGGCCTTCTCGTCGGCGACGTCGGCGATGACGACCGCCGCACCGGCTTCGTGCAACCGGCGGACCGTGGCCTCACCCAGGCCGCCGGCGCCTCCGGTAACCAGGACCACTTCACCTGCGAAAGACATGACTGCTCCTCACGTTTCGACCTACGAGTTCAAAAGGGCTGTGCGCCGGGGTCAGGTCCCGGTCCAGTTGGGTGCGCGCTTCTGCGCGAAGGCGATGGCGCCTTCCTTCGCGTCGTTGGACGCGAACACCGGCGAGATCAGCTCGCCCTGCTTCTGCCACATCTCGTCGGAGGACCAGTCCGCGGACTGGACCATGATGTCCTTGGTCACCGCCACCGCGAGCGGCCCGTTGGCGGTGATCCGCTCGGCCAGCTCAATGGCCCCGGCCAGTGCTTCACCCGGTTCGGTCAGGACGTTGACGAAGCCCCACTGGGCGCCCTGTTCGGCGGTGAAACTCTCACCGGTCAAAGCCAATTCGAGCGCCTTCTGATAGGGGATGCGGTGCGGCAGCCGCAACAGGCCCCCGCCGGCGGCCACCAGCCCCCGCTTGACCTCCGGAATGCCGAACTTCGCGTCTTTGGCGGCCACCACCAGGTCGGTGGCCAGCACCAGCTCGGTGCCGCCGGCCACCGCGTGACCCTCGACGGCGGAGATGAGCGGCTTGCGCGGCGGGCGCTCGGTGAAGCCCAGCCCCCGTCCCGGGACATAGGCCAGCTCGCCGGCCGCGAACGCCTTGAGATCCATTCCGGCACAGAAATTGCCGCCGGCACCGGTCAGCACCGCGGCCGACAGCTCCGGGGTGTCATCGAGCTCGTCGCAGGCCGCGGCCAAGCCTTCGGCGACCGCTTTGTTGGCCGCGTTGCGGGCCTCCGGACGGTTGATCGTGATGATGAGGGTTCGTCCACGACGTTCGGTGAGCACTTCATCTGACACGGGCAACCCCTCGAGCGTTGTGACAAGTTATACCAAAATGCTTACCATATGCTTTACGGTAAGAGAAGCTCACTTCCCGGGGACGACGACGGGCACAGGTAGGTTTGACGGCAACAAACCGGCCGCGCGGCCAGAACTGGAGGTACCCGCAGTGGCAAAGCAGCCTGTCGCCGAGAAGCGTCAGCGGCGCGAGCGCGGATCCATCAATCCCGACGACATCATCGACGGCGCGTTCGAGCTCGCCGAACAGATCGGGGTCGACAATCTGAGCATGCCGTTGCTTGGCAAACACCTCGGCGTCGGTGTCACGAGCATCTACTGGTACTTCCGCAAGAAGGACGACCTCCTCAACGCGATGACCAGCCGGGCGCTGCGCCAGTACGTGTTCGCCACCCCGTACGTAAAGGCCAAGGACTGGCGCCAGACGTTGCGCAACCACGCCCACAGCATGCGGACGACGTTCTTGGGCAACCCGATCCTGTGCGATCTCATCCTGATTCGGGCCGCGCTGAGTCCCCGCGCCGCGCAACTGGGCGTCCAGGAGGTGGAGCGCGCGATCGCCAGCTTGGTGGAAGCGGGACTGTCGCCGCAGGACGCCTTCGACACCTACTCGACGATCTCGGTTCATATCCGCGGATCGGTGGTGCTGCGTCGCCTCTACGAGAAGAACCGCGCATCGGACGCCGAGGGGCCGTCAGACTTCGAGGAGGCGCTCGTCATCGACCCCGAGGTGACGCCGCTGCTGGCGCAGACCACCCAGCAGGGTCATCGGATCGGGGCAGCCGACGACGCCAACTTCGAGTACGGCCTCAACTGCATCCTCGACCACGCCGAGCGACTGATCGAGGAGAACAACAAGTCGGCGCGGCGTCGCCCCGGCACCTCGGCCAGTACCCCGAAGGCCCGCTGAACACAATGGCGGCGTCCCGCTGCGCCCGGCTCCGCCGCGCTTGCGAACGCCGCTAAACCTCGATCACCACCGCGCCGCCCTGGCCGCCGCCGGCACACATCGCGGCCACGCCGATACCGCCACCGCGCCGCTGCAGTTCGTAGGCCAAGGTGGTCACCATCCGCGCTCCGGAGGCAGCAATCGGGTGCCCGAGGCTGCAGCCGCTGCCGGAGAAGTTCACCAGCTCCTCGTCGAGGCCGTACTCGCGGCACGCCGCGATCGGCACCGAGGCGAACGCCTCGTTGATCTCCCACAACGCGACATCGCCGGGGGCCAGACCCGCCCGCTGCAAGACCTTGCCGATCACCTTGACCGCTCCCAGGCCGGTGTCGCGGGGGGCGACGCCAGCGGACGCCCAGGCCTTCACCGTGCCCATGACGTTGAGCCCCTGGGCTTGCGCGTAGTCGGCGTCGACGAGTGCGACCGCGGCCGCCGCGTCGTTGGTGCCACTGCTGTTGCCGGCGGTGATCGAGAATCCTTCGATCTCTGGGTGCAGCACCTTCAGGCCCGCCAGCTTCTCCGGTGTGGTGTCGCGGCGCGGGTGCTCGTCCACGCTGAACTCGGTCACCGTGCCGTCGGGCAGTTGGACCTTCAGCGGCACGATCTCGTCGATGAACTTGCCCGCGTCGATCGCGGCGATCGCACGCTGGTGCGACCGGGCCGCCCAGGCGTCCATCTCCTCGCGGCTGATGCCGGCCGCCTGAGCGGTGTTCCATCCCACGGTGATCGACATGTCACGGGTCGGCGCATCCACCGTCTCGGGGTGGGTCGGCGGCATCCACGGCTCGGCAAAGCTGAGCTCCGGGCCCGGGATGCGCATCTTCATCACCGGCAGCATCGACAGGGTCTGCACACCTCCGGCGACCAACACCCGCTCCATTCCGGAACCGATCTGGGCGGCGGCGTTGCCGATCGCGGTCAGGCTGCCGGCGCAGTGCCGGTTGACCGCCTGGCCGGGCACCGACTCCATCCCGCAGGCAGCTGCGGCGAAGCGGGCCATATCGCCACCGCCGTAGTGGGATTCGGCGAAGATCATGTCGTCGATATCGGCGGGTGCGATGCCGGCCCGGCGAATCACCTCCGGCACCACCGTGGTGATCAGCGTCTCCGCGGAGGTGTTGGCCAGCGTTCCTTTGAATGAGCGTCCGATGGCCGTGCGGACGGCACCGACGATGACAGGCGTAGGCATTCTTTGACCTTACATTATCCGTTGTTTTTGTAAAGGTGCCGGTGCGCGGCAGGTGGCCCCGCCGGAGCGGCTCAAGGCTCCGGCACGTGAAAGTGCTCATCACGCAGCCGAAACGCCTCCTTGGTGCCGTGCTGCGCGCGCGTCTTGACGAAGTTGAATTCGCCCGGCGCGAACTGCAGGTTGGTGCCGTAGGCGTGAAACAGATAGCTGGCCACCTCTTCGCCCTGATACGCCTGGCTCTGCTCGACGAGCCGGAACGCCTCTTTGGCGATGACCACCCCGTCGGCGGGCATCTTGGCCGCCTTGCACGCCCAGTACCGCGCCCGCGCCGTCACCGCCGCCGGATCGCACGTCTCAGTGAACACGCCCAGATGCTCGACCGCGCCGGCCTCGATGATGTCGCCGGTCAACAGCAGTCGCCGCGCCAGCACCGGGCCCAGACGATGGAAGAACATGTGCAGACTGCCCAGGGCCGGGCCCAGAAAGCGGGTGGCTGGCATGCCGATCCTGGTGTCGCGCGCGATCACCGAGATGTCGGTCATGAGTGCCATCTCGAAACCGCCGCCCAGGGCGTAGCCGCTGATCTCACCCACGGTGACCTTCGGAAAGCCCATCAGGTTGTGGTAGAAGCCGAACGACTTGCGATCGACGGCGAGCCGCCGGCGCTGGCTCGGGCGGCCCTTGGCCGCCGAACCCGGCGCTTCGCCACGCTCGCCGTACCAGCCGTAGGCGTTGTTCATGTCGGCGCCGGTGCTGAACACGCCCTCGGCGCCCCGAAGCAGCACCACCACGACGTCATCGTCTTCGGCGACGCGGTCCAGATAACGGGCGATCGCGTCTCGCATCGCAGCGTCGTAGGAATTTCGGCGACCGGGGTTGTTCAAGGTGATAGTGGCGATCCGGCCGTCGGGATCGACATCGAAGAGCACGCGGCCATCGGTGGCATCGCTCATCGCTTGGACTCCTCACTGGGCCGTCTGCGGCCGAATCGGTTGGGACTCACCTGCTCCGGCGTCATCGCAGCGGTGGCGACCTCGCCGGTGCACAGCACCTCACCGCGATGCAGAAGCCGCGCGTTCAAGGCGACCCCGCGCTCGACCTCACTCCGCACGATGTCGAAGTTCAATTCGGTGAGAATGGGCGTCGGGCGACGGTAGGTGACCAACAGCGAACGGGTACGGCCGGCCAGACCCGCCGCGCAGCTGTGATGCTGGGTCACGCAATCGAAGAACACCCCGAGGAACCCGCCGTGTACCAGCCCGGGCGGACCTTCGTACACCACCGGGAAACTGACACGCCCGGCGGCAGTTTCGGCATCCAGGTGGTCGAACCGGTACTCCGGAAAGCAGGGGTTGAACGCGCCGACGTCGAAGGCATGGTTGAGATAGACCCGCCCGCCCTCGTCCTGCTCGAGCCGCGGCGTCGGCGAAGCCGGCGCGTGGGCAGTCAGCTGCCGTTCCCAGTCGGTGAATCGTTCCAGCATCTCGTCCACCACCGGGTGCGGGTGCTCCAGTGCGAGCAGCATGCCCGCCACCCGCCGCATGGCGCCGGCCGCCGCAACGGTCTGCTCCAGCGGCTGCTCGCCGAACCGGTCGCTGCCAGCCGAGGTGCCTGAACCGTCTTCCATAAGCACTTCCCCGTCGACTCCCGGTCGAATCGCGCCAATCGTATCGCCTACTGTAGCCCTCACGATATACCGTTGAAGGATGGACACCACAGTGGCCGATTCCCCCGATCCCGGGTCCGGCTCCGCGACCGACGGCTCGGTGGCGGTGCTGCGCGACGGTGCGCTGCTCCGGCTCACCCTGGTTCGTCCGGATCGCCGCAATTCGCTCAGCCCACCGATGACCGAGGCGCTGATCAACGCCCTGACCGGGGCGGCCAGTGATGATGCCCTGCGCGTCATCCACCTGACCGGCTCCGGTGCGGACTTTTGCGCGGGAGCGGACTGGGTCGCCACCAACTCGACCGGCCAGCGACCCCGCACCGGTGATCTGGTTCGGCGCATCCCGCACGCCGCGCATCGGGTGATCGAACTGCTGCACACCATCCAACTACCGGTGGTGTGCAGCGTCCGGGGGTGGGCGGTCGGGTTGGGCTGCAATCTGGCGCTGGCCGCCGACTTCACCGTCGCCGCGACCGACGCCGTCTTCTGGGAGCCGTTCCTGGCGCGCGGATTCAGCCCGGACTCGGGCGCCACCTGGTTGCTGCCGCGCCTGGCCGGAGTGGCCCGGGCCAAACGCATGTTGCTGCTCGGCGAGAAGGTGAGCGGGGCTTCGGCGCAAGACTGGGGGCTGATACATCAGGCGGTGGAACCGACAGCGGTCGACTCTGTCACCGAAGAACTGCTGGGACGTTTGGCCGATGGACCCACGATCGCGATCGGCCTGACCAAGCAGGGACTGCATTACGGGCAGCACGCGACGCTGCCGCAAGCCATGACGCAGGAGCTGTTCAACCTCGAACTCAGCTGCCGCACTGCGGATTTCAAAGAGGGATTGGCAGCGTTCACCCAGCGGCGTCCGCCGGGCTTCACCGGCCGCTGACCAGAAGGGATCCGGCTATGCCGACGTTCGACACCATCACCTATGAGCTCGACGGGCACACCGCGACGATCACGCTGAACCGCCCCGAGGCGCTCAACGCGCTGAGCCCGCACATGGTCACCGAGCTGCGGGCCGCCTACGCCGAGGCCGAGAACGACGACCGGGTGTGGCTGCTCATCGTGACCGGTACCGGGCGGGCGTTTTGCACCGGTGCCGACGTCAAGGCGATTCCCGGCGATGGCAAGGTGATCAATGAGCGGCCGTACCTGTCCACCTACGAGCAGTGGGAGGCCCCGCAGGAGGGCACGCCACCGTTCCGGACAATGGCCAAGCCGGTCCTGGCCGCGATCAACGGAATATGTTGCGGCGCCGGTCTGGACTGGGTGACCACCGGCGACATCGTCATCGCTTCCGCGCGTGCCACCTTCTTCGACCCGCACGTTTCGATCGGGCTGGTCGCCGGCCGCGAGGTGGTGCGGTTGGCCCGGGTACTGCCCCGCTCGGTCGCGCTGCGCATGGCGATGATGGGCCGCCACGAGCGGATGGACGCCCAGCGGGCCTACGACCTCGGGATGATCAGCGAGGTGGTGGAGCATGACCGTCTGCTGGAGCGTGCGCACGAGATCGCCGCCATCCTCAACTCCAATGCGCCGCTGGCGGTGCGCGGAACCCGGCTGGCGATCCTCAAGGGCCTCGACCTGCCGCTGCACGAGGCCGAGATGCTCGCCGAAGCGTTCCGGGAGCGCAACCTGCACACCGAGGATTCGCTGGAGGGCCCCAAAGCCTTCGTCGAGAAGCGGGCACCGGAATGGCAGTGCCGATGAAACCGATGACTTTCGAGACCATCCTCCTCGACGTCGATCGCACCGACCGGGTCGCCACCATCACGCTGAACCGGCCGGATCGGCTCAACGCCTTCAACCGCACCATGTGCGAGGAGATGACCGCCGCGTGGCGCATCGTCAAACTCGACACGGACGTCAACGCCGTCGTGCTGCGAGCCGCCGGCGACCGGGCCTTCAGCGCCGGACTGGACATCAAGTCCCCCTACGGGCAGCCCGACAATGTCTGGAATCACGAGGATCCCGGCGAGGCGCTGAGCCCCAAGTGGCAGAAGATGTTCAAGCCGGTGGTCTGCGCGGTGCAGGGCATCTGCACCGCGGGCGCGTTCTACTTCGTCAACGAATCCGACGTCGTGATCTGTTCGACCGATGCGACGTTCTTCGACTCGCACGTCTCGGCCGGGCTAGTCAGTGCACTCGAACCGATCGGTCTGATGCGCCGCATCGGGTTGGGCGAGACTCTGCGGATCGCGCTGATGGGTAACGACGAGCGAGTCAGCGCCGAGACCGCACTGCGCATCGGCTTGGTCTCCGAAGTGACAGCGCCCGAACAACTCTGGGTGCGAGCACATGAGATCGCGGCCATCATCGCGGCCAAACCGCCGTCGGCGACCCAGGGAACGGTCAAGGCGATATGGGAATCGCTCGACAAGCCGTACCGCGCCGCCCTGGACCAGGGGCTGATCTACACCCGGCTGGGCAACCCGCTGGGCAAGGCCGAGCTCGACGCGCAGTCAACCCGCCCCGCGACCGCGCCGCGGATCCGCTGATGGCGCACCCACTCAGCGAACGGATCGCCGCGGTGCTCGACCTGCAGCCCGAAGCGCCCGCCTTCGAGTACGCCGGCCAGTGGTTCTCCTGGGCGCAGCTTGACGTTTCGGCACGGCGCATCGCGGAATTGACCGGTGGCGGCAAGGTCGGGATCCTGCTGCGCAACCGTCCCCCGCAGCTGGCCGCGCTGCTCGGGGTGCTGTTGGCCGGGGGCTGCGTGGTGGTCATCAATCCGTCGCGCGGTGACGAACGCACGCGCGCGGACATCGCCGCGCTCGAGCTGCCGCTGATCATCGGCGAACCGGACGATCTGGCTGCGCTGGTCACGGCGACACCGCACACCGCGACGGTGTCCCTCTCCGGCCTGGACGCCGAGCCGCAGGTGGCCACGGCAGCTACACCCGGCCCGGAAGCCCGTTCGGATGCCGGCCGTCCCAGCGTGGCGGTGCGGATGCTCACCAGCGGGACCACCGGGCCTCCCAAGCGCGTCGATCTGAGCTACGACATGCTGGCGCACAGCGTGCTCGGTCCGGCACCGACGGAGCTGCGGAGCGGTGTCGCGATCGTCAACGCACCGCTGGTACACATCGGCGGGGTGTTCCGCATCCTGCAGTGCGTCGCCGAGGCGAGGCCGTTTGTGCTGCTGGACCGCTTCGAGCTGGACCGCTGGGCCGATGCGGTGCGCAAGTATCGACCGCGCGCGGTGTCGCTGGTGCCCGCGGCGCTGCGGATGGTGCTGCACTCGACACTGAGCCGCGAGGATCTGTCCAGCATCCGCGCGGTCACCTCGGGTACCGCGCCGCTGTCGGCCGACGACGCCGACGCGTTCACCGAGAAGTTCGGCATCCCGGTGCTCACCTCCTATGCGGCAACGGAGTTCGGCGGCGGGGTGGCCGGCTGGACACTCGCCGACTACCAGCGGTTCTGGCGTGACAAGCGCGGCAGCGTGGGCCGGGCCAGCCTCGGGGCGCACTTGCGGGTGGTCGGCGACGACGGGTCTCCGCTGGGACCCGATGAGCCCGGACTGCTCGAGGTCAAACCGGGACAGCTCGGTCCCGACGCGGACTGGATGCGCACCACCGACCTGGCCCGCATCGACACCGACGGCTTCCTGTGGATCCTGGGCCGGGCGGATCAGGCCATCATTCGCGGCGGGTTCAAAGTGATGCCCGATGATGTCCGCGCCGCACTGGAGGCCCATCCGGCGGTCAAAGGCGCTGCTGTCGTAGGACGTGCGGACGATCGCCTCGGCCAGACCCCGGTCGCCGCGGTCGAGCTGCGCGCGGGTGCTGCCGTCGACGCCGAGACCCTGGTCGCCTTTCTGAGCAGCCGACTGGCGCGCTACGAGATACCGACCGACGTCGCCATCGTCGACGCGCTGCCGCGCACGCCTTCGGGCAAGGCCGACCTGGGCGCAGTGCGGGCGCTGATCGGCACGCAAGGTGAGCATGCCCACTGAGACCGTGCCGCGGATCCTGCGCGCCCAAGCACTTTCGCGTGGCGCGCACCTCCTGCTGATCTGCGACGCAGAGCGAATCAGTTACGCCGACGCCGAGCAGAGGTCCGCGGGCTTGGCCGGCCGGCTCGTTGCACTCGGAGCCGGCAGAGGCACGCATATCGGGCTGCTGTATCCCAACGGTGCGGACTTCGTGGTGGGCATGCTGGCGGCGGCCCGCATCGGCGCGGTGGTGGTGCCCTTCCCCACCTTCACCACCGCGCCGGAGCTACGCCGCCAATTGGCCCACAGCGATGTGCGGATCCTGCTGGCCGCCGAATCGTACCGGTCACACGACTATCGGAAACGCCTCATTGAGGTACTCGAGGACGACCTCGCCTGTGACAAGCCGATATTCAGCGTCCACGCGCCCGCGCTGCGGCGAGTAATCTTCGACATCGACACGGTGGCCGGCGAGGCGCCGGCTGTCCTGAAAGCGCTCGAAGCAGACGTCGAGGGCAGCGATCCGCTGTGCATCGTCTACACGTCGGGATCCTCCGGCGCCCCCAAAGGGGTGATCCACACCCACGCCGGTCTGCTCGGCCACCAACGCAATCTCAACGAGATCCGCAGGCTCACCGCGTCCGACGTCCTGTTCTGCAATTCACCGTTCTATTGGATCGGCGGCCTGGCGTTCGCGCTGCTGGCCACCATGCTGGCCGGGTCGACGCTGCTGTGCTCGAACGCCACGGACCCGGGTGTCACGCTAGATCTGCTCGAAGCCGAGAAGCCCACGATGACCAACGGTTTCGTCAGCGGGATAACGGCTCTGGCGCACCATCCCAGCTTGCCTCACCGAGATCTGTCCACCCTGCGCCGCGGCAACCTGTATCCGCTCATGGCCCCCCAGGCCCGTCCTGCCGACCCGCAGTTGCGGCATCAGATGCTGGGCATGACCGAGACCGGTGGGCCGGTGCTGCTCAGTGGGGACACCGCCGACCAGCCCGAGCACCGGCGCGGCAGCTTCGGCAGGCCGGCGCCCGGGTTCGAGTGCCGCGTCGAGGCCGGTGAGTTGTTGGTACGCGGACGTTACCTGATGCAGCGTTACCACAAGCGCAGCCGGGAGGAGTGCTTCGACGCCGACGGGTGGTTTCACACCGGGGACCTGGTCCGCTCCGACGCGGACGGCTTCTACTACTACCTGGGCCGGCGGGACGCGCTGATCAAGACCGCCGGTGCCAATGTGTCCCCGGCCGAAGTGGAACGCGCCATTGCGAAGGTGACCGGCGGCGTCGTCGCCCATGTGGTCGGCATCCCGGATCCGCAGCGCGGCCAGCTGGTGGCTGCGGCCATCGTGCAGGACGACCCCTGCGACGCGACGTGGCTGCGCGAAAGGCTGAAGACAGAACTGTCGGCGTACAAGATCCCCCGTGTTTTCGCCACGGTGCGGGCCACCGAGGTTCCGCTGCTGTCCAGCGGCAAGGTGGACCGGCGGTCGCTGGCGGAGGTCTTCGATGTCTGAGTCCGAAACCATCGACATCCTGGTCCGGTCCCGCGCCGCAGCGCTCGGCGACAAGCCGGCGGTGATCGATCCGGTCGGCCGGCTCAGCTACGCCGAGCTTGACGCGTCATCGCGGGAGCTGGCGGGAGTCTTCGTGCAGGCCGGTGTCGGCAAGGGCACCCGGGTCGGGCTGATCATGCCCAACGGTGTCGACTGTGTGCGAACCGCGATCGCGCTGACCCGCATCGGCGCGGTGCTGGTTCCGCTGAGCACCCTGCTGACTGCACCGGAGCTGGCGGCCCAGCTGCGCGTCGCCGCGGTGCAGTTCCTGGTCAGTGTCGAAGCGTTCCGTGGCCGCCGCTACCTCGACAGCCTGAATGCGGCGCATGCGACCCTACCTGCGCTGCAACAGATCTGGACAACAGAGCGAGTGGCCGCCGCCGATCCCGCCGAGGCCGGGCCCGCCGGAACCGTCGACGCGCTGGCTGCAAGCGTCGCGTCCAGCGATCCGCTGGTGATCATGTTCACCTCCGGCAGCAGCGGGCCGCCGAAAGGGGTGCTGCATTCGCACGGCAGCGCCCTGGGCGCCGTGCGCGCCGGTCTGGCGGCCCGCTGCATCGACACCGACACCCGGCTGTATCTGCCGATGCCGTTCTTCTGGGTCGGCGGTTTCGGCGGCGGCGTGCTGTCGGCGCTGCTGGCCGGGGCAACCCTGGTCACCGAGGCGATTCCCCAGCCCGAGGCCACCCTGAAACTGCTGGAATCCGAACAGGTCACGCTGTTTCGCGGCTGGCCGGATCAGGCCGAAACCCTGGCCCGTCATCGCGGGGCCGCGGACCTGTCGGCGCTGCGGCCCGGCAGCCTGGAGGCGCTGCTTGCTCCGGAGTTGCGCTCGCAGCCCGGGGCGCGGGCCAACCTGTTCGGGATGACCGAGTCGTTCGGGCCGTACTGTGGCTATGCCGCCGACACCGACATGCCGCGGACAGCCTGGGGAAGCTGCGGAAAACCTTTCGACGGCATAGAGGTTCGGATCGTCGACGCCGACACCGGTGTCCCGGTGTCGACCGGCGCGATCGGCATGATTCAGCTGCGCGGACCGCACATCCTGCGGGGCATCTGCCGACGCAGCCGCGAAGAGACGCTCACCGTCGACGGCTTCTACCCCACCGGCGATCTGGGCCGCCTCGACGACGACGGGTTCCTGTTCTACCACGGCAGATCCGACGACATGTTCAAGGTCAGCGGCGCCACCGTGTACCCGGGCGAGGTGGAGAAGGCCCTGCGAGTCATCGACGGTGTCGACGCCGCCTTCGTGACGAACGTGTTCGACGCCGGCCGCGACCGGGTGGGAGCGGTGGTGGCCGGCGATGTGCTGAGCGTCGAGCAGCTGCGGGAGCAGGCTCGAGCGCTATTGAGCCCGTTCAAGGTGCCGACGGTGTGGCTGCTGGTCTCGAGTCCCGACGCCGTTCCGCGCGGACCGACCGGCAAGGTCGACAAGCGCCGTCTGCGGGAACTGTTGGCCGAATCAACTGCCGAAACGCCCAGGTGAGCGGGCGCCCCACTGGGCGCCGGCCCGTGCCGCGGTTATCCCCAGTTGCCGGTCTGTCCACAATTGACCCGCAGGCGGGACCTTATCGCTCATCTGTTCGATAGCGTGGAGTTATGTCGATCAGCGATGAGGTTTTGCTCCCGCAGGAGGCCGCATGTGCCGCTGTCCGCGCTGATCTGGACCTCATCGATGCCGCTTACGCGCGGCTGCGGGCCGCCGACACCGACATGGTGGGCAATGCGTTTCGTATCGAAATCGCCGAACGGCTGGAAACCCAGCACAGGGTCAACCGCGGCTTGTCCTACCGCATGTTCGGAGAAATCGAGCAACCTATCGACAGCTTGGGCGAAGCCGCACTGCCACCGGGCACACGCGCCGGTGATCTTCTGCGGCAGCGGTTACGGATCACGCGTGGCGAAGTCCGGCGCCGCTTCGCTCTCGCCGCGCGCATTCGGCCCCGCCGCACCCTCACCGGCCCCACCCTGCCGCCCGCCCTCCCCGAACTGGCCGCCGCCATCGAAGACGGCGACCTCGGTGAAGACCACATCACCACCATCACCAAAGCCCTCGACCACCTACCCGCCAAGGCCACGAGCGCGGACCACGAACAGGCCGAACACCTCTTGGTCGCCAACGCCCGGCGTCAGGACTCCCCGTTCGTGGCCGCCGTCGGGCGCACCATCGCCGACACCATCGCCGAACGCCTCGGCCAATACAGCGACGCCGACCGCGCACGGCGGCGCACCCTCAGCCTGGGCCCGCAACAGCTCGACGGGATGAGTCGCGTTTCAGGTTACGTCGACCCCGAAACCCGGGCCTACCTCGAAGCCATCATTGCCGCTGTCCGGCCCGGGCACCACCTACCCGACGCCGACACACCGGACCTGCGCAACGAAGGCCAGCGCGCTCACGACGCCCTCAAGGTCGCACTGCGCCATGCCATCGAATCCGAAAAGCTGGGCACCCACCGCGGTGTCCCCGTCACCGTCATCGTCTCCACCACCCTGACCGAACTCGACCAAGCGGTCCACGCCACCAAGGACCGCGCAGTGGCCATGCCGGCGGCGGCGCGCACCGGCGGCGGCTCTCAGCTGCCCCTGCGTGACCTCATCCGTATGGCCGCCAACTCGATTCACTACCTAGCGGTGTTCGATGACCACTCCAACCGCCCGCTGTACCTCGGACGCAGCAAACGCATCGCCACCGCCGACCACCGCATCATCTGCCATGCACGAGATCGCGGCTGCACGAGGCCGAACTGCACCCAACCGGGGTACCGCTGCGAGGTACACCATTGTCCCGGCTGGGCCGGTGGTGGTCGCACCGATGCCGACGCCCTCTGGTTCGCGTGCCCACGTGACCACGCTGCCGAAACCAACGGCCACTACACCACCACCCCCAGCAACGGACGTCTCGCCTGGAGCGACGGCAATGGCCCACCTGAGATCAACCACGCCCACCACCCCGACGAACTCCTCAACGACCCCGACGACGATCCGTAGCCGCGCCGAAACCGGTGGTCCCAACTCTCCGACGACATGCTTGTCGCCGCATCCGGTGACCAAGCTGTCGGCATGGTCGCGGCTGGGCTTGGCGACCTACGACACCGGGGCGTCCTGACCCACCACGCCGCGCTCGACGAGGTGCTCGATCATCGGCGCCGCACCGGCAGCCAGATGCTCGGCCATCGCGGCGCGGGCCAGTTCCTCGTCACGCTTGGCCAGGGCCGCCAACACTGCGCGGTGGTGCCTGGTCGACTTGGCCGGCCACCCCGAAACCGTGGGAAACACCGATTCGGGTGCGTAACGGGTGATCTGGTACATCAGCTGGGCAAGTTTGGGTGAGTCGGCCGCGACGTTGATGGCGCGGTGGAACTCATGGTTGAGCCGCACCGCGGCCTCTTCGTCGTCGCCGGCATAGGCGGATTCCAGTTGGTCCTGGATATTTTCGAGCTCACGCAGCTGGTCATCGGTGATGCCGGCCGCGGCCCGCGCGGCGAGTTCACCACCGATATGCGCCTGGACATCGGAGACATCGGTGATGTCACGCTGGGTCACCGGCAGCACCACGAATCCGCGGTGCGGCTGCTGGTCGAGCAACCCTTCGGCGCGCAGCCCGAACAGCGCCTCACGCACCGGGGTCACGCTGACACCCAGCTCGGCCGCCAGTTGATCCAGCCGCACATATGCTCCGGCGGTGTAGTCCCCGTTGAAGATTCGCTTGCGCACGAAGCGGGCCACATCCTCGGAGAGCTGTGACCGCGCGGGGAATTCCGGGACGCTCACGGATCAGACCCGGTAGTCGGCGAGCAGCCGCTTGCTGATGATCTGCTTCTGGATCTCGCTGGTGCCCTCACCGATCAGCAGGAACGGGGCGTCACGCATCAACCGTTCGATCTCGTACTCCTTGGAATAGCCGTAGCCGCCGTGTATCCGGAAACTCTGCTGGGTGACCTCCGAGCAGAATTCGCTGGCGAGGTACTTGGCCATCCCCGCGGCGACGTCGTTGCGCTCCCCGGAGTCCTTGAGCCGGGCGGCGTTGACCATCATCAGGTGTGCCGCTTCGACTTTGGTGGCCATCTCGGCGAGCTCGAAGGCGATCGCCTGGTGCTCGGCGATCGGCTTGCCGAAGGTCTCGCGCTGCTGGGCGTAGCGCACCGCGAGTTCGAACGCCCGGATTCCCACCCCGCACGCCCGGGCCGACACGTTGACGCGGCCGACTTCGATGCCGTCCATCATCTGGAAGAAGCCCTGCCCGGGCGCCCCGCCCAGTACGTCGTCGGCAGCGGCGGCGTACCCGTCGAAAATCAGCTCGGTAGTGTCGATGCCCTTGTAGCCGAGCTTGTCGATCTTGCCCGGGATGACCAGTCCGGGTAGGACTTCGCCAAAGCCGACCGGCTTTTCCACCAGGAACGCGGTCAGGTTCCGGTGCGGTTTATCGGCGCCCTCGTCGGTGCGCACCAGCACGGCAATCAGTGTGGAACTGCCGCCGTTGGTCAGCCACATCTTCTGTCCGCTGATGGTGTATCCGCCGTCTGCCTGTCGGGTGGCGCGGGTGCGGATCGCCGCTACGTCAGAACCCAATTCCGGCTCGGACATCGAGAATGCGCCCCGGGTCTCGCCGGTGGCCATCCGCGGCAGGAAACGCTGCTTCTGCTCGTCGGTGCCGTGTTGGCGCAGCATGTAGGCGACGATGAAATGGGTGTTCAGCACGCCGGAGACACTCATCCAACCGCGAGCCAGCTCTTCGACACAGAGCGCGTAGGTGAGCAGCGATTCCCCTAGACCGCCGTACTCCTCGGGGATCATCAGACCGAACAGGCCCATTTCGCGCATCGCGTCGACGATGGCCTGCGGGTAGGTGTCGGTGCGCTCCAGCTCGGCCGCCGCCGGAATGACGTCTTTGTCCACGAAACGACGGACGGTGTCGAGGATTTCGGTCTGGAACTCGGTGAGCCCCAGCGTCTGGGCGAGTTTGGTCACCGCGCATCTACCCTTTCAAAGATTGCGGCCAATCCCTGGCCGCCGCCGATGCACATGGTCTCCAGCCCGTAGCGGGCAGCGCGGCGGTTGAGCTCGCGGGCCAGCGTGGCCAGCATCCGCCCGCCGGTGGCGCCGACCGGATGCCCCAGCGAGATCCCCGAACCGTGCACGTTGGTGCGTTCGCGGTCCGCGGCACCGAATTTCCACTCGGCCATCACGGCCAGAGCCTGGGCGGCGAAGGCCTCGTTGAGTTCGATCAGGTCGATGTCGGTCAGCCGAAGCCCGGCCTTCTGCAGAGCGGCGTCGGTCGCCGGCACGGGGCCGATTCCCATGACATTGGGCGGGACTCCGGCAACGCCCCACGGCACCAGCCGAACCAACGGCGTCAAGCCCAACTGCTCAGCCTTCTCCCGGGTGGTCACCACGCACATCGATGCGGCGTCGTTCTGGCCGCTGGAATTGCCCGCGGTGACGGTGGCCTCCGGGTCACTTTTGCCCAGAACGGGTTTCAGCTTGCCCAGGGACTCCACCGAGGTGTCGGCCCGCGGGTGCTCGTCGGTGACGATGTGTTCCTCACCGGCGCGGGCGCGCACGGTGACACCGATGATCTCCCCGGCGAGCACACCGGACTGCTGAGCCGCCACCGCGCGCCGGTGCGAGGTCACCGCCAGCTCGTCCTGTTCGGCGCGGGAGATGCCGTATTCGCGGCGCAAATTCTCGGCGGTCTCCAGCATGCCGCCGGGTACCGGGTAGTTCTGGCCCCCGGCGGTCGTGCGGCCGCGGGCCAGGCCGTCGTGCACCCGGACTCCACCGCGGGCCCCGCCCCAGCGCATGTCGGTGGAGTAGAACGCCACGTTGCTCATGCTCTCGGCGCCGCCGGCGATCACCACCTCGCAGTCGCCGCTGCCGACCTGCAGACAGGCCTGCAGCACCGCTTGCAGTCCCGAACCGCAGCGGCGGTCGACCTGCATACCCGGAACCGTCACCGGCAGACCGGAATCCAACGCGACGACCCGTCCGATGGCCGGCGCCTCACTGCTGGGATAGCAATGCCCCAGCACCACGTCGTCGATGGCCTCGGCGGGCAGACCGGTGCGGTCCAGCAGACCTTTCAGCGCGGCGACGCCGAGCTCGACGGCGGTCAACGACTTGAACATCCCGCCGTAGCGGCCGATCGGGGTGCGGACCGGCTCGCAGATCACCGTCTCGCGGGCACTCATAGGTGCCTGCCGCCGGTCACCTCGAGCACCGTGCCGGTCATATATGAGGAAAGGTCGGAAGCCAGGAACAGCGCGACGCTGGCCACCTCGTCGGGCTCACCGGCCCGGCCCATGGGCACCTCGGCCACCTTGGAGTCCCAGATGCGTTGCGGCATCGCCTCGGTCATCGCCGAGCGGATCAGGCCCGGCTGGATCGCGTTCACCCGCACCCCCAGATACGCCAGTTCCTTGCTGGCGGCCTTGGTCATACCGACGATGCCGGCCTTGGCCGCCGAGTAATTCGTCTGCCCGACCATGCCGACCTTGCCGGAGATCGAGGACATGTTGACGATGGCGCCGCGCTTCTGCTCGCGCATGATCGCCGCGGCCGCGCGCAGTCCGTTCCAGGTGCCCTTGAGGTGTACGGAGATGACCTGGTCGAACTGCTCCTCGGTCATCTTGCGCATGGTGGCGTCGCGGGTGATACCGGCGTTGTTCACCATGATGTCCAGCCCGCCGAACGTCTCCACAGCGGCCGCGACCAAGGCGTCGACCGCGGCGGAGCTGGTGACATCGCAGCGCACCGCCCGAGCCACCTCGGATCCGCCCAACTGTGCGGCGGCCTCCTCGGTGGCCGCCAGGTTTACATCGCCGAGCACCACCCGGGCGCCTTCGGCGACGAATCGCTGCGCGATGGCGAGACCCAGACCCTGGGCACCGCCGGTGATCACCGCCGTTTGACCGGTCAGCAAGGACACTGCATCACCTGCCTTCTCCGAGATGTTTGCGTCATCATATTTCATATATGATCTTCGTCGGTAGCCGGTCGTTCCCGGGTCGGGCGTAAGGAGAAGCGGCGTCAATGAGTGAAGTCAGCGACGAGGATTTCGCCGAGATCCTGTCCCAGACCCGCCGATTCGTCCGCAGCTCCGTCGTCCCGCGCGAGGCCGAGATCCTCGCCGATGACCGGGTTCCCGACGACCTGCGCGAGCAAGCCAAGGCGATGGGCCTGTTCGGCTACGCCATTCCGCAACAGTGGGGCGGGCTGGGCCTGGACCTGCGCCAGGACGTCGAACTGGCCATAGAGTTGGGCTACACGTCGCTGGCGGTGCGCTCGATGTTCGGCACCAACAACGGAATCGCCGGTCAGGTACTGGTCGGGTTCGGCACCGAGGAACAGAAATCCCGGTGGCTGGCGCCCATCGCCTCCGGTGAGGTCGTCGCCTCCTTCGCCCTCACCGAGCCCGGTGCCGGCTCCAACCCGGCCGGACTGCTGACCCAGGCGCTCCGCGACGGTTCGGACTGGCTGATCACCGGGCAGAAGCGGTTCATCACCAACGCCCCCACGGCAGAGCTGTTCATCGTCTTCGCCCGCACCCGGCCGGCCGACGACCAGGGCGCCGGTATCGCGGTCTTTCTGGTGCCCGCCGACGCCTCCGGTGTCGTGGTAAGCCCCAAGGACGCCAAGATGGGTCAGGAAGGCGCCTGGACCGCCGATGTCGGCTTCACCGACGTGCGGGTCCCCGACGCGGCGCTGGTCGGCGGCAGCGAAGATCTCGGCTACCGGGCGGCGCTGACATCGCTGGCGCGCGGCCGGGTGCACATCGCCGCACTGGCGGTCGGTGCCGCCCAGCGTGCCCTCGACGAATCGGTGGCCTACGCCGCCACGGCCACCCAGGGCAGTACCCCGATCGGCAATTTCCAACTCGTGCAGGCGATGCTCGCCGACCAGCAGACCGGTGTGCTGGCCGGTCGGGCCATGGTTCGGGATGCGGCGCGCATGTGGGTCGCCGATGAGGACCGGCGGATCGCCCCGTCGGCGGCCAAGCTGTTCTGCACCGAGATGGCCGGCAAGGTCGCCGATCTGGCGGTGCAGATCCACGGCGGCTCCGGCTACATGCGGGGGGTACCGGTCGAACGCATCTACCGCGACGTCCGGCTGCTGCGGCTCTATGAGGGCACCAGCGAGATCCAGCGCCTGATCATCGGCTCGGGTCTGGTCAAAGCCGCGCAACGAAAAGCCTGAATCACCTACGGAGGGAACAGGAATGACGGGACGACTCACGGACAAGGTGGCTTTCATCACCGGCGCGGCGCGCGGGCAGGGGCGTGCGCATGCGGTGCGGATGGCCGCCGAGGGCGCCGACATCATCGCGATCGACGTGGCCGGCAAACTCCCGGACTGCGTGCCGTATGACTCGGCGAGCCCGGAGGAGCTGGCCGAAACGGTGCAGCTGGTGGAAGTCACCGGCCGGCGCATCGTGTCCTCGGTTGTCGACACCCGCGACTACGACGGATTGTGCGAAGCTGTCGATGCCGGCGTGGCCGCATTGGGGCGCCTGGACATCATCGTCGCCAACGCCGGTATCACCGCGCCGCAGGTCTGGGATGCCATCACCCCGGAGTCGTTTCGCGACGTCATGGACGTCAACGTGACCGGCACCTGGAATACGGTGATGGCCGGCGCGCAACACATTATCGACGGCGGCCGGGGCGGGTCGATCATCCTGATCAGCTCAGCAGCCGGAATCAAGATGCAGCCGTTCATGGTGCACTACACGGCCAGCAAGCACGCCGTCACCGGGATGGCCCGCGGGTTCGCCGCCGAACTGGGTAAGCATTCGATTCGGGTGAACAGCCTGCACCCGGGTGCGGTCAACACCCCGATGGGCACCGGCGACATGATGGCGGCGTTGAACACAGCCAACGAGACCAACCCGGGCCTGATGAACATGGTGACGCCGTTCCTGCCCGACTACATTGCCGAGCCGGAAGATATCGCCGACGCCGCCTGCTGGCTGGCCAGCGATGAATCACGCATGGTTACCGCATCACGAATCCCGGTCGATCTCGGCTCCACCCAGTACTGAGGCGGGGAATGGACCGGTTCTGCGCAACGCTGGCCGCGGGCCTGAACAGCTACGGTGCGGCACCGTGTCTCGACTTCGAGCGAACGTGGTACTCCGGCAATGACATCACCGGCTATATCACAGCTCAAAGTGCGGCCCGCCGATGTCGCCGCGCTGGTCGAGACCCGGCGGTCATGAGTTCGGCCCCAGCCTGAGTGGCAGCGCCGGCAGCGAGCACGTCGCCGATGGCCAGGTGATCTCTGGCACGAAACCCGGTGCGAGCCCGAAATCGGGAATGCGGGCCAGCCATTCTGAGACGACGAGCTTGAGTTCCATACGGGCCAGGTGTGAGCCCAGACAGCGGTGCGGGCCGCCGCCGAATCCCCAGTGTTTGTGCACCTTTCCGTCGAGGACGGGTTGATTTCCGGAATACTCGTCGCTGCCGTCTCGATTGATCGCACCGAGGCAGAGGCGGACCTGGGCGCCGGCGGGGATCTCAACGCCGGCGATGGTGACCGGGCGGGTGGCCGCTCTCCCGACGACGGGTGCGGCAGGTTCGAGGCGGATCATCTCCTCGACGAAGACCGCGACACCGTCGGGATCGTCGCGCAATCCAGCACGCAACCCGGGTCGGCGGGCCAGTTCCAGCATCGTCGTACCGATTGTTGCGGTGACGGTGTCCAGCCCGGCCAGTACGAATACCAGGGACAGTCCGATTGCCTCGTTGTCGTCGAGCGGGTCTGCGCCGCGCAGTAGTTCCGAGAGAATGCCGGGGCGCGGTTCCCTGCGCTGTCGCGCAACGGCTTCGGTGAGATAGCCGAACAGTTCCACCGTCGGGGTCAGGTCCACGCTGGCGGGGTCGTCGGTCAGACCCAACGCGATGATCGCGTCCTTCCAGGCGACCAGGCGGTCCCGATCCTCGAGGGGCAGACCGAACAGCGTGAGGAACACCTGCGAGGGGTAGGGGGTGGCCAATTCGGCCATCGCCTCACACCGATCCTGCTCGGCGATCCCGGAGATGATCTCGGCGGCGTGCGACTGAAGCGACGGCAGCAGGGCCATCAGGGTCTGCGGACTGAAGTAGCGATGCAGCAGCTTCCGGTACCGGGTGTGGTCGGGCGGGTCGAAGGCCAATGGCACCAGCGGAACCGGGCTGATCATGTCGTCGTAGGGGATTCTCGAGGAGAAGACCTCCCAGTTACGCAGCGCGGCAAGCACATCATCACGTCGGGTGAGATAGTACGCGCCCTCGCCGTACACCACGGGCCCGAGATCGCGCAGCGCCGCCCATCCCTCACCACGATCGTGGGCCATCGGCAGGTCGGCGTAGGCGAACTGCGGCAGGGCCGGCGCTACATGCATGTCGGTCATGACCGCACCGGACTGCACGGTTGGGCCGATCCCGGGTCCAGATGCATGTCATGCCCGACATCGCCGGTCCCCCACTGCATAACCCGTAGTTTGTCCGGCACGTCAACCACCCTGCTGTTGTGCGGCTTGCTGTCTGGCCAGCCGGGCCTCGTAGCGGTCGACCAGCTCCCGGAAGCCGAGCCGGTCATACTGCGGGACGGGCTGAATCCCCCAGATGTCCTTGGCGGTGTCCTTGCCCTCGGCCCCCTCGGGAGGGCCGAGCGGCGGGTAAGGGTACTTGCACTCGAGGGTGTCGTCGGAGTAGCGCACCTTCAGCAACTCGCTGCAGATCTGGGTGAGGCTCAGCGTCGGGTAACCGTAGTAGACCGCCATGAACGGCAAGGTGAAAGCGCCTTCGATGACGAGCGCGACCAGACACACCAAGGTGGCGCGCTTGATCCAGGTGTGCATGCGGGCGTAGTAAGGCGTGGTGCCCGGGGGCAAGTCTTCGGCGGCAGGGGTTTCCATCGTGGTGCTCCTTGGTCAGTCGGTGAAAATTTCGCGATTCACCGTGTGCAGGTACGGAATGGCGAGGAAGGGGGTGATGTAGAAGATGTCGTAGAGCCACCAGCCGATGACGGGGAAGATCGCCCCGGCGAACCGCACGTCGGCGAACATGGTCATGTTGAACACGTAGAGAATCCAGATCAGGACGCCCATCCAGCAGGTGACGATCATCCATTGGTGGCCCCAGCGCTTCATCTGCAAGAACCCGATCGCCGCGGCGCAGCGCATCGCGAACACCGTGAGGATCATGCCGAAGACCATGGATTTCTCCCCCGGCCCGGCGGCACCGCCGACCCACAGTTCGTTGTAGTGCCAGAAATAGCCGGCGTCGAACATGTGACCCCAGCCGATCATCAGCACCCGGTTGATCAGGGTGTGGTTGGCGACCAGATCCAGCGACCAGCCCAGGCTGTTGAGCATGCCGTCGATCAGCACCAGGTAACCGATCAGGGTGACGATCATGGGCCGCACCGACAGACCCGCCCGCTGGGCCTCGCGCTGCAACCACACCCCGCGCATGAAGATCGGGAAGCCGATCAACCCGGGCGCCCACATACCCATGAGCGCCGCTCCGACGATCATCCATTTGTCGGCCTGCCACTGGGCGACACGGGACTGCTCCTGATGCTCGTGCAGACCGACCGGCGGATTAGCGGTGGTCACAGGTACCACCAACCCCGTTCGAACGACATGTACAGCTGGATCAGGAACATCGTGAGCAGGTAGCCGTAGATGACGATCTGGAAGACGATCAAGGCCCTCTTGCGTTTCCGCTCTCTCTGGTCGGCCATTTCGGATTTCCTTTCTAGAGTTTGTCGGCGTCGAGCAGAACCGCGGCCGCGATTTCGCGCAGCCCTTCGCTGATGGCGCCATCGGTGCTCAGCGGCGCAAGGATGCAGGCTTCGGCCGCTTCCAGTTCACCGGCGCCGGCCGCGATGAGCTGCGCCGCGGTGATTAGGGCCCGGGTCGACGGCGGCTCGAAGTGGAACGCCTCGTCGGCGGTGCGGATGGCGATAGCGCACTGCACGAGTCGCTGCGCGGCGGCGAGGTCGATGCCCGTCTCCGCGACCACGGCCTGCGCCTCCCGTTCGGGGGGAAGGTAGGACATCGGCAAGGTGGCGAAGCGCTGCCGGAATGATGGCTTGAGCTCTTTCAACGAACTCCGGTACGCCGGGTTGTAGGAGCACACGAGCATGAAATCGTCTGGCGCCCGGACCACTTCGTCGGCGCGGTCCAGATACAGGGTGCGCCGGTGATCGGTGAGCGAGTGCAGAATCGCCAGGGAGTCGTGACGCGCCTCGACCACCTCGTCGAGGTAGCAGATGGCACCGGTTTTGACCGCCCTGGTCAGTGGTCCGTCGATCCAGGTGACATCCCCGCCGGTCACCATGAAGCGTCCGACGAGATCTGAGCTGGTCAGGTCATCATGGCAGCTGATGGTGACGACGGGCCGCCCCAGCAGCGATCCCATATGCTCGACGAACCGGGTCTTACCGCAGCCGGTAGGACCGGTCAGCATCACCGGGGTCTTCCGAGTGAAGGCCTGCTCGAAGAGTCGGACCTCGTTTCCGTTCGAATAGTATGTGTCGCTACTCATGTGGCTCCTCCCTTACGTACTGATCAGTTCGCGGTGCACGCGTGCCAGTACGCGCGGCAGTTCTTCCACTCGGCTGATGCGTTGCGAGCGTTTGGGTCCGAAAACCTCGGGCAACGGGTCGACGCGTGTCGGTCCGACGCCCACGTAGTAGACCGACACACCGGCGTCGTTGGCCTCTTCCACCGCATGTGCGGCGTCCGACCAGGCGTACCTACCCTCATAGCCTTCGTCGGAGATCATTCCGTCGCCGATGATGATCAGTAGTCGGCGCTCCGAGGGCTGGTCCAGCAGTCGGCTGGTCAGATGCCGGATCGGGGCGCCGAGACGGGTGTAACCACCAGTGGTCAACCCCAGACCGCTCGGCGGGACGAAGCGGGCTTCTGGAAAGTCCTTCAGGCAACGCACTTCCACCCGGTGCCTGGTGTTGCCGGTGAATACGAAGATCCCGTGCCGCTCCCGCGCGTGGGTCATGGCGCGGGACAACGCATCTGCGCAGGCCAGTTCGAGCCGGAACACCCGTCCCCCGTGTACTCCCAGTGAGGAGCTGCCGTCCAGCAGCAGCGCGGTGCTGACATCGCGGTTGCAGGGCAACAGGTCGCGGAACAATCGAGGTTCGCCGGCCTCCCCGGTGCGCAGGTCGATGTAATGGCGGACGTACTGGTCGATATCGAGGTCCGACCCGTCTTCGAGCCGGTTCACCATCGCGCGATGGGTGTCCTCCTGGAACCACTTGCGCAGGTCGGCCGAGGCCGTGGTGGCGGCACCGATTCGTCGGTCACGCGCGAGCTCCACAACGGCCACGTGGTCGGGCATCAGACGTTGGGTCCAGGAGTTCCACTCCGGATACGGGATTCCCGGACGGTGCTCAGGGGTGACGTCGATGTCGTTGTCCTGCGGCCGGCTCGGCGGAGGCAGGTTCGGATTGCGAACCCCACCGTCACCGCCGACGGGCACCGAATAGGGTCGCGGCATCCGCTTCTGCGTCGTGGTCCAGGGCATCCGGCCGAACTGCCGCCGCAGTCTGTCGGACAGGCCGGTGGGCGCGGTATAGATCGCCGGCAGCCGGCCCAGCAGCGGGTCAAGCTCTGCCGGATCTGATCCCCGGGCCATCGCGATGGCCCGGCCGATCATGTCCCGCGCCTCGAGCTGCGGGTCTGCCGGTACGAGTTCGGGTAGCAGACGGCCGAACTCGGGCATCAGGCCCGGCCACCGCGACGCGATCCAGCCCAGGGCGACGCCGGCTTCCACGACGGTCAGCGCCCGCAGTTCGCGTGTCGACAGTTCGTTGATCCGGTACTGACCCAGCCGGTCCTTCGACGATGCGCATTGCAAGGCGATACCGCAGGTCAACGATCGCCGGGTCCAGTCGGCCCGCAATATTGGGTAGGGCACGTGCACGTGACTGCGCGATGCGCTGAGGCCGAATCCGCGGTGGTCGCCGGTGACCAGCCGCACACCGGCGCGGTTCTCCTCGCTCAGGGCGACCGCGGTGACCGAGCAGCTGCGTTCCAACGCCATGGCGGCCGTCTGGTCGAGGTCAGTCATGAACCGTCGCTCCCGGGCCGTGGCGCGCCGGGCTCAGAACGTGCCGATGTTGGAGAACATCCAGTACCAGAACCAGATGACCAGACCGGTGCCGCCCCATGCCGCGACGTAACGCAGAATCTCCCAGACGTAGTCCATGGTCGGACCTCCTTGTTGACGGGTTCAAGCCACGCCCTGCGGCGCAGGACGCCTTGTTACGCACGCTGTTTCGTTGGCCACCGCGACACCGCCCGAAGACCGCGGCGGCCCGCGTGCGGCGTCGGCGGGCGTCGCATCGGACCTGGCGCACCTGTGGGGTCATGGTGCACTGTTTCTAACCCATTGACTGACTTGAGTCAATAGAATGGTTGTGGTCGGAAGTCGACCCGACCCGAAAAACCTCCGCGCGGGGCGGGTTCAATCGGTGAAGATCTCGCGGTTCACCGTGTGCAGATACGGGATCGCGAGGAACGGGGTGATGTAGAAGATGTCGTAGAGCCACCAGCCGACGACCGGGAGGATCACCCCGGCGAACCGCACGTCGGCGAACATTGTCATGTTGAACACGTACAACACCCAGATCACCGCGCCCATCCAGCAGGTGACGACCATCCACTGGTGTCCCCAGCGCTTCATCTGCAGGAACCCGATCCCGGCCGCGATCCGCATGGTGAATACGGTGAGGATCATGCCCGCTTCCATGGCCTTTTCGCCGGGACCGGCAGCGCCGCCCACCCAGAGTTCATTGAAATGCCAGAAGTATCCGGCGTCGAACATGTGGCCCCAGCCGCTGAGCAGCACCCGGGCCAGCAAGGTGTGACTACCGATCAGGTCAAGGGCCCACCCCACGGTGTTGATCGCCGCGTCGACGATGACCAGGTATCCCAGCAGGGTCACCAGCATCGGCCGCACCGACATGCCGTTCCGCTGCGCCTGCCGTAGGAGCCACACGCCCCGGAGGAACAACGGCAGGCCGAAAATGCCCAGTGCCGCAGTGCCTATCAGGATGCTTCCGCTGATCAACCATTTGTCCGCCTGACGCTGGGCTAGGCGAGAGGCTTCCATATGCTCATCGACCGGCGGTGCACTGCGCATGCTGACTGACTCTAGTCATGCAATGTCGCCGACGACAAGCATTGATCAGGCGAGCACGGCCATGCTGTGCATGGTGCGTTTCACCAGATCTTCGAGCAACTCGCGACGCATCGGATCGTTGGTGGTGATCGCCAGTGCGTAGATGCCGAGCAAGAAGAACACCGCGCTGTTGATCGGCCGGACCGCCGGATCCACCTCCCCCTCGGCCTGGGCCTGCTCGATCCGCTTGCCCAACAGCAGGACCAGGGAGTGATCACTACCGCCCTCGGCGGCCGGGCGGGTCTGGGAGAAGTGCAGCGCCAGGAAATCCTTGAACAACAGCTCGCCGAGGCGGCGTTCCAGCCCCAACACCAGTCGCACCGCCTCGGTCAAGGCGGATTTCAGGTCATGTCCCTTGTCCAGATACCGGCCGAACTGCTTTGCCATCCGGTCCTCTTCACGCTTCTCGAGCTCGAGCAGCACGTGTTCCTTGGTGGGGAAATGGAAGAAGAACGTGCCGTGCGCGACGCCGGCGGCGGCCACGATGGCGCCGACGTCGGCCTGCGCCATTCCGGTCCGCTTGAACTCGGCGGTTGCAGCGCCCAGGAGCCGCTCCCGGGTCTGCAGGCGCTTGGCTTCGCGCGCCGTCATCTTCTCCGTCTTGTCCACCACGGCCAAGACAGTATCGCCTCGACGCCGGCACCCGCAGTAGATGACTCAGGTCATCGTCGCGGTTTCCTGCGAAGTCGCGGCGATCAACGCCCGGATGTTGTTGCGGCAGCGTCCGCACACCGTCCCGGCCCCGGTGCACTCACCGACCTGCTTGGTGGTCGAGGCGCCGGCCTCGACGGCGTCGATCACCTGCTGGCTGGTCACCCCGACACACAGGCAGACGTACATGACGCCTCACGCCCCGGACTCGGTCTCCAGTCGCGCCTTGTCCACCTTGCCGGTGGCGTTCAGCGGCAAGCGGTCCACGAACGACACGTACCGAGGGGCCTTGAAGCCGGCCATCCGGTCCCGGCTCCACGTAATCAGATCCGATTCCGAAATCTGCCCGTGGGCGGCCTCTTTCACCACGAACGCCTTGCCGACCTGGCCGAGGCGCTCATCGGGCACGCCGATCACCGCGACCTGTGCCACGGCGGGATGCTCCCGCAGGAAGCCCTCGATCTCGGCGGGATAGGCGTTGAAGCCGCCGACGATGAACATGTCCTTCTTGCGTCCGACGATCCGCAACCGGCCGGCATCGTCGATCGTCCCGGCGTCGCCGGTGTGCAGCCAGCCCTGCGCGTCGATCGCCTCGGCGGTCGCCTGCGGGTCGTCGAGGTAGCCGGCCATCACGTTGTAACCCCGGACCAGAACCTCGCCGTCATCGGCGATCCGCAACTCGACGTCCTCGCAGGCCACGCCGGCCGTGGTCGCGATGTCCTCGAAGGAGTCGCCGCGGCGCGAGGCCGTCACCGTGCCGGCTTCGGTGAGCCCATATCCGGTCATGATGGACTGGAACGGCAATTCGCTGCGGATCCGCCGGATCAGATCCACCGGGATATCGGCGGCGCCGGTGACCGCGGCGCGCAACGACGACAGGTCACGCCCGGAGGCCGCGTCCAGTAGCGACTGATACAGCGTCGGCGGCCCCGGCAGCATGGTGATGCGTTCGGCCTCAATGAGTTCCAGCACGGCGTCGACGTCGAAGACCCTCACCGGGAACATGGTGGCCCCGCGGATGCACGCAGCGATGCAACCCGCCTTGTAGCCGAAGGTGTGGAAGAAGGGATTGACCATCAGGTAGCGGTCGCCCTGACGAAGGTCGGCCAGGTCGCACCATTCGGCGTAGAGCCGCAGATTCTGCTGATGGCTCATCATCACGCCCTTGGGCCGGCCGGTCGTGCCCGAGGTGAAGATGATGTCGGCGATGTCATCACCGTCGACCGCGCGCTGCATCGGCGAACCGGCACCCAGGAAGTCCGATTTGAGGTCGATCACCGGGACGCCCGGAGGTGCGGTGAAATCCAGTCCCAGGAATCCCTTTTCGATCAGTACCAGCTTGGCGCCGCTGCGGCGGATGACGTCGTCGGCTTCGGTCGCTTTGAACCGGGTGTTGACCGGGACCAGTACGCCGCCGGCGGTCAGCAGCCCGAAAGCGGCGATGATCCACTCCGCGGAGTTGGGCGCCCAGATTGCCGCCCGATCCCCCTTCTCGATGCCGGCGCCGGCGAATGCTCCAGCGGCGCAACGCACCCGTTCCGCCAGCTCGGCGAAGGTGAGCCGTAACGGACCGTCGGGGGGGGGGGGGGGGGGGCCGGCGCCCGCCCCCCCCCCCCCCCCCCCCCAGGGGGGGGGGGGGGGGGGGGGGGGGCGCAGGCGGG
>NZ_LZIN01000001.1 GCF_001667375.1 Mycolicibacter sinensis | reverse complement strand
GCCGAATCCCCCGTCGAGTCCCCCGTCCCCGCCGAGCGTGAAGGCAGCTTCACTCCCGGCGCCCAACGTGAAGGCAGCTTCACGTTCGCGCCGACACCCCCGCTGCCGGCAGGCTAAACATCTTACTGTTACGCCAAGATACTCTTATTTTTCTTAATTTACCTGTATCGTGGGTCCCTTGCGTCGGGAGAGGGGCTTGCATTGGGCGAAACGAGGACGTCTGCGGTAGTGCTGGGAGCCGGTATGGCCGGCCTGCTGGCGGCACGGGTGGCAGCGGAGTTCTACGACTCCGTCACGGTGGTGGACCGCGACCGGCTGCCCGACCACCCGGCGCACCGCAAGGGGGTGCCGCAGGGCCGACACCTGCACAGCTTCCTGTCCGGCGGCACCGGCATCCTCGGTGAGTTGTTTCCCGGCATCCTCGACGACCTCGCCGCCGCCGGCGCGGTGGTCATCGACAACGCCGACCTATCCGGGCGCTATGCCCGGATCGGCCGGCACGAGCTGAACCGGACCGGCAGGCTCGCCGATCCCCGGGCGCTGGCGGTCTACAGCGCGAGCCGGCCGTTCGTGGAGTTTCACGTGCGACAGCGCGTGGACAAGCTCGGCAACGTCGCGTTCCTCGACGGCCATGACGCGCTCGAGCCGGTGGTGGAACACGGGGTCGTCACCGGCGTGCGAATCACGAATCGGCGCAACAGGTTGACGCAGATTCTGCACGCCGATCTGGTCATCGACGCGACGGGGCGATCCGCCCACACCGCCGCGTTCCTCGCCGATCACGGCTTCGGCAGCGTGCCCGAGCAGCGGCTCGAGCCGGCCTCGGGCTACTCGAGCCAATTGCTGCGTATCCCGCCGGGACGGATCACCGACCAGATGATCTTCATCAACGGGGGCCGGGCCGAGCCTGGGCTGTTGCTGGCGGCCTACGAGCACGACACCTGGATGCTGGCCATCGCCCACCACGGCGACTATGGCGCTCCCCCAGCCGATTTCACTGCCATGCTGGCCGCGGCCAGGCAGCTGCTGCCGCCGGCCATCATGGCCGGGCTGCGCGACGCCACGCCGGTGGGCGACATCGCGGTCTCCCGTGACACCGGCGCGCTGTGGCACCGCTACGACCGAATGCCGCGCTTCCCCGCCGGGCTGGTGGTGATCGGCGACGGCCTGTGCCGGCTCAATCCGCTCCACGGGCAGGGCATGACGATGGCTGCGCTTGAAGCGCTCGCGCTGCGCGACTGCCTGCGGCAGCGCGGATCCGATTTGCCGCAGCGGTTCTTTCGGGCCGCCGGCAGCCGGATCGCACCGATCTGGGCTGCGAACGCATCCAGCGATGCCTCACCCGATCACTCGCACCCGATCCGCCACCGGCTGCGCGGGTGGTTCGCCGACGCGGTGGGAACAGCCGCCGCCCGCGACATCGCCGTCACCGAACGCATCCTCCGGATGCGCAACCTCGTCGACCCGCCCTCGCGGCTACGCGACCCGGTGCTGCTGTGGCGGATCCTGCGCGCCAACCTGCCAGGCCGCCGCCTTGCGCATCATGAACCGCGTTTGGGCACACTGGCTCCGGTCCCGACTGCAGGAGGCTCCCATGCTTGACGCGATCTACCGCGCCGCTCGCGACCGGATCGGGGCATTGGCTGCCGGGCTCGGCGATCACCAGCTGCGGACCCCGGTTCCAGCGACGCCCGGCTGGACGGTGCACGATGTGCTGGCCCATATGGTCGGCGGCGCCGCAGACGTCCTGGCCGGCCGGCTCGACGGCGCGCCGGGCGACTCCTGGACCGCGCGGCACGTCGCCGAACGCCGCGAGCGTCCGGTCGAGGAGTTGCTCGCCGAGTGGGAGCGCGCGGCCCCGGCGGTCGAGTCGAGCCTGCCGCAGCAGCACAAGGGTCCGAACCTGGCCGCGGACGCGATCTGCCACGAAGCCGACCTGCACGAGGCGTTGGGTCTGCCGCGCACCGGCCGCGAGCACTGGCAGCCGTTTCTGGAGGTGATGGTTCATCTACCCGGCAGGCGCTTGGCCGACACCGCGACGCTGGTGATCACCGATGAGTTGGGGCAGCAATGGCGGAGCGGCTCAGGGGTATCGGTGTTGGAGTTGCGCGCCGACGGCTACGAGCTGCTGCGGGGCGTGTTCAGCCGGCGTTCGCGTCGCCAGATCGCCGGCTGGGACTGGTCACTCGAACCGCCCGGTGAAGTGGTCGACCGTTTCGGCGCGTTCGGGCCACGCGACGACGACCAGCCGGTCCCGACCGGCTGAGTTCACCCGTTGCAGGCGGTCAGCCGTGGCGGGGAGAATGTCACCGAGCCGACTCCGCCGACGATCATTCCGTTCTCGGCCAGCGTCATCGCGGTCACATACGAGCAGGTCTGAATCTCGGTCAGCCCGTTGAGGTAGACCACGTCGAAGGTGTATGCGAAGTTGCGCACCAACTGTCCCGCCGTCCAGGGCACGTCGACGACGAAGCCCAACGACGATCCCGACCGGGCGCCGAGCACCCGGGGTCCCGCCTCACCGATGTGCGGCGTGATCGAGAAGGGCACGCCGTCGCGTTTGGTGCCGGTCAGACCGGTGCTGTTGATCCGGTAGCCGGTGGCGGCCGCGGGCACCAACGGGCCGGGGCGGATATTGGTGCTGAACAGAATCGAGTAGTTCGTGCCGCCGACGACGGCGGTGGTGCTGAAGCTGGTCGAGGTGAACTCCTCGGGCAGTTGCACCACGCAGTTCTCGATCAGTTCGTTCGGGTCACCGCAGTCCTGCGAGCCGGGCGGCGCCGCCAGGACACGTGGCGCAGTGAGCGCGAGACCGACGGCCGGCACCGACCAGGCGGCGCCGCGCACAAAGGTGCGCCGGGAAATGGACTTGCTCGACATCTCCGTCACGGGTGCCCCTTCCTGCCGGGCGTCGCTGTCATTCTCCCAGGGCCGAAATTACCCGCTTTCCGAATTCGGCGATCGTCTCCGGCGCCGCGAAATCGGAGAACCACACATAGAACCGCTGTGCGCCCTGGCTGCGCAGGCCGGCGAAGTAGTCGACCAGTTCATCGGCGCGACCACAGACCAGTCCGGGGCCGAGCTGGCTGAACCGGCGGTGCGCCTTGGCGGTCACCGTCTCGGCATCAGCGCTGTCGCCGATGAAGCCGACCATCTGCTGCACCGAGGCCCGCGCCGAGCCGACCTTGGGCAGCAGATCCGGCAGTTCGTCGACGTGGGTCGCCGGCAGATTCCACCAATCCGCATACCGGGCCACCAATCCCAGCATCCGCGGGCCGCGCCCGGCGAGCAGCAGCGGGATCGGAGCGCCCGGCGTCGGCAACTGGGTGTCCTCCCCCCCGGCCCAGTAGCGCCGCAGCGCGATCACGGTCTGTTCCAGGGCACTGACCCGCTGACCGGCGGTCGGTGCACCGAGCCCGAACCGGGACAGTTCGTCGGGCATCGACCCGGAGCCCAGACCCAGCTCGAACCGCCCGCCGGAGGCCTCGGCCAGCGTCACCGCCTGCTTGGCCAGCACCGCCGGATGCCGAAACGCGTCGCAGAGCACCAGGTGGCCGATCTTCAGCCGTTCGGTGCAGGCGGCGACCCAGGTGGCGATCGTCATCGCTTCCCAGATCGGGGCGGCCGGGTCCATCGGGGTTTCCAGGTGGTCGATGAACGCCACCCCGTCGTAGGCACTGTCCTCGGCGGTGCGCGCCCGCAGCACGATGTCGTCGACATTCTGCCTGCTCTGCGGCAAGAACAAGAACCACTCGGTCATCGATTGCCCCGGACTACAGCGCCGCCCAGATCGACTTGGTCTTCAGATAGGCCTCGATGCCTTCGGCGCCGAATTCCTTGCCGACGCCGGACTGCTTGTAGCCGCCGAAGGGTACGTTGTGGTCGAACGTCAGCTGGCAGTTCAGCCCCACCATGCCGGCGTTGAGCCGCTTGCCCAGGTTGTGCGCGCGGGCCAGGTTGGTGGTCCAGGCGGTGGCGGCCAGCCCGTAGCTGGTGTCATTGGCCATCGCCACGGCTTCGTCGTCGTCGTCGAACGGCAGAATCGTGACGACCGGGCCGAAGATCTCCTCCTTGTAGAGCCGGCTGGTGGCCGGATCGACCCCGGTGACCACGGTGGGTTTGACGAAGTAGCCCTTGCGGTCCAACCGGTAACCGCCGCTGACGATCTCGACGCCGTCCTGTTTGCCTTGGTCGATGTAGCCCAGTACCCGGTCGAGCTGCTTCTGGCTGACCAACGGGCTGATCATGGCGCCCTCGTCCTTGGGGCCGCCCAGCACCAGGTTGTCGCCGATCATCGCGATACCGGCTACCACGCGCTCATAGACGCTGCGCTGCACGAAGACTCGCGAACCGCAGACGCAGCCCTGACCGGAGTGCACGAAGATGCCCATCGAGGCCATCATGATCGCCATGTCCAGATCGGCGTCGTCGTAGATGAGTACCGGGGACTTGCCGCCCAACTCGAGGGTGACCTTCTTCAGGTTGTCCGCGGAGTTGCGCATGATCTGTTTGCCGACCTCCGTCGAGCCGGTGAAGGCGACCTTCTCCACATCGGGATGCGCGGTGATCGCCGCACCGGCGGTGGCGCCGTAGCCGATCACGAAGTTGGTGACGCCCTCGGGCACACCGGCCTGGGCGATCAGCCGCTCCAGCAGCACCGCCGACAGCGGGGTCTCCTCCGCCGGCTTGACGACACTGGAGCACCCGGCGGCCAGGGCCGGAGCGACCTTGGCGCAGGCGTTGAACAGTGGGCCGTTCCACGGGTAGATCAAGCCGACGACGCCGTACGGCTCCTTGTGGGTGTAGGCGTGGAAATTGGCGTGGGTGCTGTTGACTCCGCCCTCCATCTGGACCTGGTAGCTGTTGCCGTTGATCTTGGTGCACCAGCCGGCGTAGTAGCGGAAGAACTCCGCGCAGGTGGACACGATCATCTCGGCCTGCGCCGGCGGCATGCCGGCGTCCAGGGATTCCAGCTCGGCGAACTCCTTGGCGTGCTCGTCGATCAGGTCGCCGAGTTTCCACAGCACCTTGGCGCGCTGGCGGGCCGGGATGTCGGTCCACACGCCCGATTCGTAGGCGGCCTTGGCGGCGGCCACCGCCTCGTCGACGGCTTCGGGCCCGGCATCGCGGAACTCGGTGATCTGCTCCTCGGTGGCCGGGTCGATCACCGGGATCACCTCGCCCGTGCCGGGGCGCTTCGCCAGATCATCGATTACCGACTGCAGTGCCATGGGTGGACCCTTCCAACGAGAACAGAGATGCTGGGCATCTGCTTAGCATCCGGCCCGCGGCCGGGTCAAGGTCAACCGTGACATTTCGTCCGCGATCTGTAAAGGAATGTGTGGCGCTCGCCCTGGTCAGGCGGTGACCGGGTAAGCCACGCCGGTGAGTTCTTCGGCGATCTTCCAGAGCCGCTGCTGGGCGTCGACGTCGTGGGCGCGGCCGGCGGCGCGGACCAGCACCGGCGGGCCGATCTGCTCGAAACGCCCGCCCGGGCCGTAGAACTGGCCGCCCGCGGCGGTCAGATCGGTGGCCGCCCGCAGCGTCGGCAGTGCACCGTCGGTGGGGTCTTGGGTGAACCAGCCCGTCAGATGACGGAAGCGACGATTGAACACCCAACGCACCGAACGGGATTGCTCGCGCAGGATTCCGGTGCGGGTGCCGCCGGGGTGTGCGGCCAGCGAGATCGCCCGGCTGCCCAGCGCTTCGAGTCTGCGCTGCAGTTCGAACACCGCCATCAGCTGAGCGAGTTTGGACTGGGTGTAGGCCACCGCCGGGGTGAACGACGCCGCCAAGTGCAGATCGTCGAACGCGATCCGGCCGCCCCGGCTGGTTTTGCTGTTCACCGCAATGATCCGCCCCGCCGACGAGGCCAGCACGCGGTCCAGCAGCAGACCTGTGAGCGCAAATGGCCCAAGGAAATTCGTGCCGAAGTCGCCCTCGAAGCCGTCGACCGTCAGCTGTCGGGTCTGGTGCATGACGCCGGCGTTGTTGATCAGGGTGTCGATGACGGGGTAGCCGGCTCGTAACTGCTCCGCACAGGCGCGCACCGACGCCAGGTCGCTGACGTCAAGGCGAACCACGTCGATGCGCGCGCCCGGAACCGTCGCAAGAATGTCCGCGCGGGCGGCCGCCGCGGCGTCGCTGTTGCGGCAGGCCAGCACCACGGTGGCTCCCAGGCGCGCCAGTCCCCGGGCGACTTCGAGGCCGACGCCGGTGTTCGCCCCGGTCACGACGGCTGTCCGGCCGTCCTGGGACAAGCCGTGCTCCAGGGTCCAGTGCGGCGCGTTCACAGGCCGAACTATAGAGGGGACACCGTTTTCGCTGTGTAGGGTCGGTGATTGATGCACGACGACATCGACCTCACCGACCTGGACCGGTTCACGTCCGGCTTCCCGCACCACGTGTTCGACGTGCTGCGCCGGGAATCGCCGGTCTGGTTCCATCCGGCCACCGCTCATACGCCCGGCGGTGAAGGATTCTGGGTGCTCAGCCGCTACGCCGACATCGTGGCCGCGGCCACCGACCACGAGACGTTCTCCTCGGAGACCGGCGGCGAGCGCGACGGCGGCGGCACCACGCTGGAGGACATGCCGCAGGGTTTCGCCGTCGGCGCCCTGCTGAACATGATGGACGATCCGCGGCACGCGAAATTCCGAAAGCTGCTGATGCCCAGCATGACTCCGCGGGCACTGCGCGGTATCGAGGAGGATCTGCGCCGGCGCGCGGTCGACATCGTGGATGCCGCGCTGGCCAAGCACGACTGCGATTTCCTGGTCGACGTCGCCGCCGAGCTGCCGCTGCAGGCGGTCGCGGAGCTGGTGGGTGTCCCGCAGGAAGATCGCCACGAGCTGATGAACTGGGCCAACGTCACGCTGGATTACGAAGATCGCGAGATCGGCGAGGTCAACGACCGGCTGATGCAGGCGCAGGCCCGGATGGTGGCCTACGGCACGGATCTGCTGGAACGCAAGCGGGTTCAGCCCGCCGATGACCTGCTCTCGGTGGTGACGCACGCGGAGATCGACGGCGCGCCGCTCACCGCCAACGAGCAGCGTATGTTCCTGAGCCTGATCATGGCCGCGGGCAGTGAGACGACGCGCAATTCGATCGCGATCGGGATGGCGGCGCTCAGCGTGCACCGCGAGGCGTGGGAACGGTTGCGCGCGGATCGGGAGCTGCTGCCGGTGGCCGTCGAGGAGCTGCTGCGCTGGGCGTCGTCGACGCCGTATAACCGGCGGACCGCCACCCGCGATGTCGAACTGCACGGCCGGCAGATCCGCGCCGGCGACAAGGTCAGCCTGTGGTGGGCCTCGGCGAATCGCGACGAATCGGTGTTCGCTGATCCCTACACCTTGAATATCGCCCGGAACCCCAACCCGCACTTGACGTTCGGTCGCGGCGTACACTTCTGCCTCGGCTCGACCCTGGCCCGCCTCGAGATGCGGGTCATCTTCGACGTGCTGTTGGACCGGGTCGGCGCCGTCACCTTGACGGGGCCGATCGAGTACGTCCGCAGCAACAAGCACGCCGGGGTCCGGCACATGCCGGTCACCATCGAGGCCCGCTGAGGGCGGCTACCCCTATCCGCGTCCCGCCGTGGCAAACCGCTTGTCGGTGTAGCGGCGCAAATTGGTCAGGAAGCGGCGAAACGCCAGATTCATCAGCGGCCCGCTCACCGGGGAGAACAGTTTCGCCGGTCCGGTAAGCCGGTTGGCCAGGGTCCAGGTGAGCCGGCAGCCTTGAGCGGTGGCCTCGATGCGATAGTCCTCGACGAAGACCGCCAGCGCCGAGGTCGAGCTCGCGTTGAACCGAAAGGCCATGTGCCGGCCCGGTTCCCAGGCCAGGAACTCCTCGTCGCCGACGATGCCGCCGCGCATGTCGACGACGCGTGTGGTGCCGACGCCGTGCGGTTCGGGACTGGTCCAGATCACGTTGGTGATCACTGAGGCCCAGTGCGGCCAGGCTTCGGCGTCGGCGAGCACCTCCCAGATCTCGTCGGGCGTCACCGCCAGGTCGACGCTGTTGCTGAACCGCTGCGGCGCCCGGTCGAGAAATTCGAGGCCGACCTGCTCACACGGGTACATCCGAGACAACTGCTGCTTCCTTTCCAGTTAGCGCGCGCCGCGCACTACACGGCCCGGCCGCGCGCCGGTGTCGGCGCCGTGGCGCCGGGTGACAGTACCGCTGACGATCGTGGCAACATACCCGCTCGCGTCCTGCAGCAGCCGGCGGCCACCGGCCGGCAGGTCATAGGCCATCCGGGCCGGGTGCAAGGTCAGCGCATCCATGTCGATCACGTTGATGTCGGCCTTCTTGCCGACCTCGATGACCCCGCGATCGGTCAGACCGAACAGCGCCGCGGTGTCCCGGCACTGCTTGCGCACCACGTACTCCAACGGCAGCTTGTCCCCGCGATGCCGATCGCGGGCCCAGTGCGTGAGCAAGTAGGTGGGATAGGAAGCGTCGCAGATCATTCCGCAGTGCGCGCCGCCGTCGGAGAGCCCCAGCACCCCGGCGGGATGGGTGAGCATCTCGCGGATCGCATCGTGGTTGCCGTCGGCGTAGTTGAAAAACGGCAACATCAGCATGGTTCCGGCATCGGCCCGCAACATCAGGTCATACAGCGTGGACAATGGATTCTCGCCGCGCGCGGCGGCGATCGCCGCCACCGAGCGGTCCGGAGTCGGCTCGTAGTCCGGCGGATCACCCAGGTCATAGATGCGATGCAGCGAGTGCTGCACCAGCGCGAACATCGCGTCGAACTGCACGGAGGCGTCGGGCGGCAGATCCTCTTCGGACAGGATCGCGGCCTTGACCGCCGGCTCGGCGAGCCGTTGCGCGAGTTCCGCGCGGCTGCACTCGGCTTTCAGCCGGCGGTAGGTCGGCCGGTGGGTGAACGCGTGGTGCCCGGGGAAGCCGAGCAGCATCCCGAACGGCCGCGCGGCGATCTGCGGATACAACGCACTGCCGGCCTGGTGGGCGGCCGCGGAGACGTCCAGCTGCTCGCGCCACAAATTCGGGTCGGCATCGACCTGGATCAGTGCGAACGACAGCGGCCGGTCGATCTCGCCGGCGAGGCGCTGCATCCATTCCAGCTCTTTCTTCGGCGCGACGATGTCCTCACCGGCCGCACCTTGCGGGGCCAACTCGAACACCGCCTGCCCGCCGGCCGCCATGGCCCGGCCCAGCCCGAACAGTTCGTCTTCGGCGGCAAAGGTTCCGGGCACCGGTTCGCCGTCCATCGCCCGGTGCGCCAGCGTGCGTGACGTCGAGAAGCCCAGTGCGCCAGCCTCGATCGCTTCCTGAACCAGTCGGCTCATCGCGGCGATGTCGTCCGGGGTGGCCGGCTCGTTGCGGGCGCCGCGCTCTCCCATGGCGTAGGCGCGGATCGCCCCGTGCGCGACCTGGCTGCCGACGTCGACGGCCAGCTTCTGACGCTCGAGTTGGTCGAGGTACTCCGGGTAGCTCTCCCAGCCCCAGGTGATGCCTTCGGTCAGGGCGGTGCCAGGAATGTCCTCAACACCCTCCATCAGCTTGATCAGCCACTCTTCGCGGCCCGGCTTCACCGGAGCGAAGCCCACCCCGCAGTTGCCGGTGACCACCGTCGTCACACCATGGCCGCTGGACGGCTCCAACAGACTGTCCCAGCTCACCTGGCCGTCGTAGTGGGTGTGGATGTCGACGAAACCCGGCGCGACGATCCGGTCGGTGGCGTCGATGGTCTCGGCGCCCTCGCCGGTCAGGCCGGGATCGTCGGTTCCGGTGCGGCGGCGGACCGCGACGATCCGGCCGTCTTTGACTCCGACATCGGCGAGGTAGCGGTCGGCTCCGGTTCCGTCGACGACGGTTCCCCCGGTGATCGTGAGGTCGTACACGGACAGCTCCTTCGATCAGGGTATCGGACGTGCCGAGAAAGGATATTGGTCAATTTGTACACATCTCGATAATGTGTGCAAGTGCCCGGCGATCCGAAGACGCTCCCGACGCCATTGCTCGTCGCGGCCGCTGAGACGCTGCGCCACCTCGGCCCGCGCCGGTTCAGCCTCACCGCCGTCGCCGAAACGGCCGGCGTGTCACGGGGCACGGTGCACAACACCCTGGGGACCCGAGACGCCGCGATCAGCGCGGCGCTGGATCACCTGTCCGCGGCCTTCATCGAATCCCTGACCGCTGAGATCAACCAGCAGACCACCCTGGCCGATCAGGTGGCCGCCGCGGCGGTGCTCATCTCGGCGCATCGCCGCAAAAAGGCGAGCACCCCGCGCGGCATCAACCAGGGTGTACTGATTCTTTTGCTGGAACACGGCAACGAGGCGTTGATCCGGCGCTCCGTCCAGTTGTGGAAGCCGCTGGTACGTGCCGCCAAGCACCGCGGCGAAGTGGCGGCAGGGACCGACGCCGGCCGGGCCAGTGAATGGATCATGCGCATGCTGTTCAGCTTCGAGTTGCTGCCGCCCATCCACGTGGACCTGGACAGTCCCCGCGCCGTGCGCCGCTTCGTCGGCGACCACATCGTCGCCGGTCTGAACGGGGCGAGCCACCCAACGCAGCAGGTTAAGGAGATCTCCGCATGACCGACTCCGCACTGTCCGGCAAAGTCGCCTACGTGACCGGGGCTGCCCGGGGGCAGGGCCGCTCGCACTGCGTCCGGTTGGCCCGCGCCGGGGCCGACATCGTGGCCATCGACGCGTGCGCTCCGGTGACCGACCACAACGGCTATCCGCCCGCCACATCCGAAAACCTCGCCGAAACCGTGCGTCTGGTCGAGGGCGAGGGCCGCAAGATCCTCGTCGGCGAGATCGACGTGCGCGACCTGGCCGGCCAGCAGCGCATCGTGGCCGACGCCATCGAGCAGTTCGGGCGCCTGGACATCGTCGTCGCCAATGCCGCGGTGCTCAACTGGGGCCGGCTGTGGGAGATCTCGGCGAGTCAGTGGCAAGACACCCTGGACATCAATCTGACCGGCCTGTGGAACACCGTCAAAGCCGCTGTCCCGTCGATGATCGCCGCCGGCAACGGCGGGTCCATCATCGCCGTCAGCTCGGCGGCGGGAATCAAGGCCGTGCCCGGCTGCGGCCACTACTGCGCCACCAAGTTCGGCGTCGTCGGCCTGACCAACTCGCTTGCCGTCGAGCTCGGCGAATTCGGGATCCGGGTCAACTCGGTGCACCCGTACGGCACCGACACTCCGATGGGCAACGACGTGTCGATCTACGAGATGCTGCGCGACCACCCCAACTACATCCACAGCTTCTCACCGGGAGCGCTGCCCACTGACTCCCTGATCTCGCCCGAGCAGGTGTCCGACATCGTGGTCTGGCTGGCCGGCGACGAGTCGTCGCTGATCACCGCCGCACAGATCCCCGCAGAAAAGGGCTACCTCAAGATCTGATCTTTGACACCATCGTTTTCGAAGTCCACGACGCAAAGGACGACAACATGGGTGAGCGGGTAATCGACCGGCTGATGGCTGTCGCCGATGACTTGCGCGAGCAGGCCGGCGAGGCGGAGAAGATCGGCCGGCTGACCGATCAGACGGTCAAGGCGATGAAGGACGCCGGCTCGATCCGCCTGTTGCAGTCGGCCGAACACGGCGGCTACCAGGTGCATCCCCGGGAATGGGCCGAGACCGTGATGGCCACCGCAGCGCTGGACCCCTCGGCGGGATGGGTGACCGGCGTCGTCGGCGTACACCCCTATCAGTTGGCCTACGCCGATCCACGTGTCGGCCAAGAGATCTGGGGCACCGATGTCGACACCTGGATGGCATCGCCGTATGCGCCGCAGGGCATCGCCAAGCCGGTCGACGGTGGTTATCTGTTCAACGGGCACTGGCAGTTCAGCTCCGGCACCGACCATTGCGACTGGATCATCCTCGGCGCCATCGTCGCCGGTGACGACGGGGTTCCGGTCATGCCACCGACCATTTTGCACATGATCCTGCCCCGTACCGACTACGAGATCGTCGACGACTCCTGGGATGTGGTGGGGCTGCGTGGAACCGGATCCAAGGACGTCGTCATCAAAGACGCGTTCGTCCCGAGCTACCGCACCATGGACGGCCTGAAGGTGATGGACGGAAGCGCCCAACGGGAAGCCGGTATGACCGATCCGCTGTATCTGATGCCGTGGTCGACGATGTTTCCGCTCGGCATCTCCTCGGCGGTCATCGGCATCGCCGAAGGCGCGCTGGCCGCCCACCTGGACTATCAGCGGGCGCGGGTCAGCGCCACCGGAACGGCAATCAAAGATGATCCCTACGTGATGTATTCGATCGGTGAGGCGGCCGCCGACATCAACGCCGCCCGCCAGGAACTGTTGGCCAACGCCGACCGGATCTACGACATGGTGGCCGCCGGGAAGGACGTCTCGTTCGCTGACCGTGCCGCCGGACGCCGCACCCAGGTTCGGGCGGTATGGCGGGCGGTGATGGCCGTCGACCAGATCTTCGCCCGGTCGGGTGGCAACGCGTTACGGATGGACAAACCGCTGCAACGGTATTGGCGCGACGCTCATGCCGGGCTCAATCACGCCATCCATGTGCCCGGCACCGTGTACCACGCGTCCGCGCTGAGCTCGTTGGGTATCGAACCGGAGGGTCCGCTGCGGGTGATGATCTGAAGGCGCCGCACCCTTACCCGCGTTCGGGAGCCAGTCTCTTGAGGGCCAGCCCGCCTTCGAACGGCCGGTAGCCGAACCCGCCGGGGGCCACATAGCCGGTGTCGCCCAGCGGTGTCGCCACTTCGGCGACGGTGGGTCCGATGTTGGCGGCGACGGGTGCCAGCGCGTCGAGGTCGAACCGGTACAGCCGAGCCGCGTTGGCACCCAGGATCTTTCGGCACTCGTCGACCGACCGATCATGCAGTGCCCAGCGGATCGCCAGCTTGGAGTGCGGCGCGAAACCCTCCTCGTGCGGATAGTCACTGCCCCACATGACGTGGTCGGCGCCGAGAAAATCGATGGTCGCCGCGTCATAGGGTGTCAGCTCGCTGGCCAGATAGCAGTTCCTTTTGGCGTACTCACTGGGCAGCAGAGTCATCTCGTCGACGGACGAGCCGCCGAACATCCCGTAGGTGCGGTTGTGCGCCTCGGCCTTCATCGAGGGCACCAGCGCGTCGAGCATCATCAGTTGCTGATGCACCCACAGCGTGCCTTGCTCGGTCGGCACGAACCGCAGGGTGGGATACCGCTCGAATACCCCGGCGAGTATCAGGTGGCCCAGGGTGCGCTGGGCCCACAGCGCCATCTCGGTGATCAGAACCGCATTGGAGGCCGGCTGGTCCATCGGCATCTCAGGACTGCCGGCCCCGGCATGCTGCACCACGGTCAGGTCCAGGTCAGCGCACAACGCCCAGATCGGTTCGTACCGTGTGTGAAACAGCGGCGCCACCTGCGGGTCACCCGGCGAGACGGCCGGGATCAGCACCCCGCCGAAACACGCCTGCTGCGCGCCCCAGCGAATCTCGTCGAGCGCCAGTTCGATGTCGTTGGGGAAGATCTGGATCAGCCCGCGGCGCCGGGCCGGGGCCAGCGCACAGAAGTCGACCTGCCAACGGTTGTGGGCCTGCACCCCGGCCCACCGCTTCTCGAAGTCGTCGCGCGTCCTGGGCAGACTGATGGTGATGTTCGGGGTGGTCGGGAAGAACGGCGGAACGGTGTTGGGCAGCAGCACTTCGGCGGCCACCCCGTCAGCGTCCATCTCCGCGATCCGCAACCCGTGGTCCCAGTTCCGGCTGGCGGTCGCCACGATCAGATCATCGAACGGACTACTGTACGTCCTTGCCCAGGAATCGAATTCGTCGTGCAGCCGCGCCGGCAGATATGGTTTGTAGTCGTAGAGATCGGCCCCGGCGTGGGTGTCCGTCGAGATGACAACGTAATGATCCATCGTGGGTTCCTCAGTTCTCCACCAACTCCGAGATCGGCTCGGCGTCGGTGAGCCAGTGCCGGCCGATCAGGCGGGCCGCCTCCCATTTGGGGATGCTCACCGCGTCGTCCTGGCCCAGGTCTTGCGGGGTGGGCCCGATGCGCTCGGCCAGCGGCGCCAACGCAGCCAGGTCGAAGTTGTACAGCTCGGCTGCCGCCAGGCCCAGCATCTGGCGGGTCTCCTCGACCGGGATGTCCCAGAACGAGCGCCGCAACCACTCACGGGTATGCGGCCAGGTCCCCTCCGGATGGGGAAAGTCGTTGCCCCACAACAGGTTGGAGACGCCGATCTCGTAGCGTCGGGCCAGTTCCCGACGCTCGGTGGTGGTGGCCCCGATGAAGCAGTTCCGGTCGAAGTAGGCCGACGGCGGCATCGTCAGATCACCCTCCATCTGACGGCTCATCTTCTTGGCCGAGTGCTCCCGCAGAAACCGGGTGTCCATCAGCCAGAGCAGATCGTTGGCCCAGAACGCACCGCACTCGGTGACTCCCCAGTGCAGGCCTGGGAAACGCTCGAACACCCCCGACCACAACGCGAACCACAACGGCCGGGCACCCCACCAGCGCACCTCGGTGACATAGATGCCCAGATGCCCGCCGTACTCCTCCTGCGGGGCGGGCCCGGAGTGGGTGTGCACGGGCATCTGCAGGTCCTGGCAGGCCGCCCAGACCTTGTCGTAGCGGCGGTCATGATACGGCGGGTAGCCGACCCAGCGGGCCGGGATCAGGATGCCGCCCCGCAACCCGGACTCCGCCGCGCGGGTGATCTCGGCGACCGCCGCGTCTACGTCGGCCAGGATCGGTACGACGGCAACCCCGGCCCGTCGCTCGGGGCTGTGGCTGCACAGTTCGGCGAGCCACCGGTTGTGCGCCCGCGCGCCGGCCATCGCCCGCCCCGGGTCCAGGTCGCCCGATTGGCCCAGGCCGGCCCCGAACGGCGCCCCGGCCACGCCGGTCACCGCGTCGGCGTCGGGGAAGATGACCTCACCGACCACGCCGTCGCCGTCGAGTTCCCGGTCCCGCAGGGCGACATCCCAGCCGCCGGCGATGCCGTCACCGTGCTCGGAGAACCACTCTTGCGCGAACTCCTCGTCGATGAAGCCGCCCGCCTTGGCCGCGGCTGTCTTCTCCGCCAGGTACACCTCGAAGTCGTCCAGGTACTCGGGGTCGACGTATTCGCGGTATCGCTCGGTCGGGAGTTCGGCGTGGGTGTCGGCGGAGATGATCGTGTAGGGCGTTTCACGGTTCATTGAGCTGGGCCTTTCGCTACCAGGTACGGATCGGATCGGGCTCGAATACGGTGCTGCTCGCGTCGGCGGGCACCTCGGTCAGTGGCTCGGCGACCTCGGCCACGGTCGGGCCGATCCGGTCGGTCAACGGGGCGAGTGCAGCCACGTCGAAGCCGTACACCACCGCCGCGTTCCCGCCCAGCATGGCGGCCACTTCGGCGGCCGGGACGCCACTGAAGGTGTGGCGCAACGCCTCTCGGGTGTAGGGCGCGGTCCCCTCGTAGTGCGGATAGTCGCTGCCCCACATGATCTTGTCGACGCCGATCAGGTCCCGCTCGGCGCACTCGACCGGTCGCATGAAGCTGGCGCCGACGTAGCACTGTCGGGTCCAGTACTGGCTGGGCCGCAGGCTCAGCGAGCCGGCGGTGGGCCCGGCGAAGCGGGCGATCGCCGAGCCGGGCCGGGCGTAGCGACCGGCCGCGACGTCGAGCGAGTCCAGCGTCGCCGGTATCCACCCGGCGCCCTGCTCGGTGAAAACCACGGTCAGCTCCGGGTGCTGGTCCAGCACGCCACTGAAGATCAGGTGCCACAGCGCCCGGTGCGCATACCAATGCGTCTCGTACACCCACACCGCGAACGAGCTGCCCCACCCGTCGGTCGGGGTCGGTCCGGCGCTGCCGCCGTGGTGGTTGACCACCACGCCCGCGTCGTCGCAGGCCGCCCACAGCGGCGCCCAGTGCTCGGCGTAGAGCTGCGGGATGGCGGCGCCGGGTGCGACCCCGGGCAGCAGCACCCCTCCGCGCAGCCCCGATCTCGCGATCTGTGCGACTTCGGCGATCGCCTGATCGAGGTCTTCCAACATGATCTGGCCCACGCCGGCGCGCCGGGCGGGCGACAGGGAGCAGAAGTCGGCCAGCCAGCGATTGTGTGCCCGCAGTCCGGCCCAGCGCAGTTCGACCTCCCGGGCGGATTCCGGTGGAGGAGCCGCCAGGCTGCCGCTCGGAAAGAACGGCGGCACGGTATTGGGGTAGATGACCTCGCCGGCAACGCCTTCGGAATCCAGGTCGGCGTTGCGCCGTTCGCTGTTCCAGCTACGTTCGGCGTCGGGCTCGGTGAGGTCGCCGAACGGGTTGACGTATGTCTTGGCCCATCCGTCGAACTCGTCCCGATAATCCGGGTCGAGGTACTGCCGATAGTCCAGCAGGTCGGCACCGGCGTGACAGTCGGCGGAGATGACCGTATAGCGATCCATGCGCCTACGCCCGTGTCGGCCGGGGGGCTGCGAGCAGCGCCACGTCGTCGTAGCGCTGGTGCACGTAGGGCAGCAGCCATTCGGCCGGGACCCGCTCGGCGATCCGCCCCACCTGGACGGTGCGGCGGCGACACCAGGTGATCGAACGGATCTCCCGGATCACGATGTCGGCCACCGGATCCAGTGGCGACTCTCCCAGCTCGACGGTGCCGTCGATGTTCTCCAGCAACTCGTAGTGCCGGTGGTATTCGCCGTAGACCAGGTGCGGGTCGGTGATGCCGTTGCCGTCGGGGGCGCGCAGGAACTTGAAGTAGAACTCGGTGTTCACCTGATCGGGCGGCAGCTCGGCCGGACCGTTCACCTGACCAGTCACCGTGATGAGCCGATTGCCCAGCCGCTCCACCCCCGCGGTGACTCGATCCCCCTCGCGATCAACCTCGATGTGGGCCAGTTTCTTTGGCTCGCCGAATGTTTCGCGGCCGCCGGTGACCGATTGTTCGGTGGACTGCGGCATGAACAGCGGATAGTCGCCGTCGACGTCGCCGTGCCGCGCGGTCACCGAGAACACCGCCGAAGTGAACGTCGGCATGCCGTCGATTCGGACGCGCTGCAGCTGAATGCGCACCAGCGGCTCACCCGCGGGCACCAGCGGCTGGGGCAGCACGGCCGCGACGATCTCCGGATCGGTGAGATAGGTGATGGTCACCGCCTCGGTAGCGATGGGCGCGGTGGTGGCGTCGATCTCGTGGTCGACCCGCGCTTCCGGTGCACGAGGACCGTATCGAACTGCGCTGGCATTCAACGCTTTCCTCCGTTCTCCGAGGCGCTGTCAGCGTGCTGGCCCAACACGTCGACCAGGTAGTCGGGCTCGCCGCGCCCCAGGATCGACGCCGCCTTGGCGCTCACGACCTGATCGGCGGGGGTGGGCGGGCCCATCATCCAGAAGCGGTCTGCCGCAATACCGTCGATCACCTGCTCGGCGACCGTCTCGAGGGGGGTGAACTCGACATGGGCACCGGCCGCCTCGAAGCGGTCCACCACGCCTGCCAGGGTCGTCTCGGGGGTGCGGCGCTGCTGGGTTGCGGCGTAGCGCTGCGGGCGGTGTCGCCACGACTCCCAGATGCCGGTGTTCAGAAAGCCACCCGGGAACAGGACATGCGCCCGCACCCGCGTCCCGGTCATCTCCAGGTGGGTGTAGAGGCTTTCGGTCAGGCACAGCACCGCCGCCTTGGTCATCGGGTAGACGGCGGTGGCCGGCCCGCCCATGGCGCCGCGGGCGATCGGGGCGAACCCGCCGTTGCCCGAGCAGGTGTTGATCACGTGTCCCCCGCCGGCTTCGAGCAGGATCGGCACAAACGCCTTGATGCCGTGGATGACGCCGAGCACGTTGACGTCGATTCCCCACCGCCAGTCGGCCAGGTCGTGCTCCCACAGGTAGCCCTCGGAGACCGCGCCGGTGCCGGCGTTGTTGCACACCACGTGCACGGCGCCGAACCGATCCAGCGCCGCCTTGGCCAGGGCTTCGACCGAGTCGTAGTCGGTGACGTCGGCGACCACCCCGACGGCCTCGATGCCCTCGTCCCGCAGCGCCCGGGTCGCCTCGTCCAGGGGATCGGCGAGCACATCGGCGAGCACCACCTTCATGCCCTCGTGGCCGAAACGCCGGCCCAGGGCTCGGCCGATCCCGCCGGCCCCGCCGGTGATCACCGCCGTCTTGCCTTGAAGGTCGATCATTGTGGCCATCGTCACATGGTCGCGCATACCACCGCAAGGAGTCGCACTATGCGACTCCAGGGCTAGGGTTCTGCTATGGCGCCGCGTCCCTCCCCGCAGACCGAACGGGTGGTGCACCTGTTCGACCATCTGACCGGTCTCGGGAACGAGGGCCTGACGCTGGCCGAGATATCGCGCCGGCTGGGCGTGCACAAGGCCAGCTGCCACTCGATGCTGGCCGAACTGCTGCGGGCCGGCTGGCTGCTGCGCGACCCGGTTCGCAAGACCTACCACCTCGGTCCCGCTCTAGTCCGGCTCGGCCGGGAGGCAGCCGACCGCTACCCGGCCCTGGTGCTGGCCCGCTCGGCGATGGCCGAGCTGTCGGCGGCCACCGGCGCGCATTGCGTCGCCTTCTCGGTCAGCGGTGACCACTCCACCGTCGTCGATCAGGTCCGCAGCCCCCAGGGCGGCGGTCACCCGATGCCGATCGGCACTCAGTTTCCGCACCGCCCGCCCTACGGGGCGTCGATCGTCGCCTGGTCCGGGCCGGATGCCCGGGAGCAGTGGCTGGCCGCGCTTCCCGAGGACGTGCGCAACCACTACCGCCGGGCGCTGGCCGCCGCCGAACAACGCGGCTACACGGTCGGGCTGCACATTCTGCCCGACCTACGCCTGCAGGAACTTGCGCTGATCGTGCGCAGTGCCGAGGTGCGCACCACCCGCCTGAGCCAGCTGGCGCAGCAATTGACCGACGAACTGATCCGCACCGAGGAGTGGTTCCCGATCAGCCTGGCACCCGACCGCACCTACAAACTCAGCCACATCGACTCCCCCATCCTGGGGCCGGGAAGCCGCGTCGCCCTGATGCTGAGCCTGGTTCCCAGCGCCGACCCGATGAGCGGCGCGGCGGTCACCCGGCTGGGGACGCAGCTGTCTACGGCGACCCGCCGGCTCAGCGCCGCCCTGGCCGACGAGGCGCCGGGTTAAGTCAGCCCGGAACGGCGGACTGCATCGACGCCAGCGCGTCGGTGCTCAACTGGGCCAGCTCCTCGGCTTCTTCCGCGGTCAGGGCGGCCGCGAACAGCTCCGCCATACGCCGGTTGGTCGCCTGTTCGATCTGGTCGTAGCGGTCCTTCTTGCCGGTACCGTCGGCGAACGGCTCGGGCCAGCCGAACATCGCGGCGTATTGCGGCCCCTTGTTGAGCATGTGCGCCTCAATCGGCGAGATGCCAGAGATCACGAGCGCATTGAAATGCACGCCGGCCCGCAGCTCCCGCAGGACGAACATCACCTGCAGCGCCCGGGCTGCGGCATCGTCGGCCAGCGGCATCGCTCGCCAGCCGGCGAACAGCGGCAAACCCGCGATGGGCGTCGCGGCGATGACCTTCTCCCCCAGGTCGGCAATGCGAGCCAGCCCCTGGGCGCCGGAGAAGTACTTGCGTCCGAACTCGGCCGTCTGGGCCCAATATTGTTGGGCTGCACCGGCAGCGCCGCGCACCGCGACGCCCTCGTCCCACATCGCGCTCAGTCCGGTCGGTTCGAACACTGCGAACACCGCGCCGACGGTGGTGCCGGCGGCCTCGCCCAGCACGCCACCGCGCCCGGCAACGTAGCCGGCGAGTGGATTCTGATATCCGGCGGCGATGCTGTCCGCGAAGGTCTCCGGGTGCAGCATGAACACCGCGACGGCCTGCTCCATCGCCGATCCGGTGGCAGCGGCCGAGGTCTCCATATCGCTCACCTGGCTAGGCTGACACAAAATGAGCACAGTTGTCTTGCATACCGAGCTACCGCTTTCAGCGGAGCACGCCGCGGCGTTGGCACGCAAACCCGCATTGATGCAATTCGTGCTGGCACCGGTCGTGAAATTGCCCGCACTGGCTGCTCCTGACCGCATCGAGGTGGGAACCCGCGCGTCGGCGCGGCTGTGGTGGTTCGGTGTGATCCCGGCTTGGACCCACCACATCGAAATCACCGAACTCGACGACCTGATGATCTACACCAACGAGCACGGCGGTCCAGTGCGCACCTGGAACCACCGACTCACGTTCACCCCCATCGATGAGCATCGCTGCCGCTACACCGATGAGATCGAAATCGATGCCGGCATCAAAGGATTGGCCACTCGCCTGTTCATCCGGTTGATGTTCGCCCACCGACACCGCCGCTGGCGTGCGCTTGCTGCCATCCTCGCCTGACCTCCGACGGCACCGGGTAGAGGCGCTAGGGTGCTCTGGTCGGGACCAGCAAACAAACCGACAGAACGGTTGAGCACATTCATGACCGCAGCAGAAGCATCCCCCATGGAAGCCCGGGTCGGCCACTACTACCAGATGGACGGCACCTACCTGGTCGGCCGGGAGAAGGTCCGCGAGTACGCCCGAGCAGTGCAGGACTACCACCCGTCGCACTGGGACGTCGCCGCGGCCGCGGAGATGGGCTACCCGGACGTGGTCGCGCCGCTGACGTTCACCTCGACGCCGGGCATGAGCTGCAACCGCGAGATGTTCGAGTCGGTGGTCGTCGGCTACGACACCTACATGCAGACCGAAGAGGTCTTCGAGCAGCACCGCCCGATCGTCGCCGGCGACGAGCTCAAGATCGATGTCGAGCTGACGTCGGTGCGCCGGATCGCCGGCCGCGACCTGATCACCGTCACTAACACCTTCACCGACACCGCCGGCGAGCGGGTGCACACGCTGCACACCACCGTCGTCGGTGTCACCGCCGAGGACATCGGCCCGGACGTCAAGTCCGCCGTGCACAACGCGATGATGCACGACGTCAACATCCTCGGCATCGGTGAATCCGATGCCGCCTACGAGAAGACCGTGCGGCCCGGGGACGCGGCCCCGCTGTCCGAGGGCGGCCTTTCCCGCACCCCGGCGACGCCGTCCTTCGACGAGGTGAAGGTCGGCGACGTGCTGCCGGTGCGCCACACCCGGCTGTCCCGGGGCGACCTGGTGAACTACGCCGGCGTGGCCGGTGACGCCAACCCGATCCACTGGGATGAGGAGATCGCCAAGCTGGCCGGCCTGCCCGACGTCATCGCCCACGGCATGCTCACCATGGGCCTGGGCGCCGGTTTCGCCTCAGCTTGGACCGGTGACCCCGGGGCGGTCACCCGGTATGCGGTGCGACTGTCGGCGCCGGCGATCGTGTCGGCCAAAGAGGGCGCCGACATCGAGTTCAGCGGCAAGATCAAATCGCTGGATCCGGAGACCCGCACCGGTGTCATTTTGGTCGGCGCGAAGTCGGCGGAAAAGAAGATCTTCGGCCTGGCGACGTTGCACGTCCGGTTCCGCTAGCCAGCAGCCTGCGCGCGACGTCGGCCGCCAACTCGGCGGTATCGGCATCGGGGCCGCCGGCCGCGAGACTGCTACGTACCAAGGCCAGCGGCGCGTCGATGACTGCCAGCCGCACCCGGGCACGATCGCCCGCCGGGAACCGGGCCAGGAAGCCGTCGAGCGCTTCGGCCGCGCGCCGGTCCAGTGCGTCGGCCTCCGCCAGGACCGCGGCAGAGCAGTCGGCGCTGACGAGATCGGAGCGGCTGTAGCGAGCCAGCAGGGCGGCCGCTTCCTGGTGATCGGCGCTCCAGCGCAGCACGTGACGTGCGGCCGAAATGCCGGTCCCCACCGGATCGCCGTCGGCGGCGAGCACCGGCAGGAAGTCGTCCTGGAAGCGGCGCACCGGCGTCAGCCAGGCCTCGGCGAGTAGATCGCGCCGCGTCGGGAACCGGTGGTACACCGAGCCGCTGGGCGCCCCGACCGCCTGGGCGACCGCGGTCGCGGTGGCCGCCCCCGGCCCGCCCGCCAGGATCAGTGCTATGGCCGCGTCGACGAAGTCGCCTGCGGCGAACTTCTCTGGCATCGGCATGAAGTAGAGAGTACTCTCTAATCAATTAGCGAATCATCTCTAGATTGGAGTGTGGGATGCGAGTCGGCAATGTGCACAGCCGGGTGTTCAGCGCCGATAGCCTCGATCGGGTGGGTGCCGTGATAGACAGTCTCGCCGGCGACGACGATCGCCTGTGGCCCCGGGAGAACTGGCCGGCGATGCGGCTGGACCGGCCGTTGGCGGTCGGTGCGACGGGCGGGCACGGACCGATCCGCTATCACGTCAGCGAATACCAGCCGGCCCGGCGGGTTCGGTTCGCCTTCCGCAGGCCCGCCGGACTGGTCGGCTATCACGAGTGGGAAGCCCGGGCGGTGCCCGCCGGCTACGAGCTGCGCCACCGCCTGGTCGCAAACACCGTGGGCTGGACCCGGCTGAGCTGGCCGTTGATGTGGCGATGGCTGCATGACGCACTCGTCGAGGACGCCCTGGACAAGGCGGCGGCGAACCTGGGCTGCCGCGGGCCGCGCAGCTCGTGGTCGATGTATGTGCGGATGTTGCGACGTGCCGCGAGTCTGCGGGGCCGGCCGTGATCTTCGACAACTACACCGACCTCACCATCTGCGGCGGGCCGGTCCGGTGCTACCGCGGCGGCGATACCGGGTTGCCGCTGCTGCTGCTGCACGGGGCGATGCTCGACACCGCGCAGGGGGTATGGCGCCGGGTCGCGCCGGCGCTGGCGGCCGATTTCCGGGTGCACGTGATCGATCTGCCCCGCCATGGGGCCAGCAGGCCGTGGCACGGCGTGCTCGACGACGCCTTCTTCCGCCGCTTCCTCGCCGGACTGCTCGACACGCTGGAACTGCCACGGGCGGCGTTCATCGGACTGTCGCTGGGCGCCGGTATCGCCACCGGCTTCGCCCTGGCGCAGCCCGAGCGGGTGAGCGCCCTGGTCGCGGTCGGGCCCGGCGGACTCGATGCCAAGCGCCCGGCGCAGTTCTTGACCTGGCTGGCCATGCGCACACCCGGCCTGCTGCGCGCCGGCTCCTGGTACCTGGCCCGGTTTCCCGCCGCCATCCGCCAGTCCATGAGCGCCAATCTGGCTGCGGCACAGCGCACTCCGGATTTCGACGCCATCGTCGCCGCCGCGGTGGATGAGGCCCGTGCCAAGCACCGGCACGGCGAAAAGGCACTGGACGACTGGCAGATCCAGGCCTACGGCCCGACCTCGATGCGGCTCAATCTCCTGCCCGAGCTGCCGCGTCTGTCGACGCCGACGCTGTGGGTCCGCGGCGCCGACGATCCGCTGGTCGGTGCCGCCGAGCTGGCGAAAGCACATGCCGCCAGCCCTAATTCACAGCTGGCCACCATCGCCGGTGCCGGGCACATCGTCAGCTACGACCGGCCCGAGGAGTTCGTCCGCCTGGTGCGGGAGTTTCTCGAATCCGTCCCCTGACTCCGTCCACCAACAAAGAGCGGCTCTCGGCGCTGCCGTCCAGGCGGCGGGTGATCCGGGTGACGATCTGCCACTGTCCGGTTTCGGCGTCCCGCCGGAAGTGGAAGTAGTTGGCGCCGCCGCGTGCCACCTGATAGCCGGTGTCGCGTTTGACCAGCAGCGTCGACGCGCACACCGCGACCGCGTCCTCGCCGTGGACGGTGACCACGGCCGGGCCCAGGAAGTGCACACAGCCCCGGTTGATCAGCTCCTGATGTCCAGCCGAGCGCACCATCGCCGCGATGTCGTCGTGGCCCTGCATAAGCCAGTTCTCGACGTCGTACACCCCGTCGTCAGCCCACAGGGCGGCGGCGGCGTCGGCGTCGCCGGCATCCACCAGTGGGCCGTAGGAGGCGATCAGCCGCTCGATCGCGCGTTCGTCCTCGATCTCCTGCAGCCGGCGCTCGAGATCGGCCAGCCGTTGCTCATTCATGGGCGCTCCGTTCAGGCGAGGTCGGTGAGCTGCGCAAGGGCCGCCAGCTGCGCGCGGAAATGCGCCGAGGATCGTGCTGAGATCACGCAGCTGACATCCGTGGCTCCGGCTTCGGCCAGGCGGCCGATCTGCTCGGTGACCTGCTGCGGGGCGCCGAGCGGGTCCAGCGGCGGTGTCGCCAGCACGACGGTGAAATCGTCTGGAAGCTCCACGGAGTCCAGCAGTTTCGCGATCTCGGCCGGCGCGAGCCCGAACGGGGTCCAGCCGTCACCCAGTTCCGCGGCGCGCCGAAGGGACCGGCGCGTGCGTCCGCCCACCCAGATCGGCACCCGTGGTTGCAGCGCGCAAGGCTCCACGACCACCGCGTCATAGCGGTAGTAGGCGCCGTCATAGCTGGGCCGACTGTTCGACAAGGATGCACGCAGGGCCCGCATCGCGTCGTCGGCGCGGGCACCGCGATCCTCCCACTCGCAGCCGAGCAGGTCGAACTCCTCGCGCAGCGAACCGACACCCACGCCCAGGGTGAGCCGGCCGCCGCTGATCCGATCCAGGGTCCCGTAGCGCTTGGCGATTTCCAGGGGATGGTGATAGCCCAGCACCACCACCGACGTCACCAGCCTGATCCGCGAGGTCCGCGCGGCCAGAAACGCCAAGGTGGCCAACGGGTCCCAATAGGTCGCGCCGCGGACGGCGGCAACGTCGACCGGGACCGCGACGTGCTCGGAGCAGGTGAGATGGGCGAACCCCAATTCATCGGCGGTCGCGGCGATCGCGGCGACGTCGTCGATACCGCCGCCGGCCTCCCAGTCGGACGCCGTGCCGGGGACCTGGATGACCACCGGCGTGAACAGGCCGATGCGCATCAACGGGTCCGAGGGGCGTCGTACCGCACTGGCTTCATGCACTTTCCTTGCACCGCGTGGCCGAGGTAGCCTCGGGATAAACTAAAGTGAATTTTAGTTAAGGAGGCAGCTGTTGTCCAGCGGTGACGAACCGGCCTGGGGGCCGCAGTACGGGCCCTGGGCCGTGATCGCGGGAGGCTCGGAAGGCGTGGGTGCGGAGTTCGCCCGGTTGCTGGCCCGGGCGGGGATCAACCTGGTCCTGATCGCCCGCAAGCCGGAACCGCTGCGCGACACCGCTGATCGCTGCCGGGAACTCGGCGTGGACGTCCGCGAACTGGCCGTGGATCTGTCCCGGGCCGACAGCGTCGCGCAGATCATCGCGGCCACAACGGATCTCGAGATCGGGCTGCTGATCTACAACGCGGGCGCCAACACCCACAGCGCGGAGTTCCTCGACGGCGACCTGGCCGCATTCCACCAGGTGATCGACCTGAACGTGACCACGCCGCTGGCGCTGATCCATCACTTCGCCGGCTCGATGCGCGCTCGGCGCCGCGGCGGGGTACTGCTGATCGGCTCGCTCACCGGTTATCTGGGCTCGGCGCGGCACACCGTGTACGGCGGCGTGAAAGCGTTCACCCGGATCTATGCCGAGGGCCTGTGGCTGGAACTGCGTCAGTACAACGTGCACGTTCTCGAACTCGTGCTCGGCGTTACCAAGACCCCGGCCATGCAGCGGGTTGGGCTGAACTTCGACATTCCCGGGATGCGGGTGTCCGATCCCGCGGACGTTGCCCACGAAGGTCTCAGGCAACTCCCCCACGGCCCCGTGCACGTTGTCGCTGCCCACGCCGACAACCCGGCACTGCACGCCGGATCGGACCGGGCCGAAGCCGTCCTCGCCTCCCACCGGATGATGCAGAAGCTGTTGCGCGGCACGCCGTCAGCGGCGCGAGGCCGCGATGCCCCGGCCGCCGAGTGACCGCGAGCCGGCAACTCCCCGGACACCCGCGCAGCGTCAACGCTGCGAACGGATTCTTGCCACCGCTGCCCGGCTCGGTGCCCGCGACGGCTTGGAAGGTGTCCGGATGCAGGACGTGGCGGATCAATCGGCGGTATCGATCGCGACGGTCTACCGCTACTACCCGACGAAGCATCATCTGTTTTCGGCACTGCTGCTGCACTACACCCGCGCCGTCAAACCACCCGGGCCGCCCACGAGGCGCCCGGCCGCCGATGTCACCGAACTCATGGTCGGCGTCTGCCGCAGCATGCTGGCCCGGCCGCTGCTGGCCCGGGCGATGATTACCTCGGTCAACGCCCGGCGGGCGGAGTCCACCGCCGGCGGCGACTTCAACCTGCGCGGCACCATCGTGTCCGTTGCCGGGATCGCCGAGCCGACGGCTAAGGACACCCAGCTCGCACTGCTGGTCGAGCAGTGCGCTTACGGCATCCTGTCGTGGGCGGTGATGGGCGAGACCACACCCGCGCAGGCCGAGGCCGACATGCGCCGCGCGTGCGAACTGCTGTTGGCGCCCTGGCGTGGCACCCGACTGCCCGCTACCGGCACATAGCGCATTGCCACGCCGCGCACAGCGAGTTCTACGCTGACTCAACGGCGCGCCTCTCGCAGGCAGATTCACTCTGATGAATGCAGCCGATAGACAGCGCATTTCGATTTGCATTGCATCGACTCGGCGTCCGCTTGGGCTTCGCGTGCCGTTTCTCTGCGAAACATGCTTGTTTCCAGTCGATTTCCGCGCCGCGATTGCACCGGTACAACAGGAGCGCCACGCCGGTCGAGTTGACTCCGCCCACCGTTGCTGCCACTATGGCCGCGAACGCACCTCGTTAGGCGAGGCGTCTGTACGGATACAGGCCACTGACCTCCAACGTCGAGAGACGCCCAGGGTCAGGACAGCTCCTCCCGGCTTAAGGGTTGAGCCCAAGTGGCTTCCGGATTCTGGCCGGATACGCCGTGCAGTGCTGAAACTCTGACGAGAGGGGTGCCGGCCGGCTGTTCTGTGGGCCCGGCTCTCCCTGTGTGCATGCCGCGCCGGCATCCCCGTGTGCCCTGGCCGTCAGGAGGTGAGAGCGACATTGAGTCCGAGCGATAGTCCTTATCCGAGTTCGACGATCACTTCGTTCGAACCCGTTCGCGGCGCCGCTTTCACTTTCTGAATCGGTTGGCCCGTTCCGTATCCGCGCTGTCCGGCCACTGGCCTGAGCGCGTTTTCCGCGCACGAATTTCACGGCTCAGCAGTGTAATTCGCAATTCCTAAAGGAGTTTTGATGTCTTTTGTGTCCGCACTTCCCGACGAGCTGACCGCGACAGCGGCCGATCTGCGCGGTATCGGCGACGCCGTGGCCGCGCAGAGCATGGCTGCCGCCGGCCCGACGACCGGCGTGGTCCCGGCAGCTGCCGACGAGGTCTCTGCCCTGACCGCCGCTCAGTTCGCCCGACATGCACAGACGTACCAGGCGATCAGCAAGCGGGCCGCTGTGGTGCACGAAATGTTCGTGACCACGCTGCAGCGCAGCGCGCAGTCCTACGCCGCAACCGACGCTGCCAACGTCATCTCGATCTGGTGAAAGGTGTTCTGATGATGGATTACGGAGCCGTTCCCCCGGAAATCAATTCTGCACGCATGTACGCCGGGCCCGGTGCCGGGCCGATGCTGTCCGCCGCAGCAGCCTGGAACCTGCTGGCGGCGGAATTGCGTTCTGCAGCGGTATCTTTCGAATGGGCGGTAGCGAGTCTGGTCAGCCAGGGCTGGTGGGGTCCTTCGGCGTCGGCGATGACTACGGCCGCCGAGCCGTACATCAGCTGGATGAGCATCACCGCCGAACAGGCAGAGCAGACCGCGGCGCAGGCCTACGCCGCCGCCGATGCCTACGCGTCGGCCTACGCCATGACGGTGCCGCCGCCGGCTGTCGCGGACAATCGGGTGATGTTGGCGGCATTGGTCAAGACGAACGCCCTGGGGCAGAACACCCCGGCGATCGCGGCGAACGAAGCGCGCTACGCGCAGATGTGGGCGCAGGACGCCGTCGCGATGTACAGCTACGCCGCCGCTTCGGCGACCGCCACCCAACTGGTTCCGTTCGCGGTCGCGCCGGAGACCACCAGTCCGGAAGAGCAGGGCAGCTCGGGCGGCCTGCCGGCCGACACCGGTGCGCACTCCCAGGTGCCCGGCGCATTGCGCAGCATGGCGTCGCCGGCGGAGGGGACAAGGCCGACGGACCCAGACTGGCATTGGACGAAGTTCTTCGACGGCCTCTTCGACGGAACCTGGGGCCACGACGACGGCTCGGGCTTGAACATCAATGCGCAGCTGTGGAACACGATCGCCGCAACCGGGATCTTCGACCCGGGCGGGAACCTCGAGGGCTTTGCAGGTCTGGCCACGCTCGGGTTTTTGGCCCGCGGCTTGGACGGCGGCACGGCCGCCCTTACCGGTGGCGGGCTCAGCTCCGCGCCCGGTGTGACACTGGCGTCGACCGAGACCGCCGGCCGTGCTGCCGGAGCTGCGGTCGGCGGCGCCGGCGCCCCGGTGTCGGCCGGAATGGGCAGGGCGACCCTGGTCGGATCCTTGTCCACGCCTCCGAATTGGGCGACCGCCGTCCCGACGGCTGCGCCGGCGGCCGGAGCGGGCAGTGGCTGGACGGCCGCCCCGGAGAGCAGGTCGATGACCGCCATGCCGCCACCGATGCATGGTGGCGGGCGCAGCGGTGGCTCCGGCTTCGGGCTGCCACGCTATGGCGTCAAACCCACCGTCATGCCACGTCCGGTCGTGGTCGGGTAGCTACATCGGTGCGGGCTGGCGTGCGCAGCGGGAGCGTAATGGCGGCCTCGGTCACTACGGCCTGCGCGGCATCGCCAGCGCCGTTCCGAGAATCCAGGCGAACAACAACCCCGGCATCCCGGTGATCGAAAAACCCTCCAGCGACAGCGGTCCGTCGTCGACGATGAACGCCAGCAGGAGCAGCGGATGCACCACGGCGGCGGCCAGCGCAAGGTGGGCGGTGTAGCGCGGCAGCACCTGGTGGGTATACACCGCGACGGCGAATGCTCCCAGGGCCACCACGGTGGGCATGCCCGACATGGCCAGCAGCCCAAAGGCCAGGTCGTAGAGCAGTCCAGCTATCTCCGGGCTGTGGTTCTGCCGATAGAGCAGCAGATCGAACGCGGTGAAGCCGCTCAGCAGCAGGGTCACGCAGGCGACGAAACCGGCGGCGAAACACAGCGGCAGCATCGATCGCACCGGAAGGCGGTCCCGCAGATACGTCCACACCGCTGCGCCGAAGACCAGCCAGATCGTCACGCCGACCGTATTGAGCAGCATCGTCGCGACCAGCCGGTCGTGGTGAACCACGGTCCACTGCGCCACGTCGGTGGCCAGCGTTTGGGTGCCCGGGAACGACCAGATCGGATACACCACCAGCGTGAGCGCGGGAACGACGAATCCGAGCGTGCCGGACCAGCGCGCCACCCGCGCTGCGTCCCATGACTTGTCACTCAACGGACCAGATCCCACTGGCCGAAGTCGTGCGCCAGGACGTCGTCCACGTCGACGTGGATCTCGTCGATCATGAAGCCCGGGTCGATTGCGGTGACGACTTCGCGCTGGAAGAGCACGGCCGCCGGTTCGCGATCACCGCCCGACCACGCCTTGGTCTGCCATGCCCACCGGTGACCCGGGCTGGTCGAGTGCCCGATGACACCGTCGGCGATCGCCCACCCGAGCTGGCGGGCGCCGCCGTAGATTCCGGTGCGCGCCGCGCCCAGCACCGAGTTGATGCCGCGGAACCACTGCACGGCTTGGCTTTTCCACGTCTTGGCGTCGATGTCTTCGTCGACGCTGAAGAAGATCGGCGCTGAGTCGGGGCCTCCGGCGGCGTTGTGCAGCCGTAGCGCGGTGCGGGCGTCGGCCACTCCCCCATCGAAGCCGCGGGTGAAGTCCGACGGGGAGTTCGCCCATCCGGGCTTGCCGTACTGGTAGCAGCTGACGACCTGCAGGCCGGCGGCACGCAGCCGGTCTGCATAGTCGCGGGTGACCGGCTTGAAATCGAAAGTGGCGCCAGGCCGCAGCTCTGAAACATAGACCAGGGCCCCGGCGAAGCCGGCCGCTTTGATCTGCTCGGGCTGAACCAGCCGGTCGGCGAAGTCGATGAGCTGCACACCTTCGGCCGCCGCTGTCGGGGTGCCGATCATTGCCCCGAGGGCACCGGGGATGGCCAGGGCCGGCGCGAGCACCGCGGAGTACCGCAGGACCTTGCGCCGGGAAACCGCTCGCCTCACAGGGGAAGGGTAGCCGTCGTCAGCGATCTTGTCCGGCGTGGCCCGAGCGCATCAGGGCGTTGCCGGGACGCAAGAACCCGGGCTGCTGCAATCGGCGGACCGCCCGCACCACGCCCGAGGGGATCACCCGCTTGAAGAAGACGCCGGCGTCGAAGGCTCCGCGCACCTCGCTGACGTAGGAGCGCGGCAGGCCGAACCTGATCAAGCCCTGGCTCACGTCGACCAGGTCGGCCCGGCGAACCGCCTCGACCAGCGGCGCGTACGGGCGAGAGGAGCCGTATCCGGCCAGCCGATGATGCTGGGCGATGATGAGCGCCAACTCGTTCGACCACGCCTCGCGGCCGGTCTCGCGTAGCCAGGCGTCCTGCGCCTCGATTGAGGGCACCAGGTAGTCGATCGTGTCGAATGCGGCCAGGTCGTGAAAAGCCGCGGCGATCGCTAGCTTCTCGTCGCGCTCGGGACTCTGCGGTGTCAGCGCGCGGGCGAAATTGAAGATCCGGTAGACGTGGGCTTTGTAGGCGTCCCAACCGATGTCGTCACCGTGGGCCCGGTGGCGGTGGGATTCGAGAATCTCCTCGGCCAGCGGCACATTGCGGATGATCTGCGGCACAGTCACGACCCCACACTAATGCCGTTGGAGCATTTCTTACCGGGCCTCCTTGATCACCGATTCGCCGAATTGCTCGATCGCCTCGATCGCGCCGGTGAGGCTGTCGCCGGGAACGGCGACCTGTACCCAGGTGACCCCCACATCGGTGAGACGACCCAGGCCGTCCAGATAGGCGCTCGCGTCGAAGTCGTCGTAGCCCAGGCGGCCCCCGGCCAGATTGGAGAAGCAGATGTCGATGGTGGACCAATCCCGGTTCGCCTGATCGCAGCGCCGCCGCAGATCCTCGATTCCCGCGGCCAGGGCGTCGAGGGAATCCATGGCGGCAGTCCGGGCGGTGCCGGCCAGGCCCGCCGGCGCCGCGAACGGCGCCCATCCGTCACCGCGGGTGGCGGCCCGTTGCCGGGCCCTGCCGGTGTTGCCGCCGATCCAGATCGGCGGGCAACTGCTCGGACGCGGGTGCGCGGTGATCCCCCGGGCAGAAAAGTGCCTGCCCTCAAATGACACGTCGTCCCCGGTCCAGATGGCTCGGATGACGTCCAGGCTCTCCTCGACCAGTGCGGTGCGCTCATCGAAATCCACACCCAGCGCCGCGAATTCGCCCTTGAGGTAGCCCACGCCGACGGCCAGGGTGAACCTGCCGCCGGACAACAGTTCCAGTGTGGCCCCGGACTTCGCCACCACGAACGGGTTCCGGTAGGGAAGCACGACGACGTTCGGGATGAATCGCAGCGTTCGGGTGTGCGCCGCCGCGAATCCCATGGCCACGAACGGGTCCAGGCTGTCGTGGCCGCCGGCGTCGAGCCAGCGCTGCGTCGGCGCCGGGTGGTCGGTGAAGCCCATGGCGTCGAAACCGGCGGCTTCGGCGGCCTTCGCCACCGCGGTCACCCCGTGCGGAGACACCAGTTCCGGGTTGCAGGGATGCGTGATGATCGGGTAGGTGAACGCGAACCGCATACGGGTCCTTTCGGCTCTGAACGGTACCTAGCCGGTGGGCGGCGGCCCGAGGATGTAGTCGCCGCTGTCCGGATGGTGATACCAGCCGCCCGCGGCATGTGTGCCGCCGTCGACGTGCAGTGTCTGGCCGGTCACATACGAACTGAGCTCGCCGGCCAGAAACACCGCGGCGCCGGCCATCTCGTCGACATGGCCGGTCCGGCCCATCGGGATCATGTGGTCGGCGTTGGCCAGCATCTCGGCCGAGCCGACACGCACGATCCCTTCGGTGAGCGTGAGGTCTGGGGCCAGGCAGTTGACTCGGATGCCGTGCGGCGCCAACTCCAGCGCCGCGGTTTTGGTGAAGTTGACTACGCCCGCTTTCGCGGCCGCGTAGGCCGCGTAACCGGGTGCGGCGCGGGCGCCCTCGATGCTGGCGATGTTGATGATGCTGCCCGGCGCGCCGTGTTGCACCAGGGCCTGCGCGATGCGCTGCGTGCAGAGCAGGACCTGGGTCAGATTAGAGCGGATCAGGGTGTCCCACCCCTTTGGCGCGGTTTCCAGCAACGGTGAGGCGAACGTCCCGCCGGCGTTGTTGACCAGAACCGTGGGCAGCCCCACCTCGGCGACGGTGCTGGCCAACGCCGCGTCGACCTGGTCGGGATCGCGGACATCGATCGCACAGGACAGACCTCCGACCGCGGCGGCCGTACTCTCCGCGGCCTGCGGGTCGCGCTCCCAGATCACTACGCGGGCACCGAATTCCGCGAAGGACTCGGCGATGCCGCGGCCGATCCCGTTGCCGCCTCCGGTGATGACGGCTACCCGACCGTCCAAGGCCGGCGCGTCTTTGCGCAGTACCACCAGCCACCTCCGGGCAGTGTCGAGGCGGTCAGAGGCTGATGTAGACCGACTTGGTGTTGAAGTAGGCCTCCAGGCCCTTGCGGCCGCGCTCGCCGCCCCAACCGGATTGCTTGTGCCCGCAGATCGGCATGGAGGGGTCGGCGGCCAGGGCGGAGTTCACCCAGATCTGGCCGCCGCGAAGCTGGTTCGCGACGCGGTGGGCGCGACTGAGGTTCTCGGTCCAGATGGCGCCGGCCAGCCCGTACTCGGTGTCGTTGGCGGCGGCGATCGCCTCGTCCTCGTCGTCGAAGGGGATCACCGATCCGACCGGGCCGAAGATCTCCTCGCGGATCAGCCGCATGTCGGGCGTGGTGTTGGTGATGATCGTCGCCTCGTAGAAGTAGCCGCGCCGATCCATCGGCTTGCCGCCGGTGATCACCTGCGCGCCAGCGGCCACCCCGTCGTTGACGATGCCTGCCACCCGTTGGCGCTGCTTCTCACTGATCAGCGGGCCCAGCACCGAATTGGGGTCGTCGCTGCCGCCCATCGGCAGCATCTGGGCGAAGTTGGCCAGGCCCTCGACGACCTTGTCGTAGATGCCGCGCTGGACGTAGATCCGCGAAGTGCAGGAACAGTTTTGGCCTGAGCCGGCCAGCAGCCCCATGCCGGCCATCATGATGGCCTTGTCGAGATTGGCGTCGTCGAACATGATCAGCGGCGACTTGCCGCCGAGTTCCAGCGTGAGGCGCTTGAGGTTGCCGGCAGCCGCCTTGACGATCAGCCGGCCCACCTCGGTGGACCCGGTGAACGAGATCTTGTCGACTCCCGCGTGGGCGGTCAGTGCCGCACCGGTGGTCTCGCCGTATCCGGTCACCACGTTCAGCACGCCGTCGGGCAGGCCGGCCTCGCGGAAGATCTCTTCGAGCTTCAACGCGGTCAGCGGGGTCTCCTCGGCGGGCTTGAGCACACAGCTGCAGCCCGCCGCCAGCGCCGGCGCCACCTTGAGCATCGCGACGAAGAACGGCCCGTTCCACGGGATGATCAGACCGACCACTCCGACCGGCTCGAGCTGGGTGAAGGTGTGGTACTCCTCGAAGTGCCCGAGCAACCCGTCGGAGACCAGGTTGGATGACTCGCCGTGGATTTTGCCGACCCAACCGGCGTAGTAGGTCAGCATCTCCTGGGAGACCTTGATGATCTGGCTGGCCCCCATCGCGGTCATCCCGTTGTCGCGGGACTCGATCTCGGCGAGTTCGGCGGTGCGCTCTTTGATGATTTCGGCGGCGCGGAACATGACCTCGGCGCGGCGCGCGGCGGGCAGCTTGCGCCACACCCCTGATTCGAAGCTTTCCCGTGCCCGGGCCACCGCCGCGTCGACGGCGGCCTGGTCGGAATCGGGGACCTCGGCGATCTGCTCCTCGGTTGACGGGTTGAAGACCGGGATGATAGTGCTGGTCACTGGCTTTCGTCCTTTCCTAATTCGGGTATGCGGTAGCCGTCGCGGGTCAGCATCCGGATCGGATCCGTCCCGTCCCAGCTTTCGCAGGTGCGGGCGATCGTGGCGAGGTGGGCCTGGAAGCTGGGCTTTTCTTCGACGATCTCGGTGAAGAACCCGAATTCGGCAACGGTGTCAAGGAACGCCACGCGTTGTCCGGAATCGCCGAATTCGCAGGCAAGTTCGTAGTGCTGGTCGAGGTAGTGGGCGAGCTTGGCGTCGTAGTCGCGGGTCAGGGTGGACACCTGGTGGAACCCGAACGGGTTGCGGCCCTGGCGCGATGCCATCTCGGCGAACACCGAAGCGCCCCGGCTGTGGTCGCGGATCAGTTCGATCTGTACCGGCCCGGCCTGGGCGACGCCGATCTGGATATCAACGTCGGCATCGGTGCCACGATAGCGGCAGGCGCTCCGGATGCGGGGCATGATGTGAAACGGGCCGACGCCGAAGACCTGTACCCATCGGGATGCGGCGCTGAACAGATCGGCCACCACGAATCCCAGTTGGAACAATCGGAATTCCCCGTCGGGCCAACGGTGTTCGAACAGCGGACGGGCGGCGACGGTCACGTTGCGCGCCCGGTCATCGGCCGGACCAGGACTTCCTGGGCGGTGCTGGCCACGTGCCGGCCCGCGGCGTCGACGATGGTTCCGTGCACCAGGGCGCGATGCCCGCCGACGGCGACCGTCTGTTGGGTGTAGGAATGCCACTGGTCGAATTGCACCGGACGGTGCAGCCAGAGCGTGTGGTCGAGGGTCAGCCCCCGGTGGGTGCCGTAGCTGACCGGGTGCGGGTGCGAGCGCAAGGCCATATCCACCAGCAGATAGTCGCTGGCGTAGCCGAGCAACGCCGCATGCTCCGCGGGGCCGCCGGTGACCTTGCGCGGCAGCCGCATCCAGTGGACGCGCTGCCCGGGTGTCTGTGCGCCGCCGAGGAAGATCGGCGCTTCGCCGATGCGCATCTCCAGTGGAGGCGGCGTGTCGATCCAGGTACTTCCCGGGGCGGCCAGCCCTGCGGGGGCACGCTGCGCCCAATGCTGCAGCAACGGCAGCGATTCCGGGGTGGCCGGCGGCTCCACTGCGGTGAGGACATCGGCGCCCTCCGGATTGTCGAAGGACACCGTCGCCGTCACCAGGGCCTTGCCGTCTTGCTCGACCACGACGTGGCGCACCGACATCGAGCGCCCGTCGCGGGTGCGCTCGACAATGATGTCCAGCGGTGCGCTCGAGTCACCGGGCCGCAGGAACGACGCGTGAATCGAATGCGGGGTGAGGTCGGTGACGGTGGCCGCAGCCGCGGACGTCGCCTGGGCGACTAGTTGTCCGCCGAAGATCCGGCCGAACCGGGCGGCCTCACTGACCGCGCGGAAGCGGCCGTCGCCGACCGGTTCCAGCGTGAGCACCTGTTGCAGCTCATCGAGGGCGCGCAGGGTGCCCAGTTCCAGCGGGCTGCCCGACCCGCGGAGGGGACCGCCGAATTCGGCGTGGGCGGTGGCCTCAGGCGGCGACGACATGGGCCTCCTCGACGGATCGCCGACCCGGGAACCGGCGGCGTCACCTGAGTTAAGTCAACCGCTTGACTTATGTCAAGGGCTTCCGGCGGACATCCGGTCTCAGGTGGAGGCCGGCGTTTCCGCCGAGAACAGCCGTACCACGCTGATGACCACCACTAGGCCCATCATGAACCAGGTCATCTCCGCACACGTCTCGTAGATGTCGGCCAGTGCCACCGATTTGCCCTGGATTGTGGTCGTGGCGTCGCCGACCCGTAGCAGCCCGAGGTTCACCTGCAGGCCCAATCCGAACCAGATGACGGCTGGCATCAACAGAGCCGATCGGGTGGCGGCGGTGGGTTCGCGCCGCCACCGCCGTTCGACCAAGGCGAAGGCCTGGAACAGCACCCATCCCGTGATCAACCAACCGACGTAGTTGCTCAACGGGACGCCGAGCGCCCCACTCGGTGAGCGGTAGGCGTACAAGTGCAGCACGTACGAACCCAACGGATCGATCACCAGGTCGTAGCCGCCGACGACAAGGGCGGCGACGACAGGTGTCGCAACCACCGACAGGCGTCGACTCCGGCACTCCCCCACGATCACCCGGGCCAGAACCCAAGCCACCCAGCCCAGAATCACCCAGGCCGCTACGACTGTGAACGGCACGCCGAGAGCGCGGGGCCCTGCCCCGTAGTGGGTGTAGAAGCCGAAGGGGAAGCCCGTCGCGATACTGCACGCCTCGAGGCCGAACGCCACCGTCCCGGCGATCGCGACGTAGGCGATGGCTCCGGCGGGTCGGTAGAGCATCAGGGTATGGAGCAGCACGAACGCCAGCAACGCGGCGCCCGAGATGGCTTGGGCGGCAGCGGCCGTCGATGACCCGGCACTCCATGCGTTCGTTACCGTCGCGACGAACCAGATCGCGACGACACCCCAACCGGCGGTCACCAGGCCGGTTCCCGATGCACGCGAGGCCCGCAACAATGCGCTGCTCACCGGTGTCGACATCGTCGTATCGTAGCGGCGGACGACGCGCTGTCCGGGCAGTTTCGGCGCGGACAACGCCATTAACACCAGCCACATTGTTAACATCGGGGCGTGTCTGACTCGCCGCGGACTTCCGACCGCCGGAACCACGTTCCCCGACGTGACGTGCTGCGCTACGCCTCCGCTGCGGCGCTGGCCGGGGTGGGCGCGGCAGCCGCGGCCTCCGGCACGCCCACGGCCTCGGCCGCCGCGCCCACGCTGATCGACTACGCCATGCGCCAGATTCCCGCGCAGGACATCCGCGCCGCCGGCCATGCCGGGGTGATCAACTACGTGTCGACGTCACGTCCCGGATCGAACTTCGGCGCCAAACCCATCACCCGCCCCTACGCCGAGTCCTTGACCGCTGCGGGACTGGTGATCGTCAGCAACTACCAGTACGGCAAGCCGGGCGGGACGGCGCCGTCGGACTTCACCCGCGGTTACGCCGGCGGCGTCGCCGACGCGCAGACCGCCTGGAATCTGCACACCGCGGCCGGCGGCGGGCGCAGCGCCCCGATCTTCTTCAGCGTCGACGACGACATCAACCGTGATACCTGGAACAACGTTGCGCTGCAGTGGTTTCGCGGTATCAATTCGGTGCTCGGGGTGCAGCGCACCGGTGTCTACGGCGGTGTCAACGTCTGCCAGTGGGCCGCCGCCGACGGGGTGATCGGCAACTCGCGCACCCCCGGACACCGCTGGGCCTGGCAGACCCGATCCTGGTCACGCGGCCAGATATTTCCCGGGGCGGTACTTTTCCAGCGCATCGTGAGCACCGCGTCGACACCGGGCCCGATCGTCGGTGGAATCGAGGTCGACGTCAACGACGTGCTGGCCCAGGACTGCGGGCAGTGGAACCTGCACCCGTGAGGTAATGCCGCGCGGAGCTACGGCGTGGCACTCCGATCGCGACGCGTGGCGCCCCACAGCCCCACGCCGATGCCGACAACCGCTCCCCCGAGGCCGATGATCTGCTGGCCGCGCTTGAGATCGGCATGCACGCTCATACCGCCGAGCAGGTCGGCCGCATCGGCGCCACCGGATGCCAGAAACCAACCGCGGGTGTCTCGGCCGCGCACCGCCGCGGTCAGGAGCAGCCCTCCGATCAGGGCGTCGCGGTACCCCATGGAACGAAGCAGCAGCCGCGCGGACGGGCCCGGATCGTCCGGCTCTCCCCACCACCGGTTCGCCCGAAGCGGGTCGACGAGGAAGGACAGGCCCGAGGCCAGCCGAATGGCGCCCGCGACAACCGCGGCGCGGTCTTTGATCATGCACCGCAGCCTAGGTCCGGTCGCCGGCGCCCGGAGCTACTTCCAGGCGAACACCGGCTGTTCCAACTCGTCGACGCGGTCGGATCGGCCCTCCAGGCACAGCCACCGCAACTGCAGTAGCACGGCACCGGTCGGCGCGTGGATGAGATCGTTGCCCAACGGGATCTGCACGACCGGGCGTGGGCTCTCCGGAATGTCGATGAAGCGCGGCGAATCGTCGCGCTGCAGTTGGTGCAGCCCCACTCGGTAGGCCGCCACCACCTCATCGGGCGCGGGCCGGGGCTCCAGGCGTCCACCGCCCCAGATCACCACCGGCGTGATGACGTATCCCGACCGGGTCGGGTAGTCGTCGAGCAGGCCCAGCACGGCCAAGTCCGGCAGCCTGATGCCGAGCTCCTCGTCCAGCTCGCGCAGCGCGGCATCGACCGCGGTCTCGCCAGGATCGAGCCGGCCGCCGGGCAGCGCCCATTGGGCGGCGTGCGAATTGAGCCGAGACGCCCTGCGGCACAGGAAGAATGCCGCACCGCCGGAGACGTCGATCATGCGGCCATCGAGACCGGCTTCCGGCATGGGCCGTCCGGCGATCCAGTCGTCCACCGGCGCCGGATCAACCCGGTCCTCGCCGATGTCGGAGTCCACGATCACTACCGCGACGGCCGCGTGCCGTTTGGTCGGGTCGGTCACGGCCCGGCGGTCGTGCCCGCCCAGATGGGTCCGGATCTGCTCCTGCAGCGCCTGGTCGTAGCTGATCGTCACCGTTTGACCATAGGCAGCGCGGCCGGGCCACGCCCACCGACTACGTACTTTCAAGGGCGCGCGGGACAACGTTGACGCGCCATTGTCAATCCGGATCGCATCAGCTCAGCGGCGCCGACCGACCGTCACGCCGCACGGACCGAGGAGATGACCATGAGCTTGGACAACGCCTTACAACCCGGTACGCCCGCCCCAGAATTGGTCCCGTCGCGCTACGCAGTACAGGTCGGCGAGATCGAGGTGCTGGTGATCAGCGACGGGGTGTTACCGATCACCGCGGCGACCATGGCCACGAACGTCGACTCCGCGGACCTGACGCGCTGGCTGGACGCCATGTTCCTGCCGCCGGAGGTGATCAACTGGCCGCTGAACGTGGTCGTGGTGCGCACCGGCGGCCGAACCATCCTCGTCGACGCCGGCCTGGGCGTGGAGTTTCCGGACTTCCCGCGGGCGGGGCAGACCGTCCAGCGACTGGAGGCCGCCGGCATCGATCCCTCGGCGGTGACCGACGTGGTGCTGACCCACCTGCACATGGACCACGTGGGCGGGTTGCTCACCGACGGGCTGAAGGCACGGCTGCGCCCGAACCTGCGGATTCATCTGGCGGCCGCCGAGGCGGAGTTCTGGGAGGCGCCGGACTTCTCCGGTACCCAGATGCCGGCGCCGGTGCCCGGTGCGCTCCGGTCGATCGCGACGCGGTTCTTGGACGAATACCGCGACCGGCTGCGTCCGTTCGAGACGGAGTACGAGGTCGCGCCGGGGGTGCTGGTCTGCCGCACCGGCGGCCACACACCCGGGCACAGCGTGGTCCGCCTGGCCTCGGGCGGCGACCGCCTGACCTTCGCCGGCGACGCCGTCTTCCAGGTCGGGTTCGAGAATCCGGAATGGCACAACGGGTTCGAACACGACCCCGAGGAGGCAGCTCGGGTCCGGATTCGTCTTCTGCAGGAGTTGGCGTCGACCGGCGAGTCGCTGGTGGCCACCCACCTGCCGTTCCCGTCGGTATGCCGGGTGGCCGTCGCCGGCAACGCCTTCCGCTGCGTACCGGCGGTCTGGGATTACTGAGCGGTGGGCGGCTAGATCAGGCCCCGATTGACAAAAACAGTGCCAGGGTAAGCAGCACGACGCACGCGACGCACGTAGTGACTCCCAAGGTCGCTGACGCCATAGGTCGGTTCCTATCTGTGATGAGTCGGTTGGTCGACGGCCGATCTGCGCAGTTCGCGCGGGTGACGGCCTGCCGGATCGTGACCAAGCTAGCCGTACGGCTTGGTGGACGTCAACAAAGGTCAGCACCGAGGCCGCTCGAGTTGCGTTCAGGCGTAGAGCGGGAGAGGGAGACGAGTGAGGACCGAATACGCCTCCTTCTCTCCACACCCGCGTCGCCGCGGCTGGCAGGTAGCGGAGATGCGTTTCCCGGCCGGTAAGCGGGTATAGGGAACCCCGTACGGCACCGGGGCCGGCGGACGGAGGATTCAGTGCTGTGGTCAAGATGACGCCATTGCGGCGCCGACGTTCCGGGCTTCGCCAGATCACCCAAGGCCTCGGCGAGCTCGACGCCGAGGTGTTCAAGGCGATCGCGCACTCGCCCAGCCGACTGCTCGACACCACCATGCCGCCGCTGACCCGCGCCGCTGATTACTCCAAACTGTGGCTGGCCCTCGCGGCGGTGATGGCCGCGACCGGGCGCGCGTCCGCCCAGCGCGCCGCCGCGCGCGGGGTGGTCAGCCTGGCGCTCACCAGCCTGGTGACCAACCAGGTGGTCAAACGAATCCGGCCCCGGGCGCGCCCGGACATCTTGCAGGTACCCCTGCTGCGCCGGGCGCGCCGGCTGCCGCTGTCGAACTCGTTGCCGTCGGGGCACTCCGCCAGCGCGGCGGCGTTCGCCACCGGGGTGGGGTTGGAGAGCCCGCTGCTGGGTCTTCCGATCGCCGGGCTGGCCGGTCTAGTCGGCCTTTCCCGAATCGCCACCGGCGCCCACTATCCCGGCGATGTGCTCGCCGGGCTGGGCATCGGTGCATCCATCGCGGTGGTCGGGGCGAAGCTGGTGCCGCCGATCCCATCACCGCCCCCGCAACACGTCGATGCACTGCGGGTCGCCTGCCTGCCGCGCCCCGACGGCGCCGGTGTGACCCTGGTGGTCAACCCCCGCTCCGGCGGCGGGCGCGCCGGCGAGGTCGCCGAGCAGGTGCGCACAGCGCTACCGGCCGTCACCGTCGTCGAACTCGGCCCCGACGACGACGTGGCCGAAGCGGTCCGCCGGGCGGCCGATTCCGCCGAGGTGCTGGCGATCGCCGGCGGCGACGGGTCGGTGGCCGCGGCCGCCGGCGTCGCGGTGGAGCGCGATCTGCCGCTGGCGGTGTTTCCCGGCGGCACCTTGAACCACTTCGCCAAGGACATCGGCTGCGACACCACCGCGAAAACCGTCCGGGCCATCGCCGAGGGCAGCTTGTCCCGAGTGGACGTGGTCCAGTTCAACGACGAGACGACGGTGGTCAACACCGCCAGCGTCGGCGCCTACCCGGCGTTCGTTCGCCGTCGTGAACGGTTGCAGCACAAAGTCGGCAAGCCGGTGGCCAGCGTCTATGCGATGTTGATGACGCTGCGTCGCGAACAACCGGTGCGCATCACCTACGACGACAAGACGCTGCAGACGTCGCTGTTCTTCCTCGGCAACTCCGCCTATCTGCCGGTCGGCTTCGCGCCGGCCGTACGGAACCGGATGGACGACGGGCTGCTGGACGTGCGGATCCTGGAAACCGGGCGGCCGTGGTCCACGCTTCGAATCCTGGTCGCCCTGCTGACCGGACGGCTGCAGCGCAGTCGGCTCTACCACGAGCTGCAGGTCCCGCAGTTCCGGTTCACCGCACCCGACGGCCCGGTGCCCCTCGCCCGCGACGGAGAGGTCGACAGCCCTTGCGCGGAGGCCGAATTCACCGTGCGCTATCGCGCCTTGCAGGTGTTCCGGCCGATGCCGCCGGAGCGGCGGTGACAGCCGTCGACGTCGGAGTGGTCGGGGGCGGGATCGTCGGCCTGAGCACCGCGTACGCCCTGACCGAGCTGGGCGCCACGGTGCGTGTGTATGAAAGCGGCGTGCCGGGTGACGGGCAGTCCGGCGGCGAATCCCGGATCTTTCGGCACGCCCACGACGACGCGCGGCTGGTAGCACTGGCGCGGGCCAGTCGGGCGATCTGGGCGGAGTGGGCCTCGCGGGCCGGCACCGAGCTGGTTTCGACCGACGGCGCGGTCGCGATCGGCCTCGCCGTGAACAAGCGCTGGCGGTGCTGGACGAGGTGGGCGGGGTGCCGGTGGGATACCGGCACTGCTGGGTCACCCGGGTGCCGTGGAGCGACGACGGTTTCGCGGCCTGGCAGCGCGACGGCTTGGTGTTCCTCGCCGGCCACAACCTGTTCAAGCAGGCTCCGGCGATCGGGCGGGCGGTGGCGCGGCTGGCGGTGGGTGAGCAGCCCGAGGTGGACGTGGCGCCCGAATGCCGGCTGGGCGCTGGTTCCTGATTACCTCGGAGGCCGCAACAGCTTCATGGCGGCCCGCAGCACCGGTGCGGGGATGCGGTCCTGCATCGCCAGCGCGCCGGCGGCCGCGCGGGTGCGCAGTGGTGCGCCGCGCCCGAACATCCGGTTCAACGGTCCGCCGGACGGCTCGATCTCGACGTGCAGCGGCGGAGTGCCGACCGCGGCGCCGAGCGCTTGGGCGATCACCATCCGCTGAATCTCGCTGGTGCCTTCGAAGATGGTGTACAGCTTGGCATCTCGGTACCATTTCTCCACCGGATGGTCGGTGATGTAGCCCCAGCCGCCCAGCGTCTGGATGGCGCGCTCGGTGACGCGCACCGCCGTTTCACTGGCGGCCAGCTTGGCCATCGATCCCTCGCCGTGGTTGAAGCTGATCCCGTTGGCCGCCATCCAGGACGCCCGCCAGGTCAGCAGCCGTGCGGCGTCGATCGCGGTGGCCAGCTCGGCCAGCGGAAATGCGATGCCCTGGTTGTCGATGATGGGGCCGCCGAAGGCCTCTCGGCGGGTGGCGTAGTCGGTTGCGTATTCCAGTGCGGCGCGGGCGATGCCGATCGCCTGGGCGGCGACCATCGGGCGGGTCTGCTCGAAGGTGCCCAGCGTGGCCGAGCCGGAATGTTTTGCGCCCGCCACTATTTCGCGGGCCTTGGCGAGCTTGCGCTCCAGTTTGTCCTGTCCGCCAAGCAGGTTCTCCGCCGGGATGCGGACACCGTCGAAGCGCAGTTCGGCGGTGTGGGACGCTCGGCAGCCCAGCTTGTCGAGCTTGCGCACCAGCTCCAGTCCGGGGGTGCCGCCGGGCACAATGAACAGCGCCTGGCCGCGATGACCCAGGTCCGGGTCGACGACCGCGTTGACGACGTGCACGTTGGCGATGCCGCCGTTGCCGATCCACATCTTGTGGCCGTCGATGATCCAGTCGTCACCGTCGCGGCGGGCGGTGGTGCGCAGGTTGCGGACGTCGCTGCCGCCTTCGGGCTCGGAGATCGCCAGGGCCGCGAGTTTGAGATCGCCTGGGGTGCCGAAGCATTCCGGTGCCCACTGCAGCATCTGTTCGCCGGTGGCGGCCTGTCCGATCGCCGAGAGCGCTAGCGCGGGCATCACGATCGCCAAACCGATTCCGGCACAGCCCCAGAACAGCTCTTCCATGAACATCGGCAACGACAAGCCCGTCGAGTCGCCGATCAGGTCGCGGTAGAACAGCGGGCTGTAGAAGCCTTGGACGGCGGCCTCCTCGAGCACCGGCCATGGGAATTCCTGGCGCTGGTCGTAGTCGAGTGCGACCGGCCGGATGACCGATTCGGCGAATTGGTGGGTGCGGCGGGCGAGGTCGTGCTGCGCCGCCGTCGGCGTGAGGTCGAAGCCCATGGACCGGCCCCCTGCCGTGATCGCGGCCGGCGTCGGGGTCGCCGGCCCGAACACCTGGGATTGCCGGTTCTCCGCCGGGTCAAACGCCTCGCAGGCGAGAGCTCGACCCGGATCGGGTCAGACCTCCGGCGGGAACCAGTAGTCGAGCGTGTCTTCCACCCCGCCCCAGTCGATGCCCATCCATTCGGTGAAGAAGCCCTCGATGTTGCCGAAGGCGTTGTAAATGAAGGCCACAATCGAATTGAACAGGGCGTCCAACCCGGCGCTGTCGAGCAACCCGTTACCGAACGCGTTGAGCCAGGCGCTGAACTGGTCGATGTCGCCGGAGATGTCGATGTTGGTGAGCATGCCGTCGGTGGTTGCGGTGTGGTCGGCAACCTGTTCGGGGGTCAGCCCCAG